>CACBFJ010000026.1 GCA_902538495.1 uncultured Pelagibacteraceae bacterium | reverse complement strand
CAAAGAAATTTTTCACTCAACTCTGAGTGTGAAGCGGAACCAACTCAAAAGAAAAAAATCATTATCTTAGGAGGGGGTCCAAACAGGATTGGTCAGGGAATTGAGTTTGATTATTGTTGTTGCCAAGCAAGTTTCGCCTTAAAAGATGCAGGTTTTGAAACAATCATGGTCAATTGTAATCCAGAAACTGTATCAACAGATTATGACACAAGTGATCGATTATATTTTGAACCTCTTAAAGAGGAATATGTTTTTAACATCATTAAGAAAGAGCAAGAGAAAGGAAACTTAATTGGAGTGATAGCGCAGTTTGGTGGCCAAACTCCTATAAAGTTGGCTGAATTTTTATATCAAAACAAGCTTCCAATTTTAGGAACACAATACACTTCAATTGATCTTGCTGAAGATAGAGATCGATTTAGAAATCTTTTAAATAAATTAAAACTTAAACAAGCAGAAAGTGGCATTGCTAAAACTTACAAACAAGCAATAAAAATTGCTGATAAAATTGGTTTACCTTTAATTGTAAGACCCTCTTACGTTTTAGGCGGACGAGCAATGGAAATTGTATATGAGAAAAATGATTTAAAAAAGTTCGTTGAAGAAGCCTTTAAAGCTGCAGAGGATAATCCAATATTGATTGATAAATTTATTAATCAAGCAATGGAAGTTGATGTGGATGCATTGTCTGATGGTAAGGATGTATTTGTTGCAGGTATCATGCAACATATTGAAGAAGCTGGAATTCACTCTGGAGACTCAGCGTGTAGTCTACCCCCTGTTTCAATTAAACCTTATTTGATTAAAGAAATAGAAAATCAAACAAGAAAATTAGCTTTAGCTCTTAAGGTCAAAGGATTTATGAATATTCAATTTGCAATTAAAAAAGATCAAATTTATGTAATTGAAGTAAATCCAAGAGCAAGTAGAACTGTGCCTTTCGTATCAAAAGCAAAAGGTTTACCTCTTGCTAAAATTGCCTCAAGAATTATGGCTGGTGAAAAATTATCTAAATTTAATTTAAAAGATAAATCTAAAGGAATGTATGCTGTTAAAGAAGCTGTATTTCCATTTAACAAATTTCCAAATAGCGATTTACTTTTAGGTCCTGAAATGAAATCAACTGGTGAGGTTATGGGTTTTGATAAAAATTTTGGTATGGCTTTTGCTAAAAGTCAAATTGCATCTGCTAATTCTTTACCAAAAGATGGCCTTGCTTTTATTTCATTAAAGGATGCACATAAAGACGAGGGGATTGATTTAGCAAAACAATTGATCAAACTTAAATTTAAATTGTGTGCTACTAAAGGGACTGCTGAATATATTAGAAAATTTGGTATGAAATGTAAGAAGATTAATAAAGTTAGTTCAGGCACTCCTCACATTGTTGATGTTTTGGATGCTAAAAAAATTGCTCTAGTAATTAATACTGGTGGCGGTAACAGTGAACATCGAGTTAGTGATGCCATAGCTTTAAGAAGAGCAACTTTGAAAAATAAAGTTCCTTATTGCACAAATATGTCAACTGCATATGCTTGTTTGGAGGCAATTAAATCATTAAAGACTAAAAAACTAGAAGTGACTGCTTTACAAAATATCTAATTTAAAAAACTTTTCTTAAATTAAAAAAAGCTTGCTTAATATCACTTATATTAAAAGGGTCTTCATTTATTATCTTAAAATCTAATTCAAAATCATTAATGGTTTTGCTTAAAATATATTCTGATCTTAGATCATCAGATCCTTGAATATTAAAAGCATAATTTGTTTCTTTATTTGGCAGATATCCAATAGCAATATGAATTTTATCAGTATGTCCTAATCCTAGTGCTTGGTTTCTTTCATATATTAAAAAAACACTAAAATTATCCTGAAGCACGATATCAATCCCAATCTCACCATTAATACTGTGCAAGGCTCCAGAAGATAAACTATCATCAAAAGTTACACTGCTGTCACCTGTATATGTATATTTAAACTTTGAGGATTGATCCAAATCCATTATGTATTCAATTTTTCCGTGTCTTTTTATTGTATATTTTTCATTTAAGACATCTTCGACTGCAGCAAAACCTGCTCTAACTTTTTTCGTTCGAATGTGTTGATTTTCAACATCAATACCACCATTACCAGCTTCACTATAGGATCCTAAAATAGTGTGACCAATATCAAATCTTCCAGAAGGAATAATAGTCAAA
>CACBFJ010000025.1 GCA_902538495.1 uncultured Pelagibacteraceae bacterium | reverse complement strand
TTCAAGAATTAGAATCGAAGTTTTCTAAAGATCTTAGTGAGACAACATTTAATGAGCTAAAAGAGCTTAAAAAAAAGCAAAATATCAATTAATTTACATTATTTATTAATGGATTTTTATAAATTTAACATTATATAAGACTCTTCAAATTTATTGCTGTGGAAAGAATTATTACAAAATCATTTGCTAGACTTATGGGTCGTGGAACCCACAGAGGGTTCATTACTTACGAGGAGTTAAGCAAATCACTTGGAAAAAGAAATTTATCAGACGAAAATCTTGCCCAAGCATTTATACATATTCTTGATGAAAAAGTTACTTTAGTAGAAAAAAAGTCTGATTTTAAAGTTCTAAGAAAAAAAGATAGCTCATCAAAAGAAGAAGGTAAAACAATCGAGAAGAGTGATGACCCTATTAGAATGTATCTCAGAGAAATGGGGGGTGTGGAATTATTATCAAGAGAAGGGGAGATAGCTATAGCGAAAAGAATTGAAGCAGGGAAAGATGTAATGTTGATCGCATTATCCCAAAGTCCAATTACGGCTCAGCAGTTTTTTGAATGGAACGAAAAACTTCAAAAAGATGAAATTTTGGTAAGAGAAATAATCGATATTGATACGAATTATATGGAAGATGAAACTACGGGACCCAGTGCAAAACAAAAAAATTCTGGAGAATTAGAAAAAGAAGAAGGTGCCAGTGAAGAAGATGAAGATTTTAATCCTACACTTGCTGCAATGGAGAGTGAGATAAAACCTAAAGTATTAAAAACAGTTAATTTATTAACTAAAGAATATAATAAGCTAATCAAGTATCAAAAAGAAAAACTAGATTGTGTATTAAATTCTAAGACCTTTTCACCTGCAAAAGAAAAAGGTCACGACAAGATTGTTAATGATATTCTGGAAAATATCAAATCTCTTCAATTGTCGCCATCTGTTTTAGAAGAGTTAGTTCAAAAACATTATATAGAGAATAAAAAGATTGTTTCTTTAGAGGGAAATTTACTTAGATTAGCTATAGATCATAAGATTTCTCGAAATGAATTTATAAAGTTTTATATAGGTAATGAAATCAACCCTAATTTAAAAAAGTTTTTGGATACGAATTCTTTATGGAAGCAGTTTTTCTCAAAAAATAAAAATGAATTCAAAAATATTAGAGATAGATTAGTTGAAATAAGTCATAAATTAGGAATGTCGGTAACTGACTATAAAAAGTTAGTTAGCAGAGTACAAAAAGGAGAGAAAGAGTCTAGAATTGCAAAAAAAGAGATGGTTGAAGCAAATTTGAGACTAGTTATCTCGATTGCCAAGAAATATACAAACAGAGGTTTGCAATTTTTGGACTTAATTCAAGAGGGAAACATTGGATTAATGAAAGCAGTTGATAAATTCGAATACAGGAGAGGTTATAAATTTTCTACTTATGCTACCTGGTGGATAAGACAAGCGATAACAAGATCTATTGCAGATCAGGCAAGAACGATAAGAATTCCGGTTCATATGATTGAGACTATAAATAAGATTGTAAGAACTCAAAGATTAATACTTAGTGAATTTGGAAGAGAGGCAACACCTGAGGAACTAGCTAAAAAATTAAGAATGCCCCTAGATAAAGTAAGAAAAGTTCTTAAAATCTCAAAAGAGCCCGTCTCCTTAGAAAAACCAGTTGGTGATGAAGAGGATAGCAGCCTAGGTGACTTTATAGAAGATACTAAAGCTCTTGCTCCGCTTGAGCAAGCTATTAAATCCAACTTGGGAGAAGCTACTACAAAAATATTATCAACTCTTACACCAAGAGAAGAAAGAGTTTTAAGAATGAGATTTGGAGTGGGAATGAACACGGATCATACTTTGGAGGAAGTTGGTTTACAATTTTCAGTAACAAGAGAAAGAATTAGACAAATTGAAGCTAAAGCTCTCCGAAAATTGAAACATCCAAGTAGATCAAAACAGCTAAAAAGTTTCTTAGAAAGTTAAGAATTATTTTTGGGCCGTTAGCTCAATAGTAGAGTACTGCATTGACATTGCAGGGGTAGTTGGAGCGTAACCAACACGGCCCACCATAAAAATTTAAATAGTAAAAAGATCTATTCTTGTCTAATATATTGTTTTATTATAATAAATTGTTCTATAAAAGGGCCTGTAGCTCAGTTGGTTAGAGCAGTACACTCATAATGTATTGGTCCCAGGTTCGAGTCCTGGCGGGCCCAC
>CACBFJ010000024.1 GCA_902538495.1 uncultured Pelagibacteraceae bacterium | reverse complement strand
CTGATAAATCTATGCTTAAAATATGGGAAAAATATCTTTTAAGTATTAGAAAAGCTGGTTCATCTTGTGGTGCTGTAATTGAAATTAGAGCAAATGGTATCCCAGCAGGGTTAGGAGCACCAATTTATTCAAAGCTTGACTCTGATATTGCTTCAGCAATGATGAGTATAAATGCAGTTAAAGGTGTTAATATTGGTTCCGGAATGAATTCTGCACAGTTGTCAGGAGAGGAAAATTCAGATGAAATTTCACAATCAAAAAACAAATTAAAATTTAATTCAAATAACGCAGGTGGAATTCTTGGTGGTATCTCTTCTGGTCAACAAATAATTGTTTCATTTGCTGTAAAGCCTACCTCATCGATTTTAAAGAGTAGAAAAACAATAAATAAATTTGGAAAAAATACCACAATTTCTGTTAAAGGTAGACATGATCCGTGTGTTGGAATTAGAGCAGTGCCAGTAGGTGAAGCAATGCTATCATGTGTCTTGCTTGATCATTATTTATTGAATCAAGCTCAATGTGGATAAAAATTTTATTTTTGTTTTTGTAAAATAATATTAGAATTTAATACATCTAAAATTTGTTCTTCAATTGAAATATAATCTAAATTTGCTTGTTATACATGTTATCGGGTTTATCTTGATCTATAAAAATATCTGGGAGTTTCATTGACCTAAATTTTAAATTTGAGTCCATCAATCCCTTTTTTGTCAAAAAATCAACTACATGAGAACCAAATCCACCGATGGATCCCTCTTCAATTGTTATAATCGCTTCATGAGTTGTTGCTAATTGCCATATTAAATTTTCATCTAATGGTTTTGCAAACCTAGCGTCAACTATTGTGATATTTACTCCCTTTTTTTTTAAATTTTCTGATGCTTTTAAGCTTTCATTTAATCTAGCTCCAAAATTTATTAAGGCCAATTTTTTTCCCTCTTGAATAATTCTTGACTTACCAATCTCTATTTTTTCATTAATTGAGGGTAATACTGATCCAATACCTGCTCCTCTGGGGTATCTAAATGCACATGGTCTATCATTAATCTCTGTAGAAGTATTTATCATTCTAACTAACTCCGCCTCATCACTAGCAGCCATCACAATAAAATTTGGTAATGTTGCTAAATAGGTCGTATCGAAACTTCCTGCATGTGTAGGTCCATCAGCTCCAACTAGCCCTGCTCTATCTATCGCAAATCTTACGGGTAAACTCTGTATTGCAACATCATGAACAACTTGATCATATGCTCTCTGAAGAAATGTTGAGTAAATTGCTGCATAAGGTTTATAATTCTCAGTTGCCAAACCAGCAGCAAAAGTAACCGCATGTTGTTCAGCAATACCAACATCATAAGTTCTGTCTGGAAATTCTTTTCGAAAATTGCTTAATCCAGTTCCATCTGGCATAGCCGCAGTTATCGCAACTATTTTACTATCTTTTTTTGCGTGTTGTATGAGAGTATCAGCAAAAACTTTAGTATATGATGGTATTTTACTGGAACTTTTTTCCTGTTCTCCTGTCTTTACATTAAATTTCGATACTCCATGATAATGATCTTTTGCTTCTTCAGCAAAAGAATAACCTTTTCCTTTTTTTGTTTTAATGTGAATTAAAATTGGACCTTTGTGTTTTGAGTCCCTAGCATTTCTTAAAATTGGAATTAATGAAGATAGGTCATGACCATCTATAGGACCGATATAATAGAAACCTAATGAACTAAATAAAGTTCCACCTGTTACAGCTGATCTTAATAAATCTTCAGCTTTACCTGCTTTTGCACTAAATCTTTTCGAAAATGCAGATGTTATCAATTTTATAGTTTCTCTTAAACTAAAATAGATTTTACCAGAAAAAATTTTAGCTAAATATGTTCCCATTGCTCCCACAGGTCTTGCAATTGACATATCGTTATCATTTAGTATCACAATCATTTTAGTTTTTGAGGCACCCGCATTATTCATGGCTTCATAAGCCATACCTGCGCTTATTGCACCGTCACCAATCACTGCGATAACATTTTCTGATTTTTTTGATAATTTATTTGCCTCTGCAATTCCTAAAGCAGATGAAATTGAAGTGGAGCTATGAGCAGCTCCAAAAGGATCATATTCACTTTCTAAACGCTTCGTAAATCCTGAGAGACCACCTCCTTGCCGAAGCGTTCTTATTTTATCTTTTCTTCCTGTTAAAATTTTGTGTGGATAGCATTGGT
>CACBFJ010000023.1 GCA_902538495.1 uncultured Pelagibacteraceae bacterium | reverse complement strand
CTACCCATTTTAGATCTTTTATTTTGATCTCTATTTCCACCACAACCAAAAAGTAAAGAAATCTTTTTATATTTAAACTGATCTCTTAAATTTAATAAACATGTCTTCAAAGCCTCTGGCGTGTGAGCATAATCAAGGATTACTTTTGAATTATTTTTAATTCTACCAACTTTTTCAGATCTTCCTTCAACTGGTATAATTTTCGGTAGAACTTTAAAAATTCTGTCTAAACTTAAATTACTTTTTTTTGCTGCAATAATTGCCATCAAAATATTTTTTAGTTGAATTTTTCCAATTAAATTAAGTTTTACAACTTTAATTGATTTTTTATATTCTATTTTTATTACTTGTGTCTCTCCTTGATATGAGTGAGATAGAATTTTGAATGGAATGTCTTTGTTTATGTTGAGAAGTTTAAGATTTCTTTTTAATGAAATTTTTTTTATTTTATTAAACTCTTGTAATTTATTATCTGTTATAATATAACCTGATTTTTTTATAAGATTCTCAAATAAGTAAAGTTTTGCTTTAAGATAATTATTTAAACTTTTATGGTAATCTAGATGATCTTGGGAAAAATTTGTAAATATTCCTAAATTAAACAACAAACCATCAAGTCTATTTTGTTCAAGACCATGACTTGAAGCCTCCATAATAACATTTTGAACTCCTCTTTTTTTAAGTTTATCCAATATTTTTCCTAAACTAATTGGATCAACTGTGGTATTAAATAAATCAAAGTTGATACCATTGGACTTAACTCCTAACGTGCCAATAGAGGCGACTTTTTTATTGTTCAATTTCAATATTTGATAGTAAAAATTAGAAACAGATGATTTTCCATTTGTTCCAGTGACTGCAATTAAATTTTTTGGGTGATTTTTATAAATTTTAAATGAAACTTCTGCTAATAGTTTTCTAACATTTTTTGTATAAATGAATAAAATTCCTTTAAGCTTTTCTTTGATTTTTTTTTCAGTGACAACAATTCTACAACCTCTTTTTATTACAATTGGTATAAAATCATTACCATCAAAATTATTTCCTTTTATTGCAAAGAAAATATCATTTCTTTTGATCTTTGAACTTTCAAAAGTAACACCAGAAAAAAAAAGTTTAGAATATTCTTTCTTAATTTTAGGAAAATAATCTTTAAGCTGCATAAATTAATTAATTTCACTATATTTTGTGGCTAAAATAGGCCCAATTTTTTCTACAATATGACCTGCTGCTTCCACACTGTTCCAACCAGCAGTATTTCTTGGGCTTCCTTTCAATTTAAAATTTGATCCATCTCTATAATTGTAAATATAGTCACTATTTATTTTAGGTGCATCTAACATGACCGCTAGAATAAACTTTGGATTTTTTGTAGGAAAAACTGAAACAAAAGTATTAACTTTTTCATTTGAATAAACACCTTTAATACTTTTATTTGCAGTTCCTGTTTTACCACCAATATCGTACCCATAAATATCAGCTAATTTAGCTGTGCCCTCTTTAGTAGACACGATCTTTCTTAAAATTGGTAAAATTTTTATTGAAATATTTTCATCTAAAATCTTTTCAGCCTTTATTCTCTTAACGGTCTTAACAAGAGTTGGCTTAATATAATAACCTCCATTTACAATGATTGAGTAAGCTTTGACAACTTGAAGCAATGTAGTTGTAATACCATGACCAAAAGAGGCTGTAGCTAATGGACATTTTCCCCACTTAAAATCAATTGGCTTACCAACTTCTTCAATATCAAAGTCAACTTTTTTTAATAAACCGAGTTTTGACAAAAATAATTTAAATTTTTCTTCTCCAACTTTTTGGCCGATTCTAACGGATCCTATATTTCCAGATCTTATTAAAATTTGTTCAGCTGTAAGATCTGAGGGTATTTTGTTGTCGTATTCTCTAATTGGAAATCCAGCGCATGTCAAAGATTTTGGTAAATTTGTAAATTTAAAATCTGGCTCAATAATTTTCTCATTAAATGCTGCTGCTAGAGTGAATGTTTTAAAAACTGAGCCAAATTCATAAACTCCTTTTGTTGCTCTATTAATATAATTTATATCAGTAATTCTCTCTCTTTTATTTGGGTCAAAGTCTGGCAAAGAAACTAAAGATAAAATTTCACCATTATTGACATTCATTAAAATTGCTGCACTTCCTTTAGTATCAAAAATTTTATTGAACTTTATTAATTCATTTCTTATTAAATATTGAATATTTTTATCTAAAGTTAATACGATTGGCTCAGTTGAAATTTTAAGTTTATCATTCAGGGATTTTTCTAAACCAGAAATACCTGTATTGTTGTCATTGATT
>CACBFJ010000022.1 GCA_902538495.1 uncultured Pelagibacteraceae bacterium | reverse complement strand
TTAATCTATTAAGAAATAAGGAAATATCATCAATAATTCATTAAATTAAGCTTGTTAAATTAATGAAATATTTGTAAATATTCGCAAATTAATTAATACGCACACAGTTTTTGGTTTTAAACCTCCGGTCCTTAATTGGAAACTACTGTGGTGGCTTAACCGGGAATAAATATGAAGATACCTAACGTTACGATACAACAATTACTAGAGGCTGGAGTCCACTTAGGCCATAAAACTTTAAGATGGAATCCAAAAATGAAGAGATATATTTTTGGAAAAAGAGACTCAATACACATAATTGATCTTACTCAAACATTACAACTTACTAAAATTGCGCTTGAAAAAGTTTATCAAACGATTTCAAGTAACGGAAAAATCTTATTTGTTTCAACTAAAAAACAAGCTTCAGAGGCAATTGCTGAAGTAGCAAAAGAAACTGACCAGTACTTTGTAAATTATAGATGGCTAGGAGGAATGCTAACAAATTGGGGAACGATTTCAAACTCGATTAAAAAACTCAAAAAGTTAGAAGTTGATTTAACATCTGAAAATAGAGGTTTTACAAAAAAAGAACTTTTAAAAATGAGTGTTAAAAAAGATAAACTTCAAAGATCATTAGGAGGAATTTCTGAAATGAAAAAAATTCCCGATTTAGTCTTCATTATTGATACAAATTATGAGTCTTTAGCAATTCAAGAGTCTTCTAAATTAGGTATCCCTATTATAGCTATCCTTGATAGCAACTCCGATCCTGACGGTATAGACTTTCCTATACCTGGAAATGATGACGCGAGAAGATCAATTGATTTATATTGTTCTTTAATAAAAGAGACTATTATTAGTGCAAAAAAAGATGTTCCAAAATCAGAAATGAAAAAATCTGTTGATAAAGATAATGGAAAAAAAACAGATAAAACAAGACAAGAAATTGATAGAGAAAAACTAGATAAAAAATTCTCTGAAAAAAGTAAAGAAAAATTAAATTAATATGAGTGACATAGAGAAGGTAAAAAAACTCAGAGAAGCAACAGGTGCTGGATTCAAAGACTGTAATTTAGCTATTAAAGAGTCTAATGGTGATCTAGATAAAGCATTTGAAATATTGAGAATAAAAGGAATTTCAAAGGCTTCAAAAAAAATGTCAAGAGAGGCTAAAGAGGGCGTGGTAGCTATAAGTGGCGATTATAAGAAAACATCAATAATTGAGGTTAACTGTGAAACTGATTTTGTTGCAAAAAATCAAAATTTTATAGATTTTGTCAAAGAGCTCAGTGATCTTAATAATGAAAAAAATTCTAATATTGAGGAACTTAAAAATACGCAAATGCAGAATGGAAAATCAGTTAATGATAATCTTGTGGCTTTAATAGCCAAAATCGGTGAAAAAATTACTATCGGCAAAACAAAAACAATCTCAAATAATTCATCCATTAATTTTCAATACCTTCATACAATTGTAAAAGATAATCTTGGAAAGTTAGCAGTAGTTGTTTCTTTAGAAACAAAAGATGTTTCAGATACTGTCAAAAATTTTGGTAAACAATTATCTATGCACATAGCTGCATCAAATCCTTTAGCTTTAGAATCAAATTTAATTGATAAAGATATATTGGACAAAGAACAAGAGCTAGTAAATGAAGAACTTAAGAATTCTGGAAAACCTGATGAAATAATTAAAAAAATTGGTTTAGGAAAAATGAATAAATTTAAAGAAGAAAATGCTCTTTTGACCCAAGCTTGGGTTATGGAACCAAAAAAAAAAGTTAAGGATATTATTAAAGAACTTTCAATTAATGATTTAAAAATTAGAGAGTTTAGTAGAATTAAAATAGGCGAATAAATGTTCGATGAAAAATCACATAGCCTTAAGATGGATAAAGCTATTGAAGTTTTTTCTAAAGAACTATCATCATTGAGAACAGGTAGAGCAAATGCCGCAATGCTTGACACTATAAAAGTTGATGTTTATGGACAAAAAATGCCTATTAATCAAATAGGCAGTATAACAACTCCAGAACCACGAATAATTAATATTCAAGTATGGGATCAAAGTAACGTATCTTTGATTGATGCTGCAATTAAAAAATCTGAATTAGGATTAAATCCACAAATAGATGGACAACTGATACGATTACCTATCCCAGAATTAAATGAAGAGCGAAGAATAGATTTAAAAAAATTGATAAAATCAATGGGAGAAAAATGTAAAATTTCTATTAGAAATATTCGAAGAGATGCTAATGACGAATTAAAAAAACTCTTGAAATCAAAAGAAATAGGTGAAGACGAAGAGAAAAATTTTGAAAAAAATGTCCAAAATATTA
>CACBFJ010000021.1 GCA_902538495.1 uncultured Pelagibacteraceae bacterium | reverse complement strand
ATCAATGGCTGTGATGAAGGTTTATTTGTTAAATTTGATTTTGACAAAGACTTCCCAGCAGCTCCAGATGGAACTCCTGCAAGTAAAGACTTTTTCACTAGCATGCCAAGTGAATGTGCTGTAGGAAATATTTTATACTCTTGGAACTATGCTTATAACTCAGATAACGTTAAAGGTACTCCAAAGACTATCAAAGATTTCTTTAACACTAAAAAATTCCCTGGAAAAAGAGCTATCTACAAAGGCGCTCTAACAAACTTAGAGATTGCTTTAGCTGCAGATGGTATCAAACCAGGTAAAGGTGGAGCAAAAATCTATAAGGCTTTAAACACTGACAAAGGTGTTCAAAGAGCTATGGATAAGATCAAAAAACTTTGCACAGACCCACAAGGTGGATGTGTATTTTGGTCTGCAGGTGCTCAACCACCAGAACTATTAATGAGTGGTGAAGTTGTTATGGCAACTGGCTGGAATGGTAGATTCTTTAATGCTGCTGTTGGAGAAGGTGCTCCAATCGTACAAGTATGGGATGCTCAAGGTCTAGACTATGAGTATTTTGTATTAGTTAAAGGTTCGCCAAATGAAGCTGATGCTAAAAAAGCTTTAGCTGAGATGACAAGTACAGAAGGTCTAGCAGGAAGTGCAAAATATATTGCATATGCTCCTTGGAGAAAATCATCTATTGCTGTAATGGAAAAAGGTGAGCCATGGTACAAAGATGGTAAAACAAACATGGTACCTAATATGCCAACTGCACCAGCAAACACTAAAAATTACTTCTTAGTAGATCCACTTTACTGGGCTGATAACGGAACAGAACTTGGTGAAAAATGGGAAGCAATGAAAGCAGGATTTTAATTTTAAGTTTTAAAGATTAAAATTTTATAATATATTGAGAGGGCGGTTATTATTAACCGCCCTTTTTATTTATGAGTTCAGAAACAAAACAAATTTTAACAACTGACGGAATTCCTTTAGAAGTAAGCCTTAAAAAAGCAGAAAAGAAAAATAAGATTAAAGCTTTTTTACTTGTTGCTCCATTATTGTTGTTCATAATTATTACATATGTGTTTCCAATAGGCGACATGCTTATGAGAAGTGTTGACGATAAAATGGTTACTGAGATGCTTCCTAAAACTTTTAAATCCATGGAAAAATGGGACGGACAGGATCTTCCTCCTGAAGAAGTATTTGAAGCTTTCTATTTTGATTTTCAAAAATTGATTGAAGAGGAACGAGAAGGAAAACTTTCAACACAACTTAATTATACAAAAAATGGTTTTAAAAGTATTATTAAAAAATTAAGAAGAAAGTCCAAATCTTTTGAAGAGGGTAATTATAAAGAACAAATTATGTCTGTTCATCGAAGATGGGCTGATGTTGAATATTGGAGAGCAATTAAAAGAAGAGCTCCTGCATATACTTATCAAAAATATTTAAAGGGGATTGATATGTATGAAAATGAAAAAGGAGAAATAATCAATGTTCCTGAAGATAGAAGAGTTCATAGAATTTTATGGATGAGGACTTTAGAGATTGCATTCTTTGTTACAGTGTTTTGTTTTTTAATGGCATATCCAATTGCACACTTACTGGCAACATTACCGATGAAGTACAGTAACCTTTTAATGATCTGTGTCTTACTTCCTTTTTGGACCTCATTATTAGTTAGAACTGCTAGTTGGATGATTCTTCTACAACAGCAAGGAATAGTAAATGATTTCTTTGTCATGATTGGATTAGTAAGCGATGATAACAGGCTAGAAATGATGTTTAATAAAACAGGCAGTTATGTTGCAATGACGCAAATTTTACTGCCTTTTATGGTTCTGCCACTTTACAGCGTGATGAAAACAATCTCTCCAAGTTTAATGAGAGCTGGTAAGTCATTAGGTGGAACACCTTTTGTGGCTTTTTGGAAGGTCTATTTTCCTTTAACTATCCCAGGTATTGGAGCGGGATGTTTATTAGTTTTTATTTTAGCAATTGGTTATTACATTACCCCAGCTTTAGTTGGTGGAGCTTCAGGTACGTTAATAAGTAACCAGATAGCATTTCATATGAAAAGTACTCTCGATTGGAGTTTTGCTTCAGCAATGGGACTTATGTTGTTAAGTGGAGTATTAGTCATTTATTGGCTGTACAATAAATTAGTTGGAATAGATAACATTAAATTAGGATAAACAAAATGGCTTTACCCAAATATACAGAACCACATTATAGAATTTGGCACTATGTTTATTTGACAATTTGTGCAGCAGTATTCTTTTTTCTTGTTGCACCATTGTTTGTTATTTTTCCATTATCTTTTAATGCTGAGGAATTTTTAGTTTTTTCTGATGGAATGAAACGTTTAGATCCTGATGCGTTTTCTTTAAGATGGTATCAGGATATGATTTATGGGACTAAAAATCCTTGGGGATTAGCTGCAAAAAATAGTTTTATCATTGCTAT
>CACBFJ010000020.1 GCA_902538495.1 uncultured Pelagibacteraceae bacterium | reverse complement strand
CATTTTTATCTAAAGCAATAATTTCTCCATTATCAGGTAAAGCTAATGCCATGGATAATGTACTTAGGCCAGTGAAGGTTCCGATTTCTAATACTTTCTTAATTTTAGAAACTTTAATAATTAAATGAAGAAATTGACATTGTGATATTGATATTTGCATTCTTTTAATATCACCTAATTTAAGATTATAATTAATTATTTCCTTTTGTACTGGATGAAGTTTTAAACCATGTTTTAATATATAATTTTGTAGATGCTTTGTAATATTAAGGTCAGAACCCATAACCCTTATAATTTTTTTTTTAAGATCTCATTAATCAATTGAGGATTTGCTTTTCCACCAGAGGCTTTCATAGCTTGACCTACAAAAAAACCAAAAAGTTTTTCTTTGCCTTGCTTGTATTCAATAGCTTTTTCTCTATTGTTGTTAATTATCTTATCTATCAATTCCTCTAATGCTTTTGGATCGCTTTGTTGTTTTAAACCTTTTTCTTCTACAATTTTTTGAGGATCTTCATCATTCTTTAACATTAGTTCAAAAACTGTTTTAGCAATTTTTCCTGAAATTGTTCCATTCTTAATTAAATTTACTAATATTGCCAAATTTTTTGCACTTACAGGGCTTTGTGTAATTTCTAAATTTTTACTATTTAAAACAGCAAAAAGCTCTCCAGTAATCCAATTGACTGCAAGTTTCATATCTTTATTCTTACCCATTTTTGCTACAACTTCTTCAAAATATTTTGCTATTTCTATATCAGAAACTAAGATTGTTGCTTCATAAGCTGATAACTTAAATTCATTAATAAATCTTTTCTTCTTATCATCAGGTAACTCTGGAATTTCACTTTTAAGTTTGTTTACAAATTCGTCTGAGACTTCTAATGGTAATAAATCTGGATCGGGGAAATATCTATAATCATGAGCATCTTCTTTCGATCTCATTGATCTTGTCTCATTTTTCTTAGTGTCAAATAATCTAGTTTCCTGATCAATTTTTTTACCCTCTTCAATTAGATCAACTTGTCTATTAGCCTCATATTCTATAGCCATTTGCATAAATTTGATCGAGTTTACATTTTTAATTTCACATCTTGTTCCAAACTCTTTTGATCCTTTTTCCCTTACGGATACATTAACATCTGCTCTTAATGATCCTTCTTGCATATTTCCATCACAAGTTCCTAAATATCGCATGATTGATCTCAATTTTTTTATATATATGCTTACTTCATCAGGGGATCTAAGGTCTGGTTTACTTACAATTTCCATTAAAGCTACTCCTGATCTATTCAAATCGACAAAAGTATTTTGAGGATCTAAATCATGTATACTCTTTCCTGCATCTTGTTCTAAATGTAATCTTTCTATGCCTACTTCTTTATGACCATCAGGCAAATCTATAATAACTTTACCCTCACCCACTATTGGATCTTTAAATTGTGAAATTTGATATCCTTGTGGTAAATCTGCATAAAAATAATTTTTTCTATCAAAAACTGAACGTTTATTTATTTTTGCATTAAGACCTATGCCAGTTTTTATTGCTTGTTTAACACAAAATTCATTTATTACTGGTAGCATACCTGGAAAAGCTGCATCAACTAAACTTACTTGAGTATTAGGTTCAGCACCAAATTTTGTAGCAGAAGTAGAAAATAATTTTGAATCGGATAATACTTGAGCATGAACTTCTAAACCTATTATAACTTCATATTGATTATCTTTACGATTAATCAAATATTCTCGACTCTTTTTACTCATTTAATCCACCAATCAGTAATTTTATTTTTAAAATTTATTTTTTCCTCCATTGCAAATGCAATATTCAATATATTTTGTTCATCGAAGGCTTTACCAATTATTTGTAAACCAAGGGGATAACCTTTTGCGTCATGTCCTGCAGGAATTGAAATGCCTGGTAAACCAGCTAAATTAACAGGTACTGTAAATATATCGTTGAGGTACATAGAAACAGGATCATTTGTTTTTTCACCAATTTTGAAAGCTGAGCTAGGTGTAGATGGAGTTAAAATTGCGTCTACTTTTTTATATGCTTCATCAAAATCATTTTTAATTAATCTTCTAACCTTTTGAGCTTTTAAATAATATGCATCATAATACCCTGATGATAGAACATAAGTTCCAATCATAATCCTTCTTTGAACTTCCGCACCAAAACCTTCTGACCTAGTTTTTTCATACATATCAATTAAATTTTCACCATTTGCTCTATATCCATACTTAACACCATCATATCTTGCTAAATTTGAAGATGCTTCAGCTGGGGCAACTATATAATAAGTTGGCAGAGCATAACTAGTGTGCGGAAGTGAAATGTTTATAATTTCTGCACCACAATCTCTTACATATTCAATACCTTTTTGCCAGAGGTCCTCAATTTCTTTAGGCATACCATCAACTCTATATTCTTTTGGTATTCCAATTTTTTTTCCTTTAATATTATTAGTAAGATCTTTACTATAATTACTTCGTTTAAAATCTATTGAAGTTGAATCTTTCGCATCAAAACTACTGATTACTTCCTGTAGTAAAGCACAATCTTTAACATTTTGTGCCATTGGCCCTGCTTGATCTAATGAAGAAGCAAAAGCAACAATTCCATATCTTGAACAACTACCATAGGTTGGTTTTAAACCAACTGTTCCAGTGAAAGAAGCTGGCTGTCTTATTGACCCACCGGTATCTGTACCAATTGTAATTGGTGTTAATTGTCCAGCAACAGCTGATGCAGATCCTCCAGAGGAACCGCCCGGTACTAAATTTTTATCAATAGGATTTTGGACATTACCGAAAAAACTAGTCTCATTCGAGGAGCCCATTGCAAACTCATCACAATTTAACTTACCCAAAAGAATTGCACCTTCACTCCAAATATTTTCTGTTACAGTTGACTCGTATGTTGGCACAAAATTATTCAAAATCTTGCTACCAGCAGTTGTTTTAACATTTTTTGTGCAAAATAAATCTTTAACGGCAATTGGAATACCAGGTAATTTTAAATCTAAATTAGGTTTCTGATCAAATTTTTTTGCTTTATCTAAAGCGGATGTAAAGTCTTCAGTAATAAAAGCATTAAGCATTTTTGATTTTTCAGATCTTTCAATAAAGGCTTTCGTAACTTCTGATGAAGAAAGTTTTT
>CACBFJ010000019.1 GCA_902538495.1 uncultured Pelagibacteraceae bacterium | reverse complement strand
AACGAGGGTCTTGCAATAAAATCTACTCAAGTTATCACGATTATTGTTACATTGATTTTAGTTTCAACTCTTTTTTGGTTTTTAAATAAAACTAAAACAGGAAAAAGTATGAGAGCATACTCTGATAACGAGGATTTAGCATTATTATCAGGTATCGATCCCAAAAAAATTGTCATGATAACTTGGGTCATAGCAGGCATTCTTGCAACAATTGGTGGTGCTTTATATGGTTTAGATAAAAGCTTTAAACCATTCACTTACTTTAATAATATGCTACCAATATTTGCAGCGGCTATAGTAGGCGGCATTGGTAATCCATTTGGAGCCTTTCTCGGTGGATATGTAATTGCCTTCTCTGAAATATTGTTAACTTACGCTTATAGAAAATTTTTCATGTATGTTTTACCTGAAAGTATGGAGCCAGATGGGTTGATTCAATTACTCTCTACAGATTATAAATTTGCAGTATCTTTTTCAATCTTAGTCATCGTCTTACTTTATCGTCCATCAGGTATATTTAAAGGGAAGGTGTTGTGAGAAAAAATTTAAATGTAATTGCTGCATACAGTATAATGATTGGGCTAATTATCCTTGTTGGTATATTCCAGTCTTGGAACATAGCTTTATCAATATTTAATCTTTGTCTAATTTCAGCAGTAATGACAATGGGTGCCAACATTCAATGGGGTTATGCTGGTCTTATTAACTTTGGGATAATGGGTTTTACAGCTTTAGGTGGTTTAGCGGCTGTTTTAATCTCAGTAGATCCTGTTCAAGAAGCATGGAGTGCAGGTGGATTTAATATTTTATTCAGTCTTTTTCTTATAATAGCAATGGTATTAGCTGTTAGGTATATTTTAAAAAATTATAAGAAATCAAAAAACAGAACTTACATAGTAGCTGCTATTATAATTTTAGGAATTGTAATCATAAGATTTATTTCTGAACCAGGAATTGAAGCTATTGAGGGAGTTAATCCTGCAAAAACTGGTTTTCTTGGTGGATTAGGTCTTCCAATTATTTTTTCTTGGGTTGTTGGAGCTTTTTTTGCAGGTGGATTAGCTTTTGTTATAGGAAAAGTTGCCTTAGGTTTAAGAGCTGATTATCTTGCTATAGCAACTTTACTAATATCAGAAATTGTTATTGCAATTATAAAACACGAAGATTGGTTAACAAGAGGTGTTAAAAATGTAATAGGATTAAAAAGACCTGCACCTTATGAGGTAAATTTGCAACAAACAGATTGGTTTATAAGTCTTGTTGAAAAATTTAACTCAAGTAAATTAAATCTAATTACTGATTTAACAGAAAGACAAGCTACACTAAATCAACTTGTAATCGAGGGATCATCAGTTTTTGTAAAACTTTGTTACTCTGGATTATTTTTAGTTGTAGTAATTATTTTATTAATCTTAACTCAAAAAGCTCTTTATTCTCCTTGGGGAAGAATGATGAGAGCAATTAGAGATAACGAGGAAGCAGCTAATGCAATGGGAAAAAATGTTGTTAAACAACACCTTTTAATTTTTGTTTTAGGTTCAGCTATTGTTGGTATTGCGGGTGCCATGTTGGTTACTCAAGATGGATTGTTTACCCCAGGAAGTTATAGACCTTTGAGATATACTTTTTTAATCTGGGTGATGGTTATTATCGGTGGAAGTGGAAATAACTTTGGCGCAATTCTTGGAGGTTTTGTTGTTTGGTTCTTATGGATTGAGGCTGCACCAATTGGTCTTTACTTAGTAAATTTAACTACTGCTGGATTAGATGACACACACTTTTTAAAAGTACACTTAATTGAGAGTGTTCCATATTTTAGATTTTTAATGATGGGAGTAGGTCTCTTGGTCATAATGAGATATAGACCAAAAGGTATACTTCCTGAAAAAATAGAAATAAAATAAGATTATGAAATATATCATTACAGGTGCTGCATTGGCTTGGGCTTTATATATGGCTGATAAATATTTATTTTTTTAAAAAAAAACCCCCAACAAATTAATGTTAGGGGTTTAAATTTTAAGATAAATTATCTTTGTTTTTTAGTTTTAAATTTTCCGCCTTTAACTTCTTGTTCTAAGAAAGAACCTTCAGCTTCACCGACGCTAGTAAAAGTAACTCCAGTTGCACCTTCGTAGTCAACTTTTTTACCTTTAGCTAATAAATCTAAACCTTTTTTTAGTTCACCTGGATAAATTTTTGTTCCAGGGCTGTTAGCAACATCCATCACATTTTTTGCAATTGACGCTCTATCAGCAGAGTTTCCTGCTTGCATTGCTAAAACGATTAAAGCAGCAGCATCGTATGACTCACCCGTATATGGACCAGAGCTATCTATGTTTGCAGCACTTGCAACTTTAGAGAATACTCCAGCACCTTTTCCTGTTGATCCTGGCATTGAACCAAAAGATTTTCTTAAGTCTTTTCCAAATGCATCAACTAATGATTGGCCGATCATTCCATCCGATAAAATAAATTTATCAAATGCACCAGAGTCTAAAGAAGCTTGAATAATTCCTTTACCACCTTGGTCTAGATATCCAATTACAGCTACTGCATCTCCGCCTGCTGAGGCAAGAGTTGCTACTTCAGAAGAGTAGTCTGCTTTTCCATCTTCGTGAGCAGTTACAGTAGTAACTTTAATACCGTGTGCTTCGACAGCTGCCTTATAAACGTCTGCCAAACCTTTTCCATAATCATTATTTGTATAGGTAATAGCAACACTTTTAACTTTTCTATCTTTAGTAATATCAGCTAAGATCTGACCACCTCTTGCATCTGATGGTGCAGTCCTAAAGAAATATCCTTTATCATCTAAAGTTGTTAATCCTGGTGATGTTGCTGATGGTGAGATCATTACAACACCATTTGGAACCGCAACATTTGATGCGATCGCACCAGTTACTCCTGAGCAATCAGCACCCATTATTGCTGCAACTCCTTGTGAAATAACTCCTTCAGCGGCTGCAGTCGCAGCAGCAGAGTCCACACATGTTGAGTCAGCTCTTATCACTGAAATTTTTTTTCCACCTAGTAGAGATCCAGAATCTGAAGCTTCCTTGAAAGCAAGCTCGGCTGATGCAGCCATAGCGGGGGTTAAAGATTCAATAGGGCCGGTGAAACCCAAAATTATACCCATTTTAATTTCTGCCAAAACATTTGTTGAAAAAGCTGAAACAAATATGAAAGCAGCAACAATTAGTCTTT
>CACBFJ010000018.1 GCA_902538495.1 uncultured Pelagibacteraceae bacterium | reverse complement strand
TTTATATATTTCGGCAGTGGTAATTCCTCTAATTACAATTATATTAATTAATTAAATATGAGTTCTTATAAAATAGTTGATCATGAGTATGACGTTGTCGTTCTAGGTGCGGGTGGGTCTGGACTAAGAGCTGCAGTAGGTTTAAGTGAAGCAGGATTAAAAACTGCATGTATTTCAAAAGTGTTTCCTACCAGAAGTCATACTTCTGCTGCGCAAGGAGGAATATCAGCTGCGCTTGGTAACATGGGAGAAGATGATTGGCGTTGGCATATGTATGACACAGTCAAAGGCGCAGATTGGTTAGGTGATCAAGACAGTATCGAATACCTATGTAAAGAAGCTCCAAAGGCCGTAATTGAATTAGAAAAATACGGTGTACCGTTTAGTAGAACGGAGGATGGAAAAATTTATCAAAGACCATTTGGTGGTATGACTAAAGATTATGGAAATGGTATCGTCCAAAGAACTTGTGCGGCTGCTGATAGAACTGGACATGCAATTTTGCATACTCTGTATGGACAAGCTTTAAAACATAAAACAGAATTTTTTATTGAATATTTTGCGCTAGATTTGTTGATGAAAGATGGAGCATGTAAAGGCTTAATTGCTTGGAATTTGAATGATGGAACGATCCATAGATTCAGAGCCCATACAGTAATTATTGCAACAGGTGGTTATGGAAAAGTTTATTATTCGGCAACCTCAGCACACACATGCACTGGAGATGGAAATGCTATGGTTTTAAGAGCAGGTTTGCCACTTCAGGATATGGAATTCGTTCAATTTCATCCTACAGGAATTTATGGACATGGTACATTAATAACTGAAGGTGCTAGAGGTGAGGGAGGCTACCTAACAAATTCTAAAGGTGAAAGATTTATGGAGAGATATGCACCTAAAGCAAAAGATTTGGCATCAAGAGATGTTGTAAGTAGGTCAATGTCAATTGAAATAAATGAAGGAAGAGGTGTTGGAAAAGATCAAGATCATGTTCATTTGAATCTAAGCCACTTAGATAAAGATATAATTGAAAGTAGGTTGCCAGGTATTACTGATGCTGCGAGATTATTTGCAAATGTTGATGTTACAAAAGATCCAATACCTGTAGTACCAACTGTTCATTACAATATGGGTGGTATTCCAACGAATTACAAAGCAGAAGTACTGACTGTTAACGGTTCAGAAAAAACTGTGCCTGGATTAATGGCAATAGGAGAAGCTGCATGCGTGTCAGTGCACGGAGCTAATAGATTAGGTTCCAATTCTTTAATTGATTTGGTTGTTTTTGGAAGAGCAGCAGCAAAAAGAGCAGCAGAATTAATTAAACCAGGAACGCCTCATGAACAAATTAGTGAGACAGAAACACAAAAATGTTTGGATCGTTTTGATAAATTAAGGAATGCAGAAGGAGATATCGGTACAGCAGAATTGAGACAATCAATGCAAAAAACAATGCAATCAAAATGTGCAGTTTTTAGAACAGAGAAAACTTTAAAAGAAGGTGTCAACGAAATTAGAAAAACCTACGATGGATTAGGCTCTGTATCAGTAAAAGATAAATCTTTAATATTTAACACAGATTTAGTAGAGACACTTGAATTTGACAATTTAATAAGACAGGCAGTTGTAACCGTAGATTCAGCGTATAACAGAAAAGAGAGCCGAGGAGCTCACGCGAGGGAGGATTACCCAAAAAGAGATGATGAAAAATTCATGCAACATACTCTTGCTTGGTGCAATGGAAAAGATACTAAAATAAGTTATAGAGAAGTTCACAAGTCTACTTTAACCAATGATGTTCAATATTTTCCACCTCAGGAAAGAGTATATTGATGGTACAAATTAATTTACCTAAAGACTCAGAGATAAAAAAAGGTAAATATTTTAAAGATAAAACTGGATCAAAAAATTTAAAAAAAGTAAATATTTATAGATGGGACCCTTCAACTGGCGAAAATCCTCGTATTGATAGCTACGAGGTTGATATGGATAATTGTCCATCCAAAGTTTTAGATATTTTAAATAAAATTAAAAATGAGATAGATCCAACATTAGCTTATAGGAGATCTTGTGCCCATGGAGTTTGTGGGTCATGTGCAATGAATATGGGTGGCAAAAATGGTTTAGCATGCACAAAACCACATGAAGAAATAGATGGTGATATAGATATTTATCCATTGCCACACCTAAAAGTTAAAAAAGATTTAATCGGAGATTTAGATGGATTGTATAAACAATATCAGTCAATCGAGCCTTGGCTAAAAAATAATTCCAAATCCAAGACAAATGAAATTATTCAATCTAAAGAAGATAGGGCTAAACTAGATGGTGCATATGAGTGTATTATGTGTGCTTGTTGTTCAACATCATGCCCAAGCTATTGGTGGAACGGTGATAAATATTTAGGTCCTGCAGTTCTTTTACAGGCATATAGATGGATAGTTGATAGCAGAGATGAGGATAGAAATGCCAGACTAAAAAAAGTGGCAGATGAACTTAAACTTTATAGGTGTCATACAATTATGAACTGTACTAGTGCTTGTCCTAAAGGTTTAAATCCCGCAAAAGCTATTGCTGAAATAAAAAAAATGTTGGCAACTGCCAATATTTAAACAATAGACTAATAAGAATTTTTAATCTAAAACACCCTATTCATGAAATTAATAGAACATTTTGTTGGTGGAAAAATAATTCCTGGCACTTCTAATAAAAAAGGAAAAGTTTTTAATCCAGCTACAGGTGAACAAGAAAAAGAAGTAAGGTTAGGTTCTAAAGATGATCTGAATAAAGCAGTTTTAATTGCTAGAGAGGCCTTTAAAGAATGGTCTTTAAAACCTCCACTCCAAAGAGCTAGAATAATGTTCAAATTTAAGGAGCTTATAGAAAAAAATTCAGATGAGTTAACAAAACTAATAGTTTCAGAACATGGAAAGGTTTATGAGGATGCAAGAGGTTCTCTTACCAGAGGTTTAGAAGTTGTAGAATTTGCGTGTGGTATTCCCCATTTGCTTAAAGGGGAATTTTCAGAAAATGTTGGAACCAACGTTGATAGTTGGTCTATGAGACAGCCTTTAGGAGTTGTTGCTGGTATCACGCCATTTAATTTTCCCGCAATGGTACCTATGTGGATGTTTCCAATAGCAATTGCTTGTGGAAATACTTTTATTTTAAAGCCATCCGAAAAAGATCCATCATGCTCGATAAAGTTAGCTGAATTATTAAAAGAGGCTGGACTTCCTGATGGAGTTTTTAATGTTGTAAATGGTGATAAAGAAGCGGTTGATGCAATTTTAACAAACAACGATATTAAAGCAGTGAGTTTTGTTGGTTCTACTCCAATTGCTAAATACATTTATGAAAACTCAGCTAAAAATGAAAAAAGAGTTCAAGCACTTGGTGGTGCAAAAAATCATTTA
>CACBFJ010000017.1 GCA_902538495.1 uncultured Pelagibacteraceae bacterium | reverse complement strand
TTTTGCTGATCTAGATGATATATTTTCACTTAGTTCTTTTTTACCCGGGACAATGGGTTTTCTCTGCTTTATAAGAAATAAAGGTTCTGGCTGAACCATTTTAGGTTGGTATCGTGAGATACTTTTATTTTCTGATAAACTCCTAAAAAAATATTTCACAATCTTGTCTTCTAATGAGTGAAAGCTAACTACTGCTAATATTCCACCTTTTTTTAGAAATTTTGTAGCATTTATTAATCCATGGATTAACTCACTAATTTCTTTATTTACGAATATTCTAATTGCCTGAAAAACTTTCGTTGAACTATGAACTTTGGAATTATTTCTTCTTTTTACCGACTCTATAATATCTACTAAATTTTGTGTATCAATTTCGTTCTTTACTCTTTCATTCACTATTTTATTTACAATCCTTCTAGCCTCTTTCTCTTCACCAAAATATTTGAAAATTTTTTGTAAGTCAGCAGACTCTAGCTTATTGATCACTTCTTTTGCTGAAAAATCATTTAAACCTAATTTCATATTTAATTGACCTTGAGAGCTAAATGATAATCCTTTTTCATCATCTTTTATTTGATTTAAAGAATAACCTAAATCAAATATTACTCCTTTAATATTTTCATTCTTTAACTTTAGATTATTTAACTGACTAAATTTTATGTTTTTAAAAAAAAATCTATCTTCGTAGTTTTTACTAATTTGGTCTGCTATTTTTTTACTCTTAATATCTCTATCAATACCAATCACTTTAGTATTTGAATATTTTAGTATCTCTTTTGAGTATCCACCTTGACCAAAAGTACAATCAATAAATGTGCCACCATATTGAGGGGAAATAATGCTAATAATTTCTTTTAGCAATACCGGATAGTGATTTAATCTATCCGGTACTATGGTGGCTTCCATTTATTTTCTCGAAGATCATTAATTTTTTTGTCTTCTTAAAAATGCGGGAATTTCAAGATCATCCTCTTCTTTTTCATCCTCTGAAGAATTTAGAAGGTCATTCGACGCTGAATTATCATCTTCAGAACTAAACAAGTCTGGTTCGTTAGTGTCTACGCCAAATTCTCTCAAACTATTTTGATCTTCCTCTATTTTTTCTGAAGGCTCATAGGTTTCTTGTGAAAAAGGCATCTCATTATCTTCAGAAGTTAAACTATCAATTTTCTCAATTTCTTGGGTTTTCAAAAGTTCTTCATGATATTGATTGTTTACATCAGTAACTGATTGATTATTTGTTTGACTTTGTAAATTATTATTTACAATCTCATTTTCTAGCTTAAGCGCATTGGCACCATGGGAGACCGGATTTGAGTTGTTTCCATTAAATTGAAAAGATTGCGTCATTCCATTAGCCACAAAGTCAGAATAACCTGGATTTCTATTTTGTATTCTATGTACCATATTAATTACTGATTTAGTCTCAGGTTGTTGGCCATCCAGAGAGGTTGCTACAATTGAGACTCTCATTTTTCCGTCAAGTTCAGGATCTGTAATGGCACCAATAATTAATTCTGCCTCAGGATCTACTTCTGCTCTCACCTTATTGACTGCCTCATCAACTTCAAAAAGCTTGAGATCCTTTCCTCCAGTAATGTTTACTAATAAGCCTTTGGCACCTTTCAAAGTATAATCATCGATTAATGGGTTGCTAATCGCCATATCAGCAGCTTTCATTGCTCTACCTTCACCCTCAGCTTCACCTGTTCCCATCATTGCTTTACCCATTGATGCCATTACGGACTCAACATCAGCAAAATCGAGATTTATTAATCCAGGTCTAACCATTAAATCAGTTATACTCTGCACTCCATGCATCAGGACATTATTCGATAAGTTAAACGACTCCTCAAAAGTGGTTTGTTCATTAGCTATTTTAAATAAGTTTTGATTAGGAATAACTATAATTGTATCAACATGTCTTCTTAATTCCTCTAATCCTTGTTGAGCTCTTCTCATTCTTGATGGTCCCTCATATAGAAAAGGTAAAGTGACTACACCAACAGTTAAAATATTAAGTTCTTTAGCAGCTCTTGCAATTACGTGAGCAGCACCTGTACCAGTTCCACCACCCATCCCAGCTGCAATAAAAACCATGTTAGCACCCTGTAAGATATTGACAATATCATTTAATGATTCGTCTGCAGCCGCTTGACCTATATCCAGTTTTGCTCCTGCACCTAAACCTTTTGTTAAATTTAAGCCAATTTGAACTTTTGATTTTGCTTTGCTATGCTTTAAATCCTGAGCATCTGTATTTACTGCAATAAACTCGACTCCCTGCATTCCGTTATCAATCATCTCATTAATTGCATTTCCACCTGCTCCACCAATTCCCATTACTAAAAGTCTTGGTTGTAACTCTTTAATCTCTGGCACCTTAAAATTAATTGTCATTTTTATCCCCCGTTATTTGTTAAGTTGATTCTCCCATTTAAGACTAGCTCTATGTAAATTTGCTTTTTTTCTAGCGTTAGTTTTAAATTTTTCAAATGCTGCTGGTTCCCATATTTGGAACGTCTTACCTTGACCAACAAAAATCATATTTTTTTTTATTTTTGCATGGTTTAATAATTTTACCGGTAGTGACATTCTGCCTTCACTATCAAACTGTAAATTGACGCTTTCAGATAAGATAGATGTTGCAAAAAAGTCTCTTTTTTCTTCAAAAGGATTTAAAGTTTCGATTGAACTGGAAATTTTTTCAATTCTGTCTTGTGGCCAAGCCTCTATTGATTGATTATTAAAAGACGGATAGCAAATCACACCATTATAACCAAGATTAGATAAATACGATCTAAAACTTGCAGGCACAGACACCCTTCCTTTTTTGTCTAATTTGTTTTCGTAGGTAGATAAAAACATAAACCATAAATTCCTAAATTCCTGTATTTGGGAACATATGGGATATTATGGGTTTTTATATCAGGTGTCAATAGCTAGGTTTTTTAACAAAAAATTGAAAATTTTAATCAAATAAGAAGAATGTTGTAATGCTTAGAATTAATTAATAATAATATTTAAAAGCCAGATGAACTGTAAGCCGGGTTCTGTCATTTAAATTTATCATTTATCTGGGCACAAGATCACTCTTGAGCTCAAGCAACTAACCCTGATGACTAGCCAAGAATTGCTTTTAGTTTTTCAACAATGTCATCTCTACTTAGTTTTGCTCCCAGTGGGGTTTTCCAGCGTTCATTGTTACCAATAGAACCGGTGTGCTCTTACCACACCTTTTCACCCTTGCCATGTTATGGCGGTTTGTTTTCTGTGGCACTATCCCTAGGGTTGCCCCTGCCAGGAGTTACCTGGCACTGTATTCTTGTAGAGTCCGGACTTTCCTCTTTAAAAATTAAAGCGATAAATCGTTCATCTGGCAATTTTAATTTATAATTAAATCAAAAAATTTCAAGTTTAATTTTTTAGTGAGAGACAAGGTTTTTGCTTATTATTAAG
>CACBFJ010000016.1 GCA_902538495.1 uncultured Pelagibacteraceae bacterium | reverse complement strand
TAATTAATACTTAATTCTTATTAATAATTTATGATATGTAAATACTTTATAAACATTATATTATCTAACAAAAATAAATGTTTTTTGTCCATAATGGGTAAAAAATATACATTTTAAGATCTATTTATGTTATCAGTCTTTATATAATTATGACTTATAAAGTAACAGAAGAAGGAAATGTCAGCACTGTCTTTTTAAATGGAGAGATAGATGTGGACGTTACCGAAAAAGCCAAAGAGGTGATTTTACCTATAGTAGAGTCAGGAAAAGAAGTTCATTTAAACTTGAAAGATGTTTCCTACATGGATTCTTCAGGAATTTCTGTTTTAATTGAAAGTCATCAAAAAGCTTTGGAGCATAATACCAAGGTTATTGTCAAAGAGGTAAGTAAATCTGTTTTAAAAGTGATAATGATGGCAAAACTTGAACAGATTTTAAACTTGGAATAATGAATATAGAAGAGTCTAAAGATTTTCTTGTAAGTACGGCTAGTTTAAAAGAAGTAAGAACTTTCTCTAGAGAAGTATTTGAAAAAATTAATTTACCACAAGATCAAAAAGATGAACTTGTATTAGCAATTGCTGAGGCAGCACAAAATATCGTTAAGCATGCCTATAAAGATATTGCAGAAACATCAGATAGAATGGAAATTAAAATCTCACTTAAAAATAGTGATTTAGAGATCGGTTTTTTTGATAAAGGCAAAGCAGTAATACCAGAAAATATTCAACATAGAAAATTAGATGATATTAAACCAGGGGGTCTTGGGACTTTTTTTATAAAGCAAATTATGGATGCAGCAGTTTTTAAAAAAGACCAAAAAGAATGGGTAAACCATTTGGTACTTACTAAAAAAATTTAACCTATTAACGCTCCAACGTTAAAGATTGGTGAATACATCGCAATCATTAATCCACCGATCATAACTCCCATAAAAACAATCATTATCGGTTCAATCAAACTTGACATATTATCGACAGCTCCATCGAATTCTTCTTCATAATACATTGCAACAGAGCCAAACATTTCATCTAACTGCCCCGTTTGCTCACCCACAGAAATTAATTGACTAAAAGTTGGGGGGAAGAGTGGTTCTTTTAAAAATAATTTTGTCAAAGTATCTCCGGAAAAAACTCCTTTTTTAACATTTTCTAAAGCCTCTGATACAACCACATTGCTGCTAACTGATTTTGCAATCTCTATACTTTCCAATAAATTTACTCCGGCTGCACTCAAGTTTCCCATTATTAAGGAAATTCTTGCAAGCAATGATTTTAATATTAAATCACCAAAGACTGGTAGTTTTAAAACTTGTTTGTGCCATCTATACTTAATCTTTTCATTTTTAGCTGTTAAATATTTAAATGCTACAAAAAAGGAAATTAAACTTATTAATAAAACCATTCCTCCAGTTCCTCTCAAAAAATCACTCATTGACATGATAACTGCTGTTGGTTTTGGTAAATCTAAACCCATTCCATCATACATTTTTGCAAAAACAGGAACAACTTTGATTAACATAAATGCACTAACAGTTATTGCTACAGAAAACATTATAGCAGGATACATGAGTGCAGATTTTATTTTCTTTTTTATCTTTTCTTTTTTTTCAAGAGCGTCTACAATTTTCATTAAGAATACATCCAACTTACCACTGGCTTCTCCAGCTTTTATCAAATTACAATAAACGTTATCAAAATATTGAGGATATTTTTCAAAACATTTAGAAAGTGTTACCCCGCCCTCTAGGCTTTTCCTTATATCTTCGATTACTTCTTTAATAGCTGGACTCTCCAACTGATCTCTCAACATGGCTAAAACCTCTAATATTGGTAAGCCCGCTTTAACCATTGTTGCAAATTGCTTAGAAAAAATTAAGACATCTTCCACTTTGACTTTTGGTTTACGAAAAGAAAAGCCTTTACCTTTTGCTTTAGCTTTGGTTTCTACTTTTTTCTTTTTTGATCTTATTAAATTAGTAATAATAATTTTTTGCTCTTTAAGCTTATGAGATGCTTCCTCTTGATTGATAGCCTCAATATCGCCCTCAACGTATTTACCATCTGCAATGCCTTTATAAGTAAATGCTTCCATGACTCTTTAGACTATATAATAATTATGAGGTAGTTAAAACCCGCTCATATTCCCTAAAATTAAGCTCACCATTAGCAATTAGTCTTCTTCCCATATCTTGCATGGTTTGAAAGCCCTCTTTAACTGCAATTTCTCTTAGCTCAGGTGTTGTTGCTTTTCTAAGTATTGCCTCTTTAACTGGTTTTGAGACAACCAAAATTTCGTATAGACCTTGTCTTCCTTTATAACCAGTGTCTTTACATTTAGGACAACCTTTGCCTTTGAGAGCTTTTACTCTTGAAGCCAATTCTGCTGTAAAGCCTAGGTCTTGCAAAACTTTTGGATTAACATCGTCATCTGGAACTCTACAATCTTTGCAGGTCCTTCTTGCTAGTCTTTGTGCTAAAACCAATTGGCAAGCAGCACTTATTAAATAATCAGGAGTGCCCATGTTTTGTAATCTAGTTATAGTGCTTGGAGCGTCATTCGTGTGCAAAGTACTAAATACTAAGTGACCAGTGAGTGCAGCCTTCAGTCCGATATCAACTGTTTCTTTATCTCTCATCTCCCCGACAAGTATTATTTCCGGGTCTTGTCTTAAAAAAGATCTCAAAGCAGCAGCAAAACTTAATCCAATGTCATCTTTTATCTGAACTTGTCCTACACCATCTAATTCATATTCAACAGGATCCTCGGCTGTTAGAATATTTAAGTGAGGCTTACTCACCTCTTTTAAAATACTATAAAGAGTTGTTGATT
Source organism: uncultured Pelagibacteraceae bacterium (assembly GCA_902538495.1). Classification (GTDB taxonomy): domain Bacteria; phylum Pseudomonadota; class Alphaproteobacteria; order Pelagibacterales; family Pelagibacteraceae; genus Pelagibacter. The sequence continues at coordinate 6,343 of CACBFJ010000016.1, read as the reverse complement.
TACCAGATCCTGTTGGTCCAGTTACAAGTATTAAACCTTGAGTTCCATGAATTGCTTTTCTTAAATTCTGTAAATCAACATCTTCAAAGTTTAATTGCTCTAAAGTTATGTCACCAGCATCTTTATTTAAAACCCGCATTACTATTCTCTCATTATTAGCGGTTGGTAAAATCGATAATCGTAAATCAACAACTTTACCATCTATCTTAAAATTTATTGCTCCATCTTGAGGTAATCTTCTTTCAGCAATATCTAATTTACCCATTATTTTAAATCTTGTAACAACCGCTCCATAATTATCATGAAGAAATTTTTTATATTGTTCCTGCTCTTGGAGCATTCCGTCTAATCTGTATCTAACTCTTGAGCTAAATCTGTACGGTTCGATATGAATATCACTGACACCTGATTTAATAGCCTCTGCCACAACTGCTGTACTAAATTTTATTACTTCCGACTCGTTTTCGATTGCTTCTATATCTTCTTCGGGAGCTTTTTCTAAAACTTCACCCGCCTCACCTAAATCAGAGTCAAAGGTTTTTGTTTTCTCTTTATTCTCTTGTCTAATTGTTGCAGTTGTAACGTCTCCACTTTCTGATTGAAGTTTTTCAATAAACTCTGAAATTTGAGAAACTTTTGCAGCGTGTAGCTCTATATTTTTTTTTGTAATTGCTTTCAAATTTCTCATAAGACCAAGCTTTGAACTATCTGAAATCGCAATGTGAAGTGTTTTACCCTCAACTTTAAAGGGCGCTACAAAATTTACGTTTATGTAATTTGAAGGTAGCACACTTTTAATTTCATCGCTTATTTGAATTTTAGAAAGATCTACAATTTCAAGACTTTGTTCTTTTACTAAAACATCTAAAATTTTATTTTCATCAGTGAGCTTAAGTTCAAATACTGCATCTAACTGAGATTTATTTCCCTCAGTGCTAATCTTTTTAATGTTAATTAAATCTTTTCCAGAAATAATATCGTTATCAATTAACACATTGATCAAATTAATTTCACTTTCTCTGCTAATTTTAAGCATCTATAAAATCCTTGGTGCGATAAACACTAATAATTCATCCATGTTATCAGTGTTTGATTTACCTTTAAATAAATTTCCAACAACTGGAACGTCTCCTACCCCAGGAGTTTGTTGTTTGCTGTTAGTTAAAGCATTCTTTTTAATACCACCTATAACTACAATATCGCCATCAGCTATTAATAATTTTGTGCTAATTTCCATTTTATTGATCGCAGGATCTCCTGGATTAGATCTATTAGGCGTATCATTATTAACTTGGATATCCAAAAGAACATTTCCATCTCCAATAATACTTGGTGTAACAGTCATTTTTAATGCTGCTTCCTTAAAGGAGGTATCTGAACCCTCTGCTGAACTAGAAGCGTAAGGTATTTCTTCACCTTGTGTGATAGTTGCGACCTGGTTATCTAAAGTAAATATTTTTGGATTAGATATAGTTTTTCCCATACCCTGAGACTCAAGTGCAGTTATTTCGGTCTTCAAAACTGCAGATCCTGTCTTCTTTAATATTCCAATACCACTTGTCTTACCAGCTGCTCCAAAATTTGTTATGGAGTCAGTAGTAGAACCTATAACAGCAGTAGCTGCACCTATATCTGCATCTCCTGATGATCCTGCTTGAACACCACCTATTATCTCACCCTGTCTTCTATAGTATCCACCAAGAGCAGTACCTAATGCTCTTTCAAAATCTGAATTTGCCTCAACAATAAAAGCTTCAATTAAGACTTGTCTTGTTCTAACATCAATTTCTTTAATTATTTTATCGACTACGTCTAAATCTTTTTCTTTTCCTCTTGCAATAATCGATCTTGTAGTTTTTTCCTCAGTAATTTGAACTAAAGAAATTCCTCCATCTGCTGCTTTAAATAACTCATCTAAAGTAGCTTTGGCCTCTGCAGGGCTTATATAATAAAGTCTGAATATTTCTGAAATTAATGGCTCTACAGAGTCCTCTAATTCAACTTTTTTCCTTACAGCTGAAGCTCTCGCTGATTTTGTAGATTCTTGTTGAGTTAAATTTGATGGAGAGTGAACTCTTATTAAATTACTTTGAACATCAAAATCAGCTGCATAATTTTTTAAATCTAAAAGCGCATTAAAAGCTTTGTCCCATGGAATATCAATCAGTTGAGCTGTGACTGAGCCGGCAACTTCATCACCAATGAGGATATTTATCTCACCAGCTTTTGCCATCAATTCTATTGCTGTTCTATAATCTAGATTTTTAAAATTAAATGAAATATTTTGCTTTAATAATTTATATTCTTCACCAATTAACAAATAGTTTCTTGCTTTTTGTGAAGAAATTTGTTTTCTTTTGCCAAGTTTAATTACGTCAGCTTCAGCTGGTTTTGGCCCCATCTTTGCAGTTTTATCAACTTCTATTTTACCTTTTTTCTTTATGTCTTCTTTTATTAAAGGAGTGTTATGTTTAAATTTTTTTGTTCCAAATTTACCGTCAGTAGCACAACCACTTAAAAGCAAAGCTGAAAAAAAGCTAAATAAAATAAAAAATTTGATATTTTTAAAATTCATTTGCCTCTTTTATTTGATTTTTAAAATTCATAATTATGTACTGGTTATCGTCAGCTTTTTCAAAAACTGCTCTTTTTATACTAACGTCAATAAGTTTCACACCACTTAAGACTTCTTCAAATAATTCCACTGTCATAAATTCACCATTGTCATCAACTAAAGTAATGAAACTATTATCTTGAGCGGAAAATGAACCAACAAGTTTATAAGATCTTAATTTTACTGCACTGGATGTAGGTGTTACTTCTGTAACTATATCACTAGACGTTGATGCATCTCCAGCAAATGGATCATTTAAAGGTAACGGTTCTTCTTTTACAACAATTTGGTCTGTTTCATTTTTAATGTTCTCTTGTTGTGCTGCTTGCTTCTCTTTTACTTGATTATTAATTTCTTTTGCCTTTTCAACAATGTTTTGGTCGTGACTATCTGACATTACTTTCTGTGAGAAAGTGATAACCATTATAACCAAAAATATGAGCCTAAAAAAATTCATCTGGTAAACCCACTATTGTTAATACACCAGTTACAGCTACCGTACTGGTTGTATCCCCTTTTATCACTTTAATTGTTTCTTTGTCAAAATTTAACATTTTTTGAGACATGGCCACTTGTCTCTTAAACTTAATATATCCAAGAAAATTGCCCTTTATTTGAAAATTTACAGGTATTCTGTAATAAGCAATATTTTTTTTAACACCAGTATCAACTTTCTTCCTACTTTTTCTCTTTTTCTTCTTTTTCTTCTTTTCTGTAGAAGCAATAGCTGATGCCTTTGTTATGGCCTTTGGTTTGCCCTTTTCAATCTTTGAAATGACTAAGTTGTTAATCCCTGCGAATTGACTTAGTGTATCATAAAGACCCTCTACCTCGGCTTTGCTGTGAAATAAAGTAGAATATTGTTCATATCGAGGAGTAAGTTTTTTTATTTTAGCTTTACTAGATTTGATGTCTTGATTCATCTTTGTTATCTCAGCTTGTTTTTTCTGCATGTTATCTAACTGAGCTTTTTTCTTTTCAACGATAGGGCTTAAAACAGCGTAATAAATTATTAAGAATATAATAATTGATAAAAATCCAATACCAAATTTAATTAGAATTTTTTTATCTATCGATTTAATTTTAGCTTTTATACTTTCTAAATCGATGTTCTTTAAATCTAAATTAATATTCTTTAAGTCCATACATTATCCCTTAACATCCACAAAAACTGTAAAATCTTTTTTAATATCTGCAGAGTCTCCAGCCTTACCTTTGAAATTCATTTTTCCAAGTGATGCTTGTACAACTAACTCCTGCGTTCCTAAATTATTAATTAACTTCAAAATGTCTTGATCGGTTGCAGCCTGCCCTCTGATAATTACTTTATTTTTGCCATCGTAATCAACTGATGAAAATTTTATTCTTTTAGGAACACTCATAGCAACTTGAGCTAAAACTCTATAACTCTTCTGTTTATTTGATTTTAAACTTTTACTTAATTTTAAAGTATTTGTAATTATAGCTAACTCTTTTTTAATTTTCTTTTGTTCAGATGTTTTGGCTTTATGAGTTTCTAGGACAGTATTGTAATTAATTAGTTTTTTATTGTAAGATTGGATGTTCCAGAAAGATAAACCAAAGAGAATTACATATATTGCTGCTACTGAAGCAGCTATACCTTTGAAAGCAAAACTTGAAAAAGCTTTCATCTTTTTTTCTTTAATCATGCCTTTTCTGTTAGGAAGTAAGTTTATATTTTTAACGGCAGTAACAAATTTATAATAACCAAATACATCCAATTTTCTAAAAGCAAGACCTACAACTGATGATAAGTATGATCTGTTAATTAAATCTACTTTTTCTTTATTTTGCTGAGGGATTAACAATCCATCAATTGGATCAAATAAGTTAAAACCAACATTTAGTAGACCCTTTCTAAAACTTGACAAAAAATCCTCAACATTTTTTAAATCTGAGACTACTTTTATGTTTCTTATTCTTCTCTCATATTTGGTTTCAAAATCTTGAACCGCTTGTTTTACTTGAGTTAAAAATCTTCTTACTAATGCTTCTTTTTCTTCAACATCTTGTGACTCTAATAATATTTTTCTATCTTGGCCTCTTAAAAAAATATCAGTAATTATTGGGTTATTATCATATAAAATCATTAAATAATTCTCATCTAAACCAAATTCTAAAACCGCAGTAAGATTTACATCATCTGTTTTATTTGAGATTTGATTTATTTGGTCGACAGCAGATTTTAATGCAAAGCATTTTACATCAATTATAACTGGGTTGAGATTACTTTGCTTGATTATAGAGGTATAATTATTTATATCAGCCAGCTTTGAAGCAACAAATAAAATATCCATTGTATTAGCTTTTTCATTCCTATTAATAACTTGATGGAAAATTGAATAGTCATCTAAGTTATCAGTTAACTGAACTAAATTTTCCCAAAGTGAATTAGTTTCAATAGCTTTTTGCAATTCCTCTTCTTTCATCAATGGTGCTGTTACAACTCTTATAATTGCACTTGTGACAGGTATAGCAATTGCAGCATTTAATGTTGTAATTTTAGATTTTTGTAATGCAATTGTAAGTTCTGCTCCTAATTTTTCTCCATTATCTAAAACATTTGCATCATCTGGTAAGTCAACTGGGTGAGCATAAAATTTATCTAATACCCATTGATTTGATTTATTAGTTGATACTTGAGCTAATCTTATTTCTTTGTTTGTAATTTCAACTCCAACAATTTCCTCCCCTTTAACTGCTGACTTTCCAATTTTAGATTTAAAAAAACTAGTAACTTTTTTCGAAAGTTCATTAGTTTTGAGTGATGGTTTTGAAACTGAACTTTTTTCTAAGAAGCTTGGCTTTTTAAATTTAATATTTTTTATATTATCTAAAAAAGCAAATTTTGATTTTTTATTTTCTTGTTCGTCCTCTGGTGATTGATTTAAAATAGGAGAGTCAATTTTAGGTTCGGTTAACGTAGTTGTTTGACTCGTTTGTTCTTTATTAACAATTTGAGTTGAAGTTTCTGGTTGAACAGATGTTTCTTCAGTTTTAACAGGTTGCTCTTGAATTTCTTTTTCTTTTTCTTTTCCCGCAACAACGTCATCAAACCATTTTTCTAAAATTGGTATTGCTTCCTCCAAATTAGGAGTTCCTGATGATGAAATTTTTTGTTTTCCATCATGATAAAGTCTTCCAACCCAATTTTTTGATTTTAATTCACCTTTGTATTTGTCTTGTCGGATATAAATATGCAACCTTCCGTCTTTCTTATGGATTACCTCATGCGAGGATCCATTATTTTCATCTTTTTTTTCACTTGAAGGCTCGGATGTTTGTTGTTGGGTGGTTTCTTGATCGTTGTTTTGACTTGATTCTAAACTTTTTTCATCATTTTGATTATCTAAAATTTTATTTTCCTCTTTTTTATCACTAGATGTATCTAAATTTTGTGTTTGATCATTATTTTCGTTATTATTTTGATTTGACTCAAGGATAGGATCATTTTTTTGATTATCTACACCTTCAGGTTGATTATTTTCATCAACTTTAGATTGATTCTCAGATTCAGACTGAGACTTATCTTCATCAATAATTTTTTTTTCGTCGTCTTGATCGTTCATAAACAACTTATAATTTTTTCTCTAACACAATTTAACGAATCTCTAACACAAAATTATTATTTAGTCTAACACAAAATTATAAAATATATGTTCAAAATGGGCTTAATGTTAAAAAAGTAAGTAAAATGGCCATTTTTTA
>CACBFJ010000015.1 GCA_902538495.1 uncultured Pelagibacteraceae bacterium | reverse complement strand
GCTGACTATACGTGCGGCTGAGAATGTCGTTCGTATTTTACCTCCACTTAATGTTAAAAAAACAGAAATTAATCAAGCATTAAAAATCATAGATGATGTATGTTCAAAAATGAGCTAAAATGAAACATTTTATAAATTTAAAAGATATTTCAGCTAAAGATCTTAGAAAAATTATTAGTGATGCACAAAAAAGAAAAAATCTAAGAAAAAACCTGAGTCACCTTGATTTGGATAAAGACGCTCCTCTTAAAGGAAAATTGTTAATTCAGATGTTTGAGAAATCAAGTTTAAGGACAAGACTTAGTTTTTATCTCGCTATTAGACAACTTGGAGGAAGCACTTTGACATTAAGACCTAATGAGCTTCATTTGTCTAAAGGTGGTGAAAGTATAGAGGATACAGCTAAGATATTATCTAACTTTGGTAATGCCTTCATGTTAAGAACGGATAGTGATAAAAAACTAGAGGAATTTAAAAAACATTTATCAATTCCGGTTATTAACGGGTTAAGCCCTTCATCTCACCCAACCCAGATTTTGTCCGATATCTTTACGGTTGAAGAAATAAAGAAGAAGCCTATACACAAATTAAATATTGCTTGGATAGGGGACTGTAATAATGTATTAAATTCTTTAATTGCAGCTTCAATTAAATTTTCATTTAAATTAAAAATTGGTTGTCCCAAAAGATATAAACCAAATAAAAAAATTATGGACTACATACAAAAAAATACTAATAAAGTAGATATTTATTCAAGTCCTAAAAAAGCTGCTTTTAACGCAGATGTTCTTTTTTCTGATAAAGTTATATCTATCAATGATAAAGTAAATAAATCAAAAAAGTTGAAAAGTTTTAAAAAATTTAAGATCGATAAAAAAATGATGGGTTACGCAAAGAAAGATTGTATTTTTCTCCACTGTTTGCCGAGGGGGAATGAAGTTGATGAAAAAGTATTTTCTAGTAAACAATCAAAAGTTTGGACACAAGCTCTTAATAGAGTGCATGTGCAAAAATCTATCTTACTTTATTGTTTAGGAAAATTAAGGTAGAGGTAATGGGTTGTCTGAATTTTTGTTCAAGTACTTAATCACTGAAGCCCTATCTTTCTCTTTTCTCAATCCTGCAAATGCCATTTTGGTTCCCTTAATCCATTTGGCAGGTTTGATCAAATACCCATTTAATTCCTCAAATGTCCATTCCTTTCCATATCCAGCTAATGCTTTAGAATATTTATAATCATTTACAACACCAATTTTTCTTCCTACAACATTGTATAGTGCGGGCCCAATATTATTTTTTCCACCTTTTACAATTGAATGACAAGCCGCACATTTTTTAAAAACTTTTTCTCCAGTTGCAACATCCCCCATTGCCATCAAAGCGGCTATATCTATTTTTTTCTCTACTGTTTCACCTTCGGTTTTTAGTTGTGCAGTCACTGACTGTTCAACATCAACTGCGTATCCTGGTGTTTTAGGTTTTTCAACATAGAAAATCACGCTAGATAGTTTGCTAATCCCTATTAAAAGAAGAGCCACAAGCAATATCGCAGCTACAATTTTGTTTATTTCAAAAGAATCCATTTTATAAAATTTTATTTTGAACGTATAACATTATAAATTAAAAATTGCTTACATATTTGATGTATATTATTGCCTCTGCTTGTAGTGTATTAATAAATAACAATGACGTATGAAAACACTAATTATAATCCCATCAAGACTAGCAGCCACTAGGTTGCCAGGAAAACCACTTCTAAAAATCAATGGTTTATCTATCATTTCTCACGTGTTTAAGAAGGCTGAAAAAGCAAAAATTGGGGATGTATTAGTCGCAACTGAAAATCAAGAAATCGTCGATGATGTTAAAAAAAATGGTGGTGAAGCAGTTTTGACTAGTAATAAACATAATACAGGAACAGATAGAATTTATGAAGCTCTACAAAAAACCAAAATACCGAAAATTGATTTAGTTATGAATCTTCAAGGAGATGAGCCTTTAATTGATGTTAATGATATAAGGAATCTTAATCAACTTATGATAAATACTAATTCCAAAATTGGTACTCTTGCTTCAAGAATTTTAGATAAAAAATTTTATGACAATCAAAATGTAGTTAAAGTAAAAACAAAAGAAGAATTGGATTACAAAAATTTTCCAGAAGCAATTTATTTTAAAAGAAAAACCCCAAAAAAAGATTTAAATATATATCATCATATGGGTATTTATTGTTATGAAATGGAAACTCTTAAAGATTTTGTGTCATATAAACAGTCTCCTAATGAGGGTAAATATAAGTTAGAACAATTAAGGGCTTTAGAAAATAAAATTAAAATAAATGTTGCTCTTGCCAAATCACATTCAATTGGAATAGACACAAAAGAGGATTTTGTGGCTATTAAAAAGATTATGGAATATAAAACGTGATGGAAAAAATTTATTTTCAAGGAACATTTGGAGCATATTCACATCTAGCTGCCTTATCCGTTGCCCCAAAAGCTAAGATAATACCATGTAAGACTTTTGATGAATGTTTTTTAAAAGCTTATGAAGATCCATCCTCTAGAATAATTATACCAGAGTCTAATAGAATTACTGGAAATATAGGAATTGAATATTTGGTATTTAAATATCGGTTAAATATTTATTCAGAGTATTTTCAAAAAATTGAGCATAATTTGTTAGTAATCCCGGGTACAAAAATTTCTGATATAAAAAATGTTTACTCTCACTCGCAAGCACTCTCACAGTGTTCAAATTTTATAAAATTAAATAATTTGATTGAACACGTTAGAGCAGATACAGCTGGATCAGCAGAAATGGTATCTAGAATTAAAGATAATAAAAATGCCGCGATAGCCTCTACTTTAAGTGCAGAAACTTATGGATTAGAAATAATAAAAAAAAATATTGAAAATGAAAAAGGAAATCTTACTAGGTTTTTAATTATGGGTAAAAACATCTTTCAACCGGAATATGGTGACAAAAAATATATTACATCTTTTCTATTTAAATTAAAAAGTAAACCAGCAGCCTTATATCAATCACTAGGTGGCTTCGCTATTAATGGTGTAAACTTAACCAAACTACAAAGTTACCCTGAAAAAAATTCCTTCGATTCTTATTTTTTTTTATGTGATCTTGATGGTCATATAGAAGATGTAAAAGTTAAAAAATCATTAGAGGAATTAGGTTTACATTGTCAAGATTTTCACGTTTTAGGTGTTTTTGAAGCTGACGAAATAAGAGAGAGGTAATTTATATTCTTTTGTTGTAGATTGGAAAATATTACTGCTATAATATCTTTGGAGGCTAGAGGTGGACACTCCTTGAATCCTAGGAGGATCGAAAGATAGCACTAGTAAAGAGAGTTTTTCAGGTTCTAGTCTCCTGAGAATTTAAAATGAACGAAAAATCTAAAGTGTTAGCATTAAAATATAGACCAAAAATTTTTGAAGAATTAATCGGTCAAAAGGTTGCATCTGATACAATTATTAATTCAATTAAAGCTGATAAAGTTCCAAATGCATATCTTTTTACAGGAATTCGTGGTGTAGGCAAAACAACGATAGCAAGAATTGTTGCAAAATCTCTAAATTGTTTAAATGGAATAGAAAAACTTTGTGAAAAAAATCTATGCACAAATTGTGAGAGCATTTCAACATCAAGTCACATGGATGTCTTAGAACTTAATGGAGCAGACAAAACATCAATAAATGATATTAGAGAACTAATAGAGTTTTCAAGATATGGGCCGACTTCTTCAAAATATAAAATTTTTATTATTGATGAAGTGCATCAAATATCTTCTAGTGCATTTAATGCTCTCCTAAAAATCCTTGAAGAACCACCAAATTATTTAAAATTCATCCTTGCTACGACTGAGATCAAAAAAGTTCCAGTGACCATCGTATCAAGATGTCAAAGATTTGACCTATCAAGAGTCAAATCTGAAGATTTGTTTCAATTTATCAAGAAAGTAAAAGATAAAGAGAATGGAAATATTTCCGATGAAGCTTTGAAATTAATCGTTAAAATCTCAGAGGGTTCTGTTAGAGATGCTTTGTCGTTATTAGATAGAGGTCTTTTATCTTTAAACAAAAATAAAGAATTAGATTTAAAAGAAGCTCAAAAAATTTTTGGATATTTTGACAAATCTCAACTTATTGAAATGTTTGATTTAGTTTTGCAAGGTGATGAAAAAAAAGTTTTGGAAATTTATAGAAAGATTTTTGACCAAGGTATAAATCCTAAAGTTTTCATAAACGATTTTTTAGAACTAATATACTATTTCAAAAATATTAATTCGCTAACACTTGAAAGCACAAACTTTTCTTTAAATGATGAAGAATTCTCTAAAATCAAAAAGATTTCCAATTCTATAGACAGCAAAATACTTATTTTATTTTGGCAATTCACAATTAAAACTATCGAGGAGTTAGAGGTAGTTTCCAATCAAAACTTGTCAATTGAAATGTATTTAATGCGATTAATATATCTTAATCCTTTTAAGCAAAAAATAGATACAGAAAATGATAAGACAAAATTATCAGTAGAAAAGGATTTGAATTACACCACTAAAAATGATGCTATCAATCAAATTAAAAATATTACTCAAGAAAAAAAAATTAAACCCGTAAGCGATACGAATATCAAAGCTGAAAATAGGATAATAGATTCATTTAATAATCTTTTAGATATTTGTAATGAAAAAAAAGAAATTAAACTAAAATATGAACTTGAAAAAAATGTCAATTTAGTAAATTTTGAGAGAAATAGAATAGAAATATCTTTTAACGAAAACTTAGATAAATCTTTTGTCAAAGAGCTGTCCTCAAAACTTTATGAATGGACTGGTGAAAGATGGATAATTTCTTTTAGTAAAGAAATTGGACAAATGTCTCTAAAACAACAAGCAGACAACGATAAAAAAAAATTAATTAATGATATAAAAAAAACTAAATTGTATAATGATTTTATAAAAATGTTTCCGGATGCATATTTAGATGATGTAATCTTGAATAAAAAAGATGACGACAAATGACAGATTTTTCTAAAATTTTGGACAAGGCAAAAGAGCTTGAGGCAAAAATGAAAGAGAGCCAAGAAAATATAAAAAAAATTAGAGTAGAAGGCGTTTCAGGATCTAATTCTGTTAAGATAATCTTAGATGGAGATGGAGAAATGCAAAAAATTGAAATTTCAGATGATATTTTAAAAGAAAGTAAGTCAATTATAGAGGATTTGATCGTGGCTGCTCATAACAATGCAAAGTTGCAATTAAAATCCAAAACATCAGAGGAAATTTCGAAAGCAACTGGTGGTTTTGGTATTCCAGGTTTTAAATGGCCATTATAAATAATGCAAAATATTAGTGAGATAGAAGAATTAATTAAATTGATTTCCAAATTACCTGGATTAGGGCCCAAATCAGCAAAAAGAATTGTTTTAAGATTGATAAATGATAGAGATCAGCTGATCAAACCCTTGGCCAATGTATTGGCTCAAATTTATAAAAATGTCTCTAGATGTAAAAATTGTGGTGCCTTAAAATCTACGTTAGTAGGTTGTGATAATTGTGAAAACTCAAAAAAAAAATTTGATAAAATTTGTGTTGTTGAGGATATAGCTGACCAATGGTCCATTGAGAGCTCTAATATATATCAGGGATACTTTCATATTCTCGGTGGCACAGTCTCATCTGCAGGAAATAGAAAAGGAGATTTATTAATCGACTCTTTAGTTGAAAGAGTTAAAAAAGACAAAATCGAGGAAGTAATTTTAGCCACGAGTGCAACAATAGAAGGTCAAACGACTGCCTACTATATTCAAGAAAGTTTAAAAAATTCCAAAGTAAAAATTACTAAGCTTGCCCAAGGTTTGCCGGTAGGTGGTGAGATAGAAAATCTAGATGATGGGACCTTAATTTCTGCTTTTAAAAATCGATCTAATTTGATTTCGAACTCAGATTAATTTTTTTTTTTAATCTGTTTAAATGAAGTAATGGCTCAGTGTAACCTGATGGTTGTTCTTTACCCTTAAACACCAGATCACAAGCAGTTTGAAATGCTATAGAGTTTTCATAATCACCACTCATTTTAACATATAATGGATCATTTTTATTTTGTTCATCAACTATCTTCGCCATTTCTTTCATTATTTCAGTTACTTGTATCTTTGTTGTAATTCCATGATGTATCCAGTTGGCTATATGCTGGGATGAAATTCTGAGTGTCGCCCTATCTTCCATCAAACCTATATTGTTAATATCAGGCACTTTAGAACAACCCACACCTTGATCTATCCACCTAACAACATAACCTAATAAAGTTTGTGCAGAGTTAGAAATTTCTTTATTTATATCTTCCACAGACCAATTGGGTCGGTCTGCTATTGGTATTGTTAAGAGATCATCAATTTTTGCTGGCTCTCTATCAATTAATTTTTTTTGTTCATTAAAAATATCTATTTCGTGATAATGTAAAGCATGTAAGGCAGCTGCTGTTGGAGATGGAACCCAAGCACAGTTTGCTCCTGCTTTTAGGTGTCCTTTTTTTTGATCCATCATATCTTTCATTTTATCTGGCATTGCCCACATTCCTTTTCCAATTTGAGCTTTTCCTGAAAATCCACATTTTAAACCAATATCGACATTATTATTTTCGTAAGCGTTTATCCATTTAGATAATTTCATATCACCCTTTTTAATCATGGGGCCAGCTTCCATAGATGTGTGCATTTCATCGCCAGTTCTATCTAAGAAACCTGTATTTATGAAAAAAACTCTATTTTTAAGACTTCTAATACACTCTTTTAAATTTGCAGAGGTTCTTCTTTCTTCATCCATAATACCAATCTTACAAGTATACTTAGGTAAATTAAGAACTTCCTCAACTTTAGTAAAAATTAAGTCTGTAAAGGCCGTCTCATCTGGACCATGCATTTTAGGCTTTACTATATACACAGATCCAGTTCTTGAGTTAGTTTTGTTTTTAATATCATGGAGTGCAGCCGCTGTAGTTAGAAATGCATCCATAATTCCCTCTGGTATTTCATTTCCATCACTTAATAAAATCGACGGGTTTGTCATTAAATGACCAACATTTCTTACAAGTAAAAGGCTTCTACCATGTAACTTTAAACCTTTACCATCTTTTGAGATATAACTCCTATTTGGATTTAGTTTTCTCTCAAATAATTTACCTTCTTTTTCAAATTTTGATTTAAGGTCACCCTTCATAAGACCTAGCCAATTTCGATAACAAATAATTTTATCTTCCGAGTCAACTGCAGCAACACTATCCTCATTATCACAAATTGTTGAAACTGCAGATTCTATTATTATGTCACTAATTCCTGCATGATCTTGTTGAGCAGCAAAAGCTCTTGAATCTTTTAGAATTTCAATATGTAAACTATTATTCTTTAAAATAATTGCAGATGGATTGTCACTTTCACCTCTGTGTCCAATAAATTTATCTTCATCTTCTAAATCAAAAACATCAGCACCTTTTAAAATTTTCAATTTGCCATATTTTACGGCAAAGCTTGTTATTTTATTCCAACTCAATCCAGCTAATGGAAAGTGCTTATCTAAAAAATCTCTGCCATATTTAATAACCATTTCACCCCTTAAAGGGTCATACCTCTCAGATACGCTGTCCTCAGACTCTTCAATTACATCCGTGCCATAAAGACTATCATATAAACTCATCCATCTTGCATTCGCAGCATTCAACGCATACCTTGCATTCATGACGGGTACTACTAATTGAGGTCCAGCTATATTTGCAATTTCTTCATCAACATTTTTAGTTTCTATTTTAAAATCAGGCCCTTCGTTTTTTAAATAACCAATTTCTAATAAAAATTTTTTATACTCCACTAGATTTAATTCTTTATCTTTATTTTTGATATGCCAACTATCAATTTTCTTTTGTAAATCTTCTCTAAATTTAATTAATTCTCTGTTTTTTGGCGCAAGCTCATCAAGAGTTTTTTCAAGACCCAACCAAAAATTTTCAGGAGATACATTTGTATTTTTTAGTAATTCATCATTTACAAATTTTGATAGTTTTTCAGATACTTTTAGATTATTAATTTTTATGTATTTTTCTTGCATAGCACTTTAACTTGCACCCCATCTGTATTTTTGCCTGAGAGTTTTGCTCCTTCGGCGGAAATTATTCTCTTTCCAGAGTGTTATGCTTCGATCGGTCCTTTTGCCTGAGAGTTTCCGGGGTGGTTGCTCCTTCGGCGCTAAAAAATAGTCTCTCCCGATAGTAAAACTTTATTTTTTAAAGAATAACTATTTAATAACAAATACATGTTTAATTCAATATCATTTTATTGCCTTTTTTGTTAATTAAATAATTATTATAAAAAAACGATGAAAAACTACCTCAATTTTGAAAAAGAAATAAAAGAATTAGATGAAGAGCTAGAAAAACTTAAAGATCCATATAATCAGGGCGGTATTTCTGAAGTAGATACTAAAAAAATTTCTAAAACTGAAGAGGAGATAAATGATAAATTAAAATCAATTTATTCAAATCTTGATCCTTGGCAAACCACTATGGTTGCAAGACACGAAGATAGACCTAAATCAAAATTTTTTATTGACAATTTATTTAACGAATTTATTTCATTATCCGGCGACAGATATTATGGTGAAGATAAGTCAGTTATTGCAGGTTTTGCAAGATTTAAAAATCAGTCAATATTAGTAATTGGTCAAGAAAAGGGAGATGATCTTGACAGTAGAATTGAGAGAAATTTTGGTATGATGAGGCCTGAGGGTTATAGAAAAACTATACGCCTTATGGAGTTAGCTGACAGATTTAAAATACCAATAGTATTATTTGTAGACACGCCTGGAGCTTATCCGGGGGTAGGTGCTGAGGAGCGAGGTCAAGCTGAAGCGATTGCAAAATCTATAGAATGTTGCATGAATTTAAAAGTTCCAACAATAGCTATTATCATTGGAGAAGGTGGTTCTGGTGGAGCTATAGCTCTAGCCTCTTCAAGTAAAGTCTTGATGTTGGAAAATGCGATTTATTCAGTCATTTCACCTGAGGGATGTGCAACAATTTTATGGAGAGATCCAAAAAAAATGCTTAATGCAGCTAAAGCAATGAAACTTTCTGCAAAAGACTTACTCGAGTTAAATGTTATTGACGAAATTATTAAGGAACCTATTGGAGGTGCGCATAGAGATAAAGATTTAATTTTAAAAAATGTTCAAGACTCATTATTAACGAATTTGGATTATTTTAAATCTATGTCAGGGGAAGAAGTTTTTAAAAATAGAAAAAATAAATTTTTGAAAATAGGTAGAAACAAAGGTTTTGTAACAGATACGGCGGATTTAAGTTCACTTAAAGCTCAACGTAATGAAATTTTTGAAATTTTAAAGAAAAAAAAATTACTTATACTATCTTTAGTTACACTTATTTTGGCAATGATAGTAGTTTTTTTATAATTTTCCGCAGCATTTTTTATATTTTTTTCCTGATCCACAAGGACAAGGTTCATTTCTTTGTATTTTTTTATTAATTTGGCTTATCGATTTTTCTTCATTAGTTTTCTCTTTTGGTTTATCAATTGATGTCTCCACAAATTTAAGATTCATGAGAACAACTATATAATCTTGCTTAAGTTTTTTTAATAAATCCTCAAATAAAGTGAAAGCTTCTTTTTTGTACTCGATAAGTGGATCTCTTTGTCCATAAGATCTTAATCCAATAACTTGTCGTAATTGTTCTAAGTATTGTATGTGTGATTTCCAATTAATGTCTATAGATTGTAAAAAGATTCTTTTTTCTACTTGTCTTGCTTGATTTTCTCCTAAAAGTTTAATTCTTTCTTCTCGAGTTTCATAAAACTTATCTGAAATTAATTTCATCAGTTCACCATCTTTTTGTTCTAATAAAATCTTTAATTCTTCTTCATTAAAGTTTTTACCCATAAGAGTTTTGATTTGACTCTCAAAAAGTGAGCTCTTTGGATTTGCAATCTTTTGGATTTTTAGTTCTATTAAATCTTTCTTTATCTCATCTAAAAAATTTGTGGAATATTCAAAAATTTTTTCACTATCCATTGCCTCTTTTCTTTGTGAAAAAATCACGTGTCTTTGATCATTTAAAACATTATCGAATTTAATAAGAGTTTTTCTAATATCAAAGTTTCTTGCCTCTACTTTTTGCTGTGCTCTCTCTAAAGCTTTATTGATCCATGGATGATCAATACTCTCTCCATCTTTTAGGCCTAATTTTTCAAGCATACTGTTCATTGATTCTGATCCAAAAATTCTCATTAAATCATCTTCTAAGCTTACATAAAAAATTGAACTTCCCTCATCACCTTGACGTCCTGATCTACCTCTCGCTTGATTGTCAACTCTTCGTGACTCCATCCTTTCAGTACCAATTACGAATAAGCCACCTAATGATTTTATCTTTTTTTTGTCTTCAATTAATCTTTCATTATTTGTTGTATCTTTTTTTCCTCCTAATTGAATATCGACACCTCTTCCAGAAATACTTGTTGTTATTATTACAGACCCTTCTTTACCTGCATTAGAGATAATTTCAGCTTCGTTTTCATGATTTTTTGCATTTAAAATTATATGATTAATTTTCTCCTTATCTAATAATTTTGAGTAGATTTCAGACTTGTTTATACTGGATGTAAAAACTAGCAATGGCTGTCCAGCTTTATTGCGATCTTTAATTTTTTTAATTATGGCATTATTTTTTTCTTTTTCGGTTCTAAAAATTTGATCATTAAAATCTTTTCTTATCATTTTTTTATTTGTTGGAATTACAACAACTGGTAAATTATAAATCTCAAAAAATTCTGCTGACTCTGTTGCTGCTGTGCCGGTACATCCAGCAATCTTTTTGTATAGTTTAAAGTAATTTTGATAAGTTATTGATGCTAATGTCTGATTTTCAGCTTGAATTTCAATATTCTCTTTAGCCTCTAAAGCTTGGTGGAGACCATCACTGAATCTTCTGCCTTCAAGAATTCTTCCAGTAAGTTCATCAATAATCTTTAAAGAGTTATCTTTAATAATATAATCCTTACCCTTTTCAAACAAATGGTTAGCCCTTAAAGCTTGATTTACATGATGTACTAAATTTATATTCTCTGGATCGTAAAAATTATTATTTTTTAATATACCTGTTTCAGAAAAAATTTTTTCTACATTATTTATTCCTTCATTTGTTAATAAAATATTTCTATCTTTTTCGTCAATTTCATAGTCAGTTTTTTTTAATCTTTTAATAAACTTATCTATAGCAAGATATTTGTTAGTTTTATCCTCCGCAGCACCAGAGATGATTAATGGAGTTCTAGCCTCATCAATCAAACAAGAATCGATTTCATCAACAATTGAAAAAAAATGTTCTCTTTGAACCATTTCGTCCCTAGAATATTTCATGTTATCTCTAAGGTAGTCAAAGCCTAATTCGCTATTAGTTGCATAGGTTATATCACAATTATAATTTTTTTTTCTTTCATCATCGTCTTGAATATTATTTATAAAACCGGAGGATATTCCTAAGAAATTATAAATTTTTCCCATTTCAATGCAGTCTCTTTTTGCCAAATAGTCATTTACGGTAACAATATGAACACCTTTTTCAAATAATGCATTTAAATAAGCTGCTAGAGTTATTGTTAATGTTTTACCCTCTCCTGTTCGCATTTCAGCAATTTTCATCTCATGTAATACTATCCCCCCAATGATTTGAACATCAAAATGTCTTTCATTCCTAATTCTTCTAGATGCCTCTCTAACCAAAGCAAAAGCTTCTGGAAGCAATTCATCTATAGCAATGCCATTTTTTAATTTTTCTTTGAATTCTCTAGTTTTAACGGGAAAATCATCATCTTTGAGTTTTTTTATACCTTCTTCTAAAGAATTTATTTGTTGAGTGATCTTTTTCAACCTTTCTAGTTCTTTTTGATTACCCGATCTAATGAATTTAGAGATAAGATTTAAAGGGTTAAACATTAGTTTTTGATTTATTATTTACTTATATCCTTTAATATAATTAATAAATAATTATTTTAAATACCATGGGTCTAAATTTACCTAATTTTTTATTATCTAAATCAAAAAACAAGAGAATGATAGAATATCAAGATTTAGACCATATCGATGGTGTTTCGATTTCAAGTGTATGTGCAAATCTTTATAAAGACACTAGAGATGATTTAGTAATGTTTTATTTTAGAGATGGAGTAAACTATGCTTCTGTTTACACACAATCAAGAATTATTTCTGAAAATATTAAATGGAACTTAAATCAAAACTCAAAAAAAATATACTCACTTTTAGTAAATGCAAGAAACGCAAATTGTTTTACTGGTAGACAGGGATACAAAAGTCTTGAAAAAATAGCTGATCAAATTTCCCAAGAACTAACTGCGAAACAGAAAGAAGATGAAGATAATCCAAAAATGATTAAGCCAAAGGATATAATGTTTGGTTGTACTGGTACAATTGGAGAAATTTTTCCAGAAGATAAAATTAAAAACAAGATCCCAGTTTTAGTAAAAAATGTTAGATATACTCAAAATAAGTATATATGGATGAAGGCAGCTTTAGGTATTATGACGACGGACACACAACCTAAAATGTCGATGGAAAATTGCAAAATTGGTAATAGTTCTGTAAAGATTTTTGGTATTGCGAAAGGGTCTGGGATGATCCAACCTAATATGGCTACCACACTAGCTTATATTTTCACAGATGCAGACTTGTCTAATGAAATTTTAAAAAAACTTCTTAAAAAAAATATTTCGACAACTTTTAATGCAATTAGTTGTGATGGTGACACAAGCACTAATGACATGGTTAGTATTTTTTCTACCGGCAAAGCAAAGCATCCTAAAATTAAAAATTATAACGATAAAAGAATAAAAGATTTTGAGGAATCATTAAAAAAAGTTTTATTAAGTTTAGCCAAAAGAGTAGTTTCAGATGGAGAAGGAGCATCTAAATTTATAACTATTAATGTAGAGAATTGTAAAAACGAGGATGATGCAAAAAAAATTGGTTTTTCGATTGCCAATTCTCCTTTAGTAAAAACTGCCATAGCAGGGGAGGATCCAAATTGGGGCAGGATAGTAATGGCAATTGGAAAATCAAATGTTCTGATAGATGTAGAAAAGTT
>CACBFJ010000014.1 GCA_902538495.1 uncultured Pelagibacteraceae bacterium | reverse complement strand
ATTACTTCTTGAGATGACATTCCGTATGAAGGACCAGTTCCAAATAATGATGCAGCAGGATTTTTACCATACCAATATGCAGTCACCCAGTGACCCATATCTACTACACCGGAACTAACCGCTTGTCCGATTTCTGAAGTCTTTACAACTGCTCCAACTGGTTGAAGATCAATCTGAAGAGATCCTCCAGACATTTCTTTTACCATGTTACAATAGTCTCCAGCCATTTCAAAAAAGATGTTTGCTCCACTAGGCCATGCAGCTTGCATCTTTAATGTAGTTGCTGCATTTGCCTTAACATATGGCATTGCAACAGCGGCTGCAGCTAAAGCACCTGTCTTCGCAGCAGTCTTAAAGAACTTACGTCTTGAAGATGTTTTCACCTTCAATGATTTATTTTCTTTAGTCATTATTTCTCCTATTTCAGTTAATTAACTGATGAATTTAAGCATAGTTTGAGATTGGAGTCTTTCTAAAAAGTAGCGTAGATGTCGCAGAAGTTGAATTTTATTCAATCCAAGGTAGAATTAATTGACTTTATTTTTACAATTTCCAGTTTTAAAAAACTCATCAATATTATCTATAGCTAAATTAGCCATTGCAATTCTTGTGTCCTTCGTTGCGCTACCAAGGTGGGGTAAAATAAATGCTGATTTAATTTTACTATACCCTGGATTTAAATTTGGCTCATTTTTATAAACATCAAGACCAACTGCATAAATTTTTCTTCTATTTAAAGCATCTATTAAAGCCTCATCATCAACAATGTCTCCTCTAGCTACATTAGTGATTACTGCACCTTTTGGAAAGTACTCTACTGTTTCCTTATTAATCATATTCTCAGTTTCTTTTGTTGCAGGACAACAAATAGATAAAACATCAGAGACAGAAAAAAGACTTTTTATATCTTTATGGTAAATAGCGCCTTGTTCTTTTCCCTCACTAAGTTTTGATCTGTTGTGATAATGAATTATCATTCCCAGTGATCTAGCAATTTTAGCGATTTTTTGACCTATTCTTCCCATTCCTAAAACTCCTAATCTTGTTCCCGTTAATTGCTTACCAATTAAATAATCTGCTGACCATTTCCATCCACCTTCTTGTGCTGACTGTATGCCCTCTGCAGCTCTTCTGCATGCACCAAGAATTAAAAGTATTCCTATCTCTGCAGTTGCATCAGATAATACCTCAGGAGTATTTGTAACAGCAATACCTCTGCTCTTTGCAGCCTCTAAATCAATGTTTCCAAATCCAACAGCAAAATTTGATATTATCTTGATAGTATCAGGTAGTTTATCAATAGTCTGTTTATCCATTTTGTCAGTGAGTGATGATAAAATTCCATCACACCCATTACTCATTTCAATAACTTTTTTTTGTGAGTACAGCTCATCATTAGTGTTAAATATTGGACTAAAAGTTTTAACAGCTTTGTCTTCGCTTTCTTTAATCAACTTTCTTGTAATTAGAATTTTTTTCATAAAATACCTAAATTTAACTAGTTAAGATCAAATATCTTACCAGGATTCATAATGTTATTTTGATCAATACTTCTTTTTATAGATTTCATTAATGGAATGCAGTCACCATGTTCCTTCAATAGATAAGCTTTTTTGTGTAATCCAACTCCGTGTTCTCCTGTTATTGTACCATTAAGTTCCAAAGTTTTTTCAATTAAAAGATCACTAAAGTCTCTTATTTTATTATAGGTTCCTTCTTCTTTTGGATCATAAGGTAAAATCACATGAAAATTTCCATCACCTAAATGACCTACCATTGGAGCTCTCAAACCAAGTTTTTTTGTTTGCGCCTCAGCAAAATTTACACACTCAGTGATTTTAGAAATAGGCAAACAAACATCCGTTGAATAAACTCTCCCATTATTGATCAATGCTTTAACAGAGTAATAAACATCCCACCTAGCTTTCCAAAGTTTATTTCTTTCCTCTAAATCTTTTGCCCATTTAAAAGAACTTCCATTATTATCCTTTGAAATTTCCTCAACAATTTTTATATTCTCCTTATTTGACCCCTCTGTTCCGTGAAACTCAAAAAATAAAGTTGGTACTGCTTCAATATCTTTTAGTTTTGAGTAATTAATACTAATTTCCATTTGATCTTTATTGAGCATTTCAATCCTAGCAATAGGCACACCATATTGAATAACCTGTTGGGCAGTCTGAACCGCGCTTTCTAGAGTTGGAAAGTGACATACAGCTGACATGATACTCTCTGGTATTGGGGATAATCTCAATTGAATTTCTGTTATAATCCCCAAAGTTCCCTCTGAACCAATAAATAAGTTTGTCAAATTGTAGCCCGCTGAGGTTTTTTTAGTTCTGCTACCTGTGTTAATAATATCTCCATTAGGCAAAATTACAGTTAAACCAGTTATTACAGTTTTCATTGTGCCATATTTTACTGCCATGGTTCCCGAAGCTGAGGTCGACGCCATACCGCCTATAGCTGCATTTGCTCCTGGATCGATAGGAAAGAAAACTCCATCCTCCCTTAAATAATCATTTAGCTGCTCTTTAGTTACACAAGCTTGAACTCTACAATCAAAATCCTCAACGTTGACACTCAAAATTTTATTCATTTTTTCAAGACTAATTGTGATTCCCTTGTCATGACCCACAACGTTTCCTTCTAAAGAGGTTCCTGTCCCAAAAGGAACAACTGGGATTTTATGTTTGTTGCAAAGGCTTAATATCTTAGAAACTTCCTCATTAGTTTCAGGAAATACAACTGCCTTTGATAGAATAGGATCATACGTATCTTCACCCCTTGCATAGTTTGCTCTAGTCGATACTGATGTTGAAAATCTACCGTTAAAAATCTTTTTTAACTCAGCTTGTACTTGATCGTTCATTGATAAATATTAATAAAAATTTTAGTAAAAATACAGCTTATTTAGTCAGCATTTTCTTTATATTTTCAAGAGCTTGAGAAATATTATCTCTTGATGCTGCAAAACTAAATCTAACGTAATTTTGGCAAGTTTCACCAAAAGCTGATCCAGGAACTATTGCAACTCCTGCTTCATGCATAGCCTTTCTTGCAAACTCTGCACCATTCATGCCAGTACCAATTACCTTAGGAAATGCATAAAAAGCTCCTCCAGGTAAACTACATTCCACACCTGGTAAATCATTTAAACCTTTATAAATTAAATCTCTTCTTTGAGTAAATTTTTCCATCATTGCATCAATTGAGTCGTCTGGTCCATCTAAAGCAGCAATACCAGCAAATTGAGCAGCAGCATTAACACACGAAACACTATTAATTAATAATTTATTAACATGTTCGACTAAATGTTCTGGCCAAAAGCTCCAACCAAGTCTCCACCCAGTCATAGAATAAGCTTTACTCCATCCCTCTAATACAATTAATCTTTCCCTTAACTCTGGATAGTTGAAAAATGTTGGCATTTCTTTTCCATCAAAAATTTGTCTACTATAAATTTCATCGCTAAGTATCGTAACATGAGGGTGCTTTTTCAGACCATCAGCTAAAACATCCACGTCTTTTTTTTCAACAAAGCTTCCAGTTGGATTATTTGGATTTATTAGAATTAACAGTCGAGTTTTATCTGTTATCATAGATAATATTTTATCTGGATCAAATTTTAAATCTTTATTTTCCGTTAAGTCATATGGAACAGAAGTTGAACCTGTATAGTTTATCATTGACTCATAAATTGGAAAAGCAGGTGTTGGATGTATAATCTCTGCTCCTGGTTCACCAAAACATTGGATGGCATAACTCATGGTAGGTTTTCCACCAGGCATAATTAGAATTCTTTCAAAATTAATATCTACATTGTAACGTTTTTTAATCCACCTTGTAACAGCTTGACGACATTCTGGGATACCATTTGACATAACATATCCATGATGTCCATCATCTAGTGCTTTTTTAGCAGCCTCAACAACATGTTTAGGAGTTTTGAAATCTGGCTGTCCTAATCCCAAATGAATCATTGGCTTTCCTTGTGCCTCTAATTTTTTTGCCTCTGCAAGAACAGTAAATGCAGACTCTGTGCCTAATCTATCTAAACTTTTTGCTAATTTCATAATTACCCCTCTATTTTCTATAGATTAATTTTGAACTATTCAACTCTTTTAAACTTTTGCAACCCATTAAAACCATATTTCTATAAATCTCATCGTGCATATTTTTAAGTAAATGTTCAACACCTTGCTGACCCCCTGCGGCCAAAGAGAACAAAAACATTTTACCAAAACTACATGCTTTTGCGCCAGCTGCTAATGCTTTTAGAACATGCGTGCCTCTTCTAATACCTCCATCTAGAATAATCTCAAGTTTATCTCCAACTGCATCTGAAATTGCTTTCACTTGATCAAAAGGTGATCTAGAGCCATCTAGCTGTCGACCTCCATGATTTGAGATCATAATAGCAGTACAGCCAATATCAACAGCCTTTTTTGCGTCCTCAACTGACATAACTCCTTTTAGAGCAAATGGTCCATTCCATTTTTTTGCACAATATTCTGCATCTTTCCATCCCATCAGTGGATCATACTGCTCATTAATATACTCAATAACTGATTTTGCAATGTTCGTTCCTTTGTCTGTTTTTTTTTTAACATTTGAGAGTTCAAATTTCTTTCCAGTTAAATAATTAAAAACCCAATTAGGTCTCATTGCAAAACTCATTAAGCTTTTTAATGTAAGTTTTGGAGGTGTTGTAAATCCTGTTCTATGATCTTTTTCTCTGTTTCCAGCTACCAATGTGTCTACAGTCAAACACATTGCATCAAATCCTGATCTTCTTGACCTATTAATCAAATCATCTGTGATTGATTTATCTTTATGAACATAAAGTTGAAATAATTTTGGACCACCAGAAATATTGGCTATCTCCTCAATAGAATTATTACTCATTGAAGACATACTATAAAAAGTTCCAAATTTTTCTGCTGCTCTTGCTGATGCTTTGTCACCATCAACGTGATAAAGTCTTTGCATTGCGGCTGGAGAAAGAAAAATTGGCATATCTATTTTCCTTCCAAATAAAGTTGTTGTTAAGTCAGGTTTACCAACATTTGCTAACACATTCGGAACTAAATCACATTCATTAAATGATTCTGTGTTTCTTCTTAAAGTAGCTTCATCATCTGAGCCTCCGTCTATGTAATGAAAAATTGGTGAAGGTAATTTTTTTTTTGCTAAATTTCTAAAATCTTTAAAATTATAGCAATTTTTTAAACTCACTATTTTCTGAATCTTAGATTATTTCTACTTAAATCACTTATTTTTGTACAGCCCATAAGTTTCATATCACGCACTAATTCAGCTTTATATTTTTCTAAAGCTCTTTCTACACCTGCTTGACCACCAGCTGCTAAAGCATAAAGATATAATCTTCCTCCTGAACAAGCCTTGGCACCTAATGATAATGCTTTAAGCATATGTGTACCTCTATGAATTCCACCTTCACAAATTACGTCTAATTTATCACCAACTGCATCAACAATTTCTGCAAGTTGATCAAAAGGCGATCTAGATCCATCTAACTGTCTTCCACCATGATTTGATACCATTATACCTGTGCATCCTATGTCTACTGCTCTTTTTGCATCTTCTACACTCATAACTCCTTTGAGAGCGAAATGACCTCCCCATTTAGAACAAAGATTTTCAGCGTCTTTCCAATTCATAGATTGATCCAACATAGTTGAAAAATAATTTCCAATTGATGAGTTAACATCGGTACCTTCTTTCACAAAATCTTGTAAATGAGGTAATTCAAACTTACCTTTTGTAAGATAATTAATTCCCCACATTGGTTTAGTAGCAAAACTAAATAAACTTGCTAAAGTTAACTTTGGTGGAGAGGTAAATCCTGTTCTCAAGTCTCTCTCTCTATTTCCTCCAGTAATGGTATCAACTGTTAAAGCCATAACATCAAATTTTGCAGCTTTTGCTCTTTCTAAGCAAGAGTCGTTTAAACCTCTGTCTTTATGAAAATAAAATTGAAACATCTTAGGTGTGTCAATCATTGAAGAAATTTCCTCAACACTGACTGTGGCTAAAGCAGAAACACCAAACATGGTATTGAATTTTTTGGCTGCTTTTCCAACTGCTCTTTCACCATCATAATGAAAAAGTCTTTGTAGTGCTGTTGGTGAAAGATAAAATGGTAAATCTAATTTTTTACCAAATATTGTAGTGGATAAATCAACTTCTTCAACGCCTCGTAAAACATTTGGAACCAAGTCAACATCATCAAAAGCACTCGTATTTCGCGCGTATGTAATTTCATCATCAGCCGCGCCATCGATGTAATGAAAAATGGGTGATGGTAATTTAAGCTTAGCAAGTTTTCTAAAATCACCAAAATTGTGACAGTCTTTTAATCTTAATATCATAAATTTTTTTTTTAAAAGGTTTTAAAAAAATTAAACATATAACTATTTGCCCCAGGATTCTTATCACCTAAGCTAGCATTGGATAAATGGTTATATGAAATGCCTAATTGGCTATTTTTTGAAAAATTTAATGAAATTTGAACCTCACTTTTAAATTCCAATAAGTGTCCAAGATCTTTCCCGTCTCCCTGATTATAAAGACCTGGAGTAAAACTAGGTGTAATATTTAATGCTCCCAAAGAATATTGTGCTTGTATGCCGGTATATAAATAAGCCGCACTATCAGCAGTAAACATAAAACCTGTTATTGGAGAAAGATTACCAAGAAAAGTATTTCTATTTAAATCAGTATTTTGGTGTTGGAAACCAATTAAAGTTGATCTCTTTCCATTATCACTAAAATCAAACATACCCGAATAAATATTAAACTTTGTATTATCGTCATTAACTTTAGTATCTTCCGCAAAAATTGAGGAAGAAATTAAAAAAGACAATATAACCAAGTAACAAATTCTTAGATGTTTCATAATTTTTTTTTTTTTAATATAACTTTTCTAAGTATTATTGCACCTCCGAATACAAACATCAATATCGGCAATAACCAAAGAAAATAGGTGTTTTTATTGAATCCTGGATCATACAAAATCCAATCTCCATATTTATTTTTCAAATAATCGTATATCTGTTTTTCATTTAAACCATCATCTATTTTTTTTCTACTAAAATTTTTAAACTATTAGCAAATTCAGAATCTGAGTCATATACTGATTGTCCTTGACAAATTAAACATCTTAAATTTTTTGTAATTTCATTTCCTAAATTTTTAGCTTTTAAATCAGAGGAAAAAAAATTAATCAAAAAAATAACTGTAATTAAAAGCTTTAAAATATTCATTGGGTCAATTCTTTTATCTCAGAAAATAATTTTTCATTCAAAGGACCAATTATTTTTTTTATTATTTGATTATTTTTGATTAAAAAGCTCTCAGGTATTCCGTATGCACCCCATTCAATTGCTATCGTGCCATCATTATCAGAAAAAATTAAATCGTATGGATTATCTAACTTTACCAAAAAATTTTTAGCATTAACAAAATTATCTTTATAATTTTGTCCAATAATTTTAATATTTTCTTTTTTACTTAAATCTATTAGATACTTATGTTCCTCTTGACAAGGAATACACCACGATGCCCAAATATTTAACAAATAGTATTCACTCCCTGTAAAAATTTGATCTGAATTTACGATGTCTTTTGAAAAAAATTCTTTTGTCTCAAAATTCGGAATTTTGATTTCTGATTTAATTTCAGGAGTATAAATATTAGAATTTTGTAAACCCTTATAAAAAACATAAAAAATTATTGAGAATGTAATGATTAAGAATATAGGAAAAATTTTAGCTTTCATACTTTTTTCTAATAAAACTTAAACTACCACTGAAACATAATAGAATTGTAGAAATCCAAATCCAAATCATAAATGGTTTTACTTGATAACGAATATTAAAATAATCTTGATTTTGGACATAATTCATTGTCATAAATTTATCAGTGAATATATTTGTTTTAATATCTGCTTCACTAGTAACAATATTTGGTTGATTATATATTCTTAATTCAGGTTGCATCACTTCAATTGATCCACTTTGATCCTCTACAGTAAACTTTCCCTTAATAGCTTTAAAATTTTGTTTATTTTCTTGTTCAATGCTTTCAAAATTAATCTTCAAATTTTGATCTTGGTAAGTCTCATTAATTTTTAAATTTGTAATAATTTCAGATGAGAAAATATTATTAAATAAAATACTTAGTATTAAAATGCTAAAACTAAAATGCGCTATTATTTGTGATAGGTTTCTATATTTTGCATGAAAAAAATCTCTAAGAGTAATAAAAAACAAATAAAAAGCTGCAGTGGTTAAAACTGTATTATAAAGAAAATTAATATCTAAATTTCTAATTATCAATATGGATAAAATTAAAGAAATAATAAAAAACAAAATTAAATAAATTTTGTCTTCAAGATCTGATTTAATCCACTTTAATTTAGGACCTATTGCCATCGCCAACATAAAAGGAATTAAAAAAGGTAGTATCAATTTGTTAAAAAATGGTGGACCTACAGATATTTTTTGAGATGAAATTACTTCTAAAAATATCGGATAAATTGTACCGATTAAAACAACAGATAAAAAATACATCATAAACCAATTATTTACTAATATTGATGTTTCCTTGCTTAATAAATAGAAAGTTTTGGTGTTATTGTTTTCGCTTTTGTGAAAAATTAAAAAAATAAAAAAAGATAAGAATATCAAAATAAATAAAAATATTAGAATATACAAACCTCTTTCTGGATCGTTGGCAAATGTGTGGACAGAATTTAAAATACCCGACCGAACCAGAAAAGTACCACACATACTTAAGGTAAAAGTTGCAATTGATAAAATAACAACCCACGAGGTAAGAATTAGTTTCTTTTCTAAAACTAGTACGCAATGTAATAAAGTTGTTAGTGCAAACCATGGCATTAAAGATACATTTTCAACCGGATCCCAAAACCAAAAACCTCCCCAACCTAACTCATAATAAGCCCAAATAGATCCAAGTAAAATTCCTAAAGTCAAGAAAATCCAAGAGACTAAAACCCATTTTTTTATATGTGACGCCCACATTTTTGTAATATTATTTGAACAAACTGCTGCAAGTGCCGAGGAAAAAATTATAGAGGTTCCAACGTACCCTAAATATAAAATTGGTGGATGAATTGCTAATGCAGGATCTTGCAATATAGGATTTAAACCTAATCCCTCTTTTGGGACCGGAAAAATATGATTAAAAGGATTAGAGGTTTGTATCAGAAAAATAAAAAAACCTAATATTATTATTTGCTGAAATAATAAAGTTAGAATTCTATATTGGTTTGGTTGATTTTTGGATTTCAACAAAAAAACAAATATAAATAATGTTAAAACTAACAACCATAGTAATAGACTTCCTTCATGATTGCCCCAAGTACCTGAGATTTTATAAAAAAGAGGCTTAGTCGTGTGGGAATGATTAAAAACTGTCTCATTACTAAAATCAGAGTTTACAAAAGATAAAATTAAACCTGAGAAACTTATTATCACGAATAAAAGTTGTAAGAAGACTAATGATATTACTTTAATGTCAAGATTTTGAGTGTCATTAAAATTTTTAATTGAAAAGAATATAACTAGAATTGAAATACCAACGCCAAAAATTAAAGAATAATATCCAATTAAACTTGACATTTTATTTCTCCTCTAAAACAGCCTTAACTTCGGGAGGCATGTAATTTTCGTCATGTTTAGCTAAAATTTTGGTTGCCGAAAAAAAATTTTCATCTTTTAAAAATCCTTCTGCAACAACACCTTTACCTTCTTCAAAAAGATTAGGTATTAGTCCTGAATAAACAACGTTAATTTCACTTTTAAAGTCTGTGATAACAAAACTTAATTCTTTATTTACAATAGAAATCGAGTCAGTTTTTACCATTCCTCCAATTCTAATCTTTTTCTGCTTCTTTTCAGATAAAACTTTTACCTCAGATGGAGATTTAAAATAAATAACATTTTCTTCCAAAGATTTTAGAATAAGAAATACTGTCAAACTTAATGTAATAATAATTAAGAAAACGAAAAAAAATCTTAGTTTAACTTTACGACCATACATGGTTTAAAAAGTTAAATTGTTGAAGTGTTGGACAAAATCTCTCTATTAATTCTTTGTAGTTTAGCAGAGGCAGCTCTTTCAGCGTTTAGGTTCCCAAATTTAGCTATAAACTTATTTTTTTCTTTTACATACTGATTCTTAGTAACGACATATAAAGAAATAAAACTTAAAAAAGTAAAAGCAAATGAACTCCAAACATAAATTCCATATCCACTCATATTAAATAATTCAGTAATCATAATCTGTCTAAACCCTTGTTTTTGATTTTTATCAGTTCTGTATTATATTTCATTAAAAAAATTAACAACGAGAATAGGGCAAATGCCGCAGTCATAATCATTAAAGGAACCAACATTGAAGAATGAATTGTAGATTTTGACAAAATATTTATTGACGCTGGCTGATGAAGCGTATTCCACCAATCTACAGAATACTTAATAATTGGAACATTTATTATTCCTATAACTGTTATGATTGAGGTAATTTTAAAAACTTGTTCTTTTTTATCATAAATTCTCCAAGCCATTAAAAACATTAAATAAAAAAGTGCAAGAATTAACATAGAAGTAATTCTAGCATCCCAAGCCCACCATGTTCCCCATGTTGGTTTACCCCAAATAGATCCTGTGACTAAAGCAATAATATTAAAAATGAAACCTGATGGAGCTAAACTTTTAGCGATTAAAAAAAAGTTTTTTAATTTAAAAATATAACCAGTTACCGATAAAAATGTGATTGAAGAAAAAATTCCAAGTGCTAACCATGCTGCGGGTACATGAACATACATAATTCTAACAGTATGACTTTGCAAATAGTCCTCGGGGGACAATAATAAAGACTCAATAAGACCGATAGTCAAAACGATTACAAGTAGATAAAGGACATATCTCGGGGCTTTGGAAGTGATTGAAAATATTTTGTTTGGTTCAAAGTGTTTAAACATATAAAGATATATACTAATTCATACGCTGAATATAATGTGAAAAATTATCCGATCAAGAATGCAGAGGGAGATAATAACGAAGGGTAAAACTTTAGCATCCTTGATCGAATTATATTATTTTTAGAAGGATCGTGTGTCTAAGTTTTGAGCTAATTGTGTTTAAAAAATGGATTTTAGTTAGATTGCTTGAAATAACTTGAGCCTTTTTTACCAGAAAAAATTTCCTCTATAAGCGGGTGTTTTATGGGCTCATTAGAATCGTCTACTAATAAATTCTGCTCTGAGACATACGCCTCATATGTAATTTCATCATTTTCAGCCAATAAATGATAAAATGGTTGATCTTTTCTTGGTCTAACATTTTTCGGAATAGACTGATACCACTCCTCAGAATTATTAAATTCAAAATCAACATCATAAATTACACCTCTAAATTCAAAGTGTTTATGTTTTACAATGTCACCAATTGAAAACTTCGCTTTTTGAATTGCCATCAAAGAGAGTATGGGTATTTAAAAATAAAAATCAATAGGAAAAAATATAAAGTTTTTGTTAAATTTTATTTATGTTAATATCTTTTTTGTGAATAAATCCTTAATTAAATTTCTTACAGATTTTGGACCGCTTATAATTTTTTTTTACTACTATTACGATAGTGACAAAGATTTAAAGATTGCGATACCACCTTTCATAATTGCAACTATTATCGCACTTATAATTATGTGGATGCTAGAGAAAAAAATTCCTAAAGTTCCTTTAATTAGTGGAATACTAATTACATTATTTGGTGGACTGACTATCTATTTTGATAATCCAGTTTTCATTTATATTAAACCAACTATTATAAATATCTTATTCGGATTATCTCTAATATTTGGTAGATATTTTACAAAAGAGCCTGTGCTTAAAAAAATTATGGGTGGTTCAATTTCATTATCAGATACAGGCTGGGAAATATTGAATAAAAGATGGATATATTTTTTCTTTGGATTGGCAGTTTTGAATGAGTTAGTATGGAGAACTCAAACTGAGGAGTTTTGGGTTAACTTTAAAGTATGGGGCTTATTACCTATCACATTTATTTTCACTGCTTTTCAGATCAGTTTAATTAATAAATATAAAATTAATGAATAAAAACTTACGATTAATCATAAATAATACACACAATAAAAGCATCGATGAAAAATATTTTTTTGAAAAAAACGAACTTAAAATAATTCTGGATTTATATGCTAAAATGGTTTCTGAAGGATCTTGGAAAGATTATGGATTAAATATTTCCAGTAGACAGGTTGGGTTTAGTGTTTTTAAGAATGCTGCTGAAAACGCTCTATATAAAATCTGTAAAAATTTTAAACCAAAAAACAAAAATTTAAGATATTTGATTACTGATACAAATGGCAAGATTTTAAAAAATTCTGACAATCTAAGTAATTTGCTGAAAAATACTAATTGGAAAAAACTTTCAGATTAACGTTATCTTCTTTGACCAAAAAGTCTAAGAAGCATAATAAATAGATTTATGAAATCAAGATATAAGGTTAAAGCACCCATTACAGCCTTTTTACCCATTAATTCACCAGTATCACTTGCTACATACATATTTTTTATTTTTTGTGTATCATAAGCGGTTAATCCAACAAATATAAGCACACCTAAAATTGAAATAACAAAATACATCATAGATGATTTCATGAAAATGTTTACCAACGAAGCAATGATAATTCCAATCAATCCCATCATCAAGAATGAACCCAATTTCGTTAAGTCTCTTTTTGTTGTATATCCATAAATGCTCATCGCACCAAAAGTTGCTGAAGATATGAAGAAAACTCTAGTTACACTCAAACCAGTATACACTAATAATATTGATGAAAGAGATAATCCCATTAACGCGGCAAATACCCAAAAAGTAGTTTGTGCTTTTCCAGCACTCATTTTATTTATTCCAAAACTCATGTAAAACACAATTGCTAATGGAGCTAACATGACAACCCATTTCAATCCGGACATATAAATTGCTGAACCAAAACTCGTTAATGCAACAATAGAACCACCTGCATCAGTTACTACCGACATCTTAAAGGATAATAAAGCTACAATCCCAGTTAAAAGAACTCCGGTTGCCATATAATTGTAAACTTTTAGCATATAGGCTCTTAAGCCTTCATCCATAACCGCAGTTGTCTCTTGCGCTGCAGCTTTTGCTCTTGCTAAAATTCCTTTTTTATCAAATTCCATAATTGCTATAGATATATAGTCTTTTACTAATTATTCAAGATACCTTAAAAGATTAATAAATATTAACACTTTAAAACCACAATGAATTACAAAAAATTAGGTAATACTGATCTTGAAGTTAGTACAATTTGTCTCGGTACAATGACCTGGGGAGAACAAAATACGGAAGAAGAAGGTTTCGAGCAAATGGACTGGGCATTAGATCATGGAGTAAACTTTTGGGATACAGCAGAAATTTATTCAATTCCCATGAGAAAAGAAACTTATGGTGAAACAGAGAGAATAATTGGAAACTGGTTTAAAAAAACAAATAAAAGAGACAAAGTTGTAATTGCTACAAAAGTCTGTGGAAATACCTCAAATAAATATATTCGGGGTGGTGGAAATAATTTTGGAAAAAAGAAAATTTCAGATGCTTTAGAAGAAAGCCTTAAAAGGTTAAAAACAGACTACATAGATTTATATCAACTTCATTGGCCCGAGAGAAATACTAATTTTTTTGGAAAACACGGTTACGAGCACGATGAAAACGATAATGACTGGACACCATTTGAGGAAATACTTGAAAGTCTAGAAAATTTTATTAAGCAGGGAAAAATTAGATACGTAGGGTTGTCTAACGAAACAGCATGGGGTTTGTCAAAATTTCTTGAAATCTCTAAGTTAAAAAATCTTCCTAAAATGATGTCTGTTCAAAACCCTTATAATTTGCTCAATAGATCTTATGAAGTTGGATTAGCAGAAATTTCGGTAAGAGAGAAAAGTGGATTGTTAGCCTATTCACCACTAGCATTTGGTTACTTAACGGGAAAATATAGGAATAATAATTTGCCTGAAAAATCAAGAATGAAACTATTTAAAGATTTTACAAGATA
>CACBFJ010000013.1 GCA_902538495.1 uncultured Pelagibacteraceae bacterium | reverse complement strand
CTGGACCTTCGTATCTAATAATAATTACATCACCATCTTTATATTTTCTACTTTGTACTGCTTTCATTGCACTTTCTTCATTATCAAAACATCTTGCTCTTCCTGTAAATTGTAATTTTTTTAGTCCTGCAATTTTAACAATTCCACCTTCTGGAGCTAAATTACCTTTTAAACCTACTACACCACCATCTGGTGATAAGGGTTTGTTGTGAGCTCTTAATACTTTTTGTTTTGGATTAAACTTAATTCCCTTTAAATTTTCTTTCATTGTTTTACCTGTAACTGTCATACAATCACCATGAATATAACCACCATCGTATAAAGTTTTTAAAAGCATCGGCACACCACCTGCTAACCACATATCCTTTGCAACATATTTTCCACCTGGTTTTAAGTCTGCAAGATAAGGCGTTCTTTTAAATATTTTTGCAACATCCATTAAATCAAATTTTATTCCTGCTTCATTTGCAATAGCTGGCAAATGTAATGCAGCATTAGTTGAACCTCCAGTTGCAGCTACAATTGTTGCAGCATTTTCTAATGCTTTTCTTGTTACAATATCTCTTGGTTTAATTTTTTTAGCTAATAATTCCATAACCATTCGGCCACTCGCTTTTGCATACTTGTCTCTTTCTTCGTATGGGGCAGGTGTTCCCGCAGAATAAGGTAATGCTAAACCAATAGCCTCAGACACACACGCCATCGTATTAGCAGTAAATTGACCTCCGCAAGCTCCAGCTGTAGGACAAGCAACTAATTCTAACTTCCTTAATTCTTTTGCTGACATTTGTCCTGAGGAATGTTTTCCAACAGCTTCAAAAACATCAACTACAGTTACATCTTTACCTTTATATTTTCCTGGTAGTATTGAACCACCATAAATAAATACACTTGGTACATTCAGTCTAACCATCGACATCATTAAACCTGGCAAAGATTTATCACAACCTGCGATACCTACTAATGCATCGTAACAATGACCTCTAACCGTTAATTCAGCGCTATCTGCTATCACTTCTCTTGAAATTAATGAAGATTTCATTCCCTCGTGACCCATTGCAATACCATCAGTGACTGTAATTGTACAAAATTCTCTAGGTGTACCACCAGAGGCTCTTACACCCTTTTTAACTGATTGAGCTTGTCTCATTAGAGCTATGTTACAAGGTGCAGCTTCATTCCAAGTTGAGACAACACCAATAAATGGTTTTGAAACATCTTTTTCAGTTTCACCCATAGCATAATAGAATGATCTGTGAGGGGCTCTATCAGGACCAAGAGATGTATGTCTACTTGGTAGTTTTTTCTTATTAAATTTCCGCATTATAAACTTTCAATTGTTAAAGATATCTTTTTAATATCATCTTTCAAGTTACTATAGTTAGTTTTTTCTTGTTCAACAATATTTTTTGGTGCTCTATCAACAAAACTTTTATTCGATAATCGTTCGGATATCTTGTCTAAATCATCTTGATGTTTTCTTTGTCGTTTTAATAAATTTTCTTTAATTAAATTTAAGTCAACATTTTCATCAAAATAAATCTTAAAAATATCACCTGAAATAACCATTGTTGCAGATGGTTTATTTTGATCTTTATCAAAAAAATTGTTTATACGCCCAAGTTTTTTCAAAATTGTCTCATTGTTATTCATTAATGACTTATTTTTTTTTGCTATTTTGTTTATTGATATATCTACAAAGGAGCCAGGACTAACATTAAGCTCATTTTTAAAAGACCTTAATTCAGAAATAATATCTATGATTTTTTCAACATCTTTTTGAGATTGATCTTTTTTAATTTTTGCAGATGGCCAATTCTTATACATCAGAAAATTCTTATTTGATTTATCGAATTTATTTTTGAGCCATATTTCTTCGGTTACGAATGGTATGAAAGGATGTAGCATTACTAATATTTGTTTAAAAACATAAGCGGATACCTCTTTTACTTCTTTTTGAGCTTTTTTGTCTTTAGAGTATAGAATTGTTTTAGAAAGCTCAATATACCAATCACAATATGAATGCCATGCAAATTGATATGCATTTTTTGCAGCTTCATCAAAACGGTAGTCCTCAATGTTTTTTTGAATTTTATTTTTAACTTCTATTAATTCAGAATATATCCATTTATTGATATTCAGTGTTGTTTTTGGAGTTTTATCTGTTTTATTGAAATCGCATTTATTTGTAATTAAAAAATTATTTGCATTCCATAATTTATTTAAAAAATTTCTGTAACCTTTAACTCTATCCTCTGAAAGTTTTACATCGGTTCCTGGGGAAGCCATAGATAGTAAAGTAAATCTTAAAGCATCTGCACTATATTTTTCAATTATATCTAATGGATCAATAACATTGCCTTTTGATTTAGACATTTTTTGTCCTTTCTCATCTCTAACTAAAGCATGAACATAGATATCTTTAAAAGGTTCTTTATTTAAAAATTCCATGCCGAACATAATCATTCTAGCTACCCAGAAAAAAATAATGTCAAAACCAGTAACTAAAACAGTGGTTGGATAAAATTTTTTAACAAACTGTTTTTCATCTGGCCATCCTAGAGTAGCAAAAGGCCATAAACCTGAAGAAAACCATGTATCTAAAACATCAGGATCTCTGATTAATTCAACATCTTTTTTATAATGTTTTTTTGCTAACTTATTTGCTTCTTTCTCATTTATAGCTACAAAAATTTTTTTATCAGGTCCATACCATGCCGGTATTTGATGTCCCCACCAAAGCTGTCGAGAAATACACCATGGCTCTATATTGTTCATCCATTGAAAATAAGTTTTAGACCAATTACTAGGAAAGAAATTTGTTTTTTTTGTTTTAACAATTTTTTTTGCTTTGATGGCTAATTTTTTTGCATCAACAAACCACTGCTCTGTTAGAAAAGGTTCTATTATAGAATTTGATCTATCCCCATATGGAACTTTATTTTTAATATTCTCTTCTTTTACAAAAAAATCTTTTTCTTTAAGCTCGTTAAGTAATTTTTTTCGAGCATCAAATCTATCTAAACCGATATAATCTGATGGAGCATTATTATTAATTTTACCTTCTTCAGTAAAAATATTTATTATATCAAGTTTATTTCTTTGACCTACGTCATAGTCATTAAAGTCATGAGCTGGTGTTATCTTTAAAGCTCCAGTTCCTTGATCGGGATCTGCATAATTATCCTTAATAATTTTTATTTTTCTACCTACAATTGGTATTGTAACTATTTTACCAACGAACTTTTTGTATCTTTTATCTTTTGGATTAACCGCAATCGCAGTATCTCCTAGCATAGTTTCTGGTCTTGTTGTTGCAATAGTTATAAATTCAGGGGAATTTTCTAATGGATATCTAATATAATAAATCTTCGAATTCATTTCTCTTTGGTCAACTTCTAAATCTGAAATAGCAGTTTTTAATACAGTGTCCCAATTCACTAGTTTTTCTGCCTTATAAATTAATTTTTTTTTATGTAATTCTACAAAAACTTTTAAGACAGATTTAGATAGATTTTTATCCATCGTAAAAGCATTTCTTGACCAGTCACAAGAGCAACCTAGTTTCTTTAACTGATTGATTATTATATCGCCATACTCATTTTTCCATTCCCATACTTTATCAATAAATTTTTCTCTTCCAAGAGTTGCTTTAGTAAGACTTTCTTTTTCTAATTTTTTTTCAACAAGCGCTTGAGTAGCTATACCTGCATGATCTGTTCCTGGTTGCCATAAAGTTTCATAATTATTCATACGATAATATCTTACTAAAAAGTCTTGAATTGAATTATTCAAAGCATGGCCCATATGCAAACTTCCAGTTACATTAGGTGGTGGAATTACAATTGAATACTTCTTGGAATTTTTTTTAGGTTTAAATAATTTATTTTTTTCCCAATAAGCATAAATTCGATCTTCAACTTTTGAATGTATATATTTATCGCTTATCATGGGTGTAATTAGTTTATAATTTAATAATCTAAATTAACAATAATCAAATTGGAACGTTATTTGATAGACTAATTGCAAATATTTAATATAAAACTCCTTGTAGCTATCTTCTAAAACATACGGCAACGTGGCGGAATGGTTACGCAGAGGATTGCAAATCCTTGTATCCCGGTTCGATTCCGGGCGTTGCCTCCAAAAAAAATCTTGTTTTAATTAAAAAAGAAAGTAAGTTGACAATTTACATTCCTCGGTAGCTCAGTTGGTAGAGCAGTTGACTGTTAATCAATTGGTCGCAGGTTCGAGTCCTGCCCGAGGAGCCAAAAATTACACTACTTTAGATATATTATTTGAAACTTGTAGTGATTTATTAAACTTTAATTTTTGATCTGCATTTAGTTCAGAATAAAGTTTAACTAAAAAATTATAGTTAACATTCATATGTCCCTGTTGAGATTTTTCTAAATTTAATAAATATTCTGAAAAATCTTCAAAAAAGTAATTAATTGGTACTTTCAAGTAGTTAGAAAGTTGTAATAATCTTATCGAACTTACACCATTTGTCCCTTTTTCGTATTTTTGAATTTGTTGAAATGTGACGTTAATTGCTTTTGCCACTTTTGTTTGAGTTAAACCTAGAGCCAATCTTCTTAATTTAAGCTTATTGCCCAAATGTTTATTAAAATTATCTTCCATTAAGACCCCTCTTAATATTTTTATAAAACATAATTCAACTAGTTTTTAGAACCTACTGCAACCAATATTTTTTTTTTATTTAGCTGAAAAACAGTGGATTTTAAATATCTGTCAAGCATTACTTCGGCCTGAAATAGAGAAATATTTCTTGCAAAAGTAACGTTCTATAGTATCTGGCTTAAAAAAAGTTTTGTTCTATCACTCTTTGGATTGGCAAAAAACTCTTTGGTATCTGCTTTTTCAACTATCATACCTTCGTCCATAAATATCATTTGATCAGCCACTTCTTTTGCAAAACCCATTTCATGCGTAACAACTATCATTGTCATACCTTGCTTTGCCAAATTAACCATAACATCTAATACTTCTTTAATCATTTCAGGATCTAAAGCTGAAGTTGGTTCATCAAAAAGCATTATTTTAGGCTCCATACAAAGAGCTCTTGCAATGGCAGCCCTTTGTTGTTGACCGCCGGACAATTGACCAGGATATTTTTGTGCCTGATCTAAAATTTGAACTCTTTCTAGATGTTTTAAAGCTAATTCTTCAGCTTCTTTTTTTGGCATTTTCTTTACCCAAATTGGTGCAAGTGTGCAGTTATCTAAAATTGATAAATGTGGAAATAAATTGAATTGTTGAAAAACCATTCCAACTTCTGCTCTAATTTGTTCAATATTTTTTGTATCCTCTGTTAATTCTGTTCCATCAACAATTATATTACCCTCTTGATGTTCCTCTAGTCGATTAATACATCTGATCAAAGTTGATTTACCTGATCCTGATGGACCGCAAACTACAATTTTTTGTTTTGGCTTCACTTCCAAATTTATTGATTTTAATACTTGGAAATCTCCAAACCACTTGTTCATATTGTTTATTTGGATAATATTTTCAGACATAAATTTTATCTATCAGTTTTATATTTTTGTTCGAGATTATAACTATATTTACTCATTGCATAACAAATAATCCAGAAAATTATCGCTGCAAACACATATCCTTCCATAGCAAAACCTAACCATTCTGGATTTGTTTTAGCTAAATTCAGCATTCCAACAATTTCTAAAAGACCAACAACAAATATTAATGGAGTGTCTTTAACTAATGCTAAGAATGTATTAGCAATTCCAGGTATAACCAATTTTAAAGCTTGAGGTAAGATCACAAAAATATGCATTTTCCAGTAACCCATGCCTAAAGATTTGGCTGCCTCGTATTGTCCTCTTGGTAAAGCCTGCAATCCGCCTCGAATAACTTCAGCAACATATGCTGCCTCAAATAAAGAAATAGCAATAATTGCTCTTACCAATTTATCTATAAAAAAGTCTTCAGGTAAAAACATTGGAAACATAACAGCTGACATAAATAAAACTGTAATTAACGGAACACCTCTCCAAAATTCTATAAAACCAACCGAAATATATCTAATCAATGGAAAACCTGATCTTCTACCAAGAGCAAAAGCCATACCTATTGGAAAACAGAAAATTAAACAGAAAAACGAAATAATAAATGTTAGCGATAAACCTCCCCATGCACCCGTTTCAACCCAATTTAGACCATCCAATTTACCTAATTCAATATATTCCTCAAAAAAAAGAAAATATTTTAAAATAATATAAAGTGTTAAAGGAACTATTAAAAAATAATAAAACTTAAATCTTCCTGGAATAAAAAAACCAATAATAATTGATAAAATTGCAGCTATTATTCCATATGAAAAATCAAAAAAGACAGGACCACCTGAAATAAAGAAAAAGATAAATAGAAAAGCAATCAAAGGATAAATCACTACGTAATAAAGTGTTAAATATTTCTTAAATTTATCGGTAGCAAAATAACCAACAGAACCGAGTAATACTAAAGAAATAAATGATAAATTAATTCTCCACTGTTCTGCATTTGGATACATTCCATACATAAATCTTCTCATCCAGACTTTTATATAAGTCCAACAAGCGCCAGTTCCTGTGCAAACATCTTTTGAATCACCTGCAAAACTAGCATCTACGACAAACCAACTAAGTATCGGAGGAATAGATTTTATAATTATAAATATTATTAATAACGAGAGTACAGCATTAAAATTATTGGTGTTTATATGTTT
Source organism: uncultured Pelagibacteraceae bacterium (assembly GCA_902538495.1). Classification (GTDB taxonomy): domain Bacteria; phylum Pseudomonadota; class Alphaproteobacteria; order Pelagibacterales; family Pelagibacteraceae; genus Pelagibacter. Next base: position 9,432 of record CACBFJ010000013.1, on the reverse strand, counting down.
ATTTAATAAATCTAATCTTTTAATACCGCTATATTCAATTCTAATAAAATATAGACCTATAAAACCTAATACTAAGGGTAATACGAAGCTTAAAAAATTAGGTAAAAAACCTGTTAAATTTAAATTAAAAAAAGAATTAAAAAAAACGTCCAAGAAGCTTATTAAAAATAAAAAAGAACCTAGGTACAAAAAAGTATTTAAATTTGCTCTATCAGGTTTTAAGAAATTTATTTTAGACATTATTTTTCCTGTATTGCTATTCTTTTATTGTACCAATTCATTAAAATTGAAATCGAGATACTTAGAGTTAAATAAGTAAACATTGTTATAGAGACTATCTCAATTGCTTTACCTGTTTGCATTAATGCAGTTCCTGCAAAAACTAAGACCAGATCTGGATAAGCAATTGCCGCTGCAAGAGAAGAATTTTTTGTTAAATTAAGGTACTGATTGGTTGTTGGTGGAATGATTATCCTTAAAGCTTGTGGCATAATCACTAATTTAAGCACCTGATTGGGTGTTAGACCTATTGATGCTGCCGCCTCTTTTTGACCTTTTCCAACTCCTTGAATTCCAGCTCTGACACACTCTGCAATAAATGTCGCTGTATATAAAGACAAGGATAATGTTAAAGCAATTAATTCTGGTGGTAAACTTACTCCTCCTTCATATATAAAAGATGTTGTTGCTAATTGTTTAAGAACAGGAACTTCAAATGAAAGTTTTACTCCACCTATTAAAAAACTTAGGAGAGGAAGAATAAAGATCAATCCTAATGAAATAAAAAAAACTGGAATTTGTTTACCTTGATTTTCTTGAACTTTTTTGGCGTGAATCCGTATTACAATAATAGCTATTACTGCTGCAACAAGCGAATAAAAGAAAATACTAAAATTTTGCCAAATAAAAGCAGGAACATATAGTCCTTTAATAGTTAAGAAAAAAACTCCAAATATTGCTTCTGCATCTTGTGGAAGTGGTAAAGCTCTGAGAGCAGCAAAATACCAAAAAAAGATTTGAAGCAACAAAGGAATATTTCTAAAAAATTCTACATAAAATGCTGCAAATTTATTTATTAAATAGTTGGGTGATAATCTCGCAACACCAACTATTACTCCAAGAATTGTAGCGATAATTATACCTATAACTGAAACAAGTATTGTGTTTAACAACCCAACTAAATAAGCTCTGAAATAAGAGTGAGATCCGTCGTATTCAATTAAAGAAAATTGAACATCAAAAGAGGACTCTTGTGATAAAAAACCATAACCAAAATCAATACCTCTATTTTCCATATTGATTTGAGCGTTGTAAGTAAAAAAACCAAAAATTAAGACCACAGCTATAACTGTGATTAATTGAGGAACAATGTCTTTAAGTTTCAGATTCACAAATGTGATAATATATGAATTTATAAAAAAAGGGCTAGAAAAATCTAGCCCTTTTTAAGTAATTTAAACTGAAATTATCTTGCAGGTGGAACGTAAAGTATTCCGCCTTTTGTCCATAATTGGTTTGGACCTCTGTCTGGCAAAATTCCAGTGTCAGCAATATTTCTCTTATAGCTTTCACCGTAATTACCAACTTGCTTGATAATTCTTAAGCTCCAGTCATTGTCAAGACCAAAAGCAGCACCTAATTCACCTTCAGCTCCAACTAATCTTTTGATTGCTGGATTGTCAGAAGTTTTCATCATGTCTGCATTTGCTGAAGTAATTCCATATTCTTCAGCTTCGATCATTGTGTTCAAAGACCATCTTACGATATCTTCCCAAACTGAATCACCTTGTCTTACAACTGGTCCTAAAGGTTCTTTAGAAATAGTTTCTGGTAAAACAATGTGTTCATCAGGGTTTTTCATTTTTGTTCTTTGAGCAGCTAAACCAGATTTATCAGTAGTGTAAGTATCACATCTACCTGCATCGTAAGCAGCTACGACTTCATCAGCTTTTTCAAATGCTACTGGCTCATACTTGATTCCTTTAGAATTAAAGAAGTCTCTCATATTTAACTCAGTTGTTGTACCAATGTTTGTACAAGCTGAGATACCATCTTTGAATTGGCCTGTTGAAGTAATACCTGAACTTTTTCTTACCATGAAACCTTGACCATCGTAAAAGTTTACACCCACGAAAGTAAGTCCGATATCAGCATCTCTAGAAAGAGTCCAAGTTGTGTTTCTTGATAAGATATCAATCTCACCAGATGTAAGAGCTGTAAATCTTTCTTTAGCACTTAGTGGTGTAAACTTAACTTTGTTTGCATCACCTAATACTGCAGCAGCTACTGCTCTACATACGTCAACGTCAACACCAGTCCAATTTCCTGCAGCATCAGCGTTAGAAAATCCTGGAAGACCTTGAGATACTCCACATCTTACAAAACCCTTTTTTTGAGTGTTTTTAAGTGTTTTAGATTTTTTAGCAGCCATAGACTCTGTTGTAAAAGTAAACAACACAGCTACCATAGCAACTAAAGAAGTTAATTGTTTTAAGTATTTAAACATTATTCTTCCTTCTGTTATTATTTATTTGTTAACAAATAATTCAAAACAACGTTTTGAATATCCTTAATTTAATCATGTAAAAAAACGCTCTTCAAGAAAAAGTTTTTGAAAAAAGTTATTTTAAAAAAATTAAGTCAAGCAAATTATTAGGAAAAGTATTAAAAAAATGTGAATATTGGCGCGCCCTGAAGGATTCGAACCTACGACCCTCGGTTTAGAAAACCGATGCTCTATCCAGCTGAGCTAAGGGCGCAAAAATATAACCGATACATATCAATTATATATTAATTTTTAAATAAAAATTTTTTTAAAATTAGTAAAATTGTTAATAATTCAATTCTACCGATAATCATAAATAAAATAAAACAGTATTTTGTTAAAAAATGTAAATTATTAAAATTGAAATCTGTCAATCCATATATGGATGAATTAACAGTATTCATTAAAGTTAAAATTGATAATTTAAAAGAATTTTCAAAACTTATTCCACTGATACTAAGTATAGAAGTGAATATAAAAAGCGACATAATAAAAATAATGATCGTCAAAAAATATTTGTTAATCTCTTTAAAATTGAAATTAATATTAGTAAATATTAATTTATTCATAAAAACGTTCTTGGGTTTGCTAAAAGATAAGATTTGATTTATTGAATATTTAAATAAAGAATAAATTTTTACAAATCTCAAACCAGAACTTGTAGAAAAGAAAGATCCACCAATTATTACTAAAATCAAAAAAACTAAACTCATGTTTGTTTGATCGGTTTTAAGTGAGAAACCAATATTTGACATGCTAGTCACAATTGCCAAAAAATTCACAGAAAATTCTTTGTTAAAACTAAAGAATAAAAGAAAAATTAATACAATTATTGTCAAATAAACAATTAAGTGAAGATCTTCATAAAAAAAGTTAATATTTTTATTTCTTAAAAAAACTAAATTATAACTAAAGAAAATACTAAAAAAGGAAAATAACATCAGCACAGATAAAATTATAATCTGCGTGTTATTTTTAATGATATTTGTGAGATCATTATCGGGTAGAAAGCCACCTGATGATATTAAACTAAATGCTAAATTTAACGAGTTGAAAGTTCGAACAGAAAATATGTTTAAAACTAGAAAGATGATTAATGTTAAAAATGAATATAGTAAAAAAATTTTAATAGCTTGTTTAAAGATTTCACTGCTATCAAATGAAAGATAATTAGTTAAAGATTTTTTAAAACTTTCGTCATATATGTCTATTAAGAATATGATCGAAAAAAGAAAATATAATCCACCTATCCATTGAGTGGAAGATCTCCACAAAATAATACTTTGGTCTATATGTTTAATATTATCAAAAATACTAAATCCGGTAGATGTAAAACCAGAAATGGCTTCAAAATAAGAATCTAAAAAAGTTAAATTATAGATACTAAAATAAAAAGGTATTGATAGAATAACAGGTATAAGTAGATACCCAAAGAAAACTGTTAATATCTTATCGAAAATAGAAAATTTTTTTTCACGAGATTTGACCTTAATAAATAACACCGAAAGAAAAATAGAAGCAATTAAGCAGTAATAGTAAGTATTTAGATTTAGGTAAAAATTTAAGTAATAAGAGTAAATTATATTAAAAAAAGATAATAAAGAAATTACTGCAAAAAAGAAACTAAGATATTTAACCTGTAATTTTATCATTAAATTAAACTGAACTTAATCTGAAAATATTTTCCACAAACGGAATTGTGTCTTTTTTAACAATGAAAACAACTCTATCATCCTTTTTAAAAATAAAATCTGATCTAGGAATAATAACTTTATCATCTCTTAATATAGCGCCAATTCTTAACTCATCTGGAAGATTTGAATTTTTTAATTCTTTATTAATTAGTTCAGACGTCTCAATAACCTCTGCTTCAATAATTTCAAATTCACCATTTGATACTGTATAAGCATTTTCAATAGTTCCTTTATGTACATGTTTCAAAATACTTGATACTGTGCTCATTCTTGGATCAATTAAATCATCAATCTTCAATGAAGATTGTAATAATGAGTAGTTAGGTTTGTTAATAAGAGCCATTGTTCTTTTTTCTTCTATTTCTTTTTGATCTTTAGTAAATTTTTCGACTAATACACTCACCATCAGATTATCTTCATCGTCGTTTGTTAAAGCTAAAACGGTTTCTGCCTCTTCCATGTTAGCTTCTGCCAAAACCTCTTCATCTAAACCGTCACCATTAATAACGATTGTATCATTAAGTTGACTCGCTAAATATTCAGCACGTTCTTTATTTTTTTCAACTATTTTTACTCTTACAGTGTCTAAAGTTTCCTCTATATTTTTTGCTAAGTTAAAACCAATATTTCCACCACCAATTATTAAAATTTTTTTTGATATTCTTTCATTATGACCAAAAGCTTGTAATGTTTCCCCCATTTGTAAAGAATTAATGATTACATAAATTTTATCATTTTCCTTAACAGCATCTGTCTTTTTAGGTATAAAAAATTTTTCATCTCGGTTAATTGCAATTATATTAGCATCTAATTTTGGGTATTTTTTTGTTAATTCATTAAACTTAATATTTGTTGACTCGCAATTTTTCTTAATCAGAATTTCAAGTAACCTAATTTTGTTATCGGTAAAAGGAACACTATCTAAAGCTCCGGGTGCTTCTAATTTTCTTTGAATAGATTTTGCAATTTCAATTTCTGGTGAGATTATAACATCAATAGGTAAATTTTCTTTACTATACACTCTAGTAAATTTAGGATTTAAATAATCTTGGGATCTTATTCTTGCAATTTTTTTAGGTATATTAAAAATAGAATAGGCAATTTGGCAAATTAACATGTTAATTTCATCATTTCTAGTGACGGCAATTATCATATCTGTCTCTGGTGCATTAGCTTTTTCAAGAATTGATGGATATGTTGCTTTTCCAACTATAGCTTTAACATCTAAACTATCGTTTATTTTTTGAATATCTTCACTAGATTGATCGATTACAGTTATGGAGTGACCCTGGTCGCTTAATAGCTTTGCAATAGTAAAACCTACTCTACCTGCGCCACAAATAATAATATTCATTTAATTAAACTCTTTTATTCCCAAGCCTTTTAGCTTCCTATGAAGAGCACTTCTTTCCATTCCAACAAAGTTTGCAGTTTTAGATATATTTCCATTAAATTTTTTTAATTGCATCGTTAAATACTCTTTTTCAAACTTTTCTCTAGCTTCTTTTAATGGCACAGATAAGGTATTTTCATTCACTTTTTCAATGTAATTATCGTTTTTTAAAGACTCTTTAACAATATTTGATACTTTATCTTTTGTATCTGGTTGTAAAATAGCTATTCTTTCAATTAAATTTCTTAACTCTCTTACATTTCCTTTCCAATTGTGGTTTAAAATATAACTATTGTCAGAATCGATATCAAGTTTACCAATGTTGTAACTTTCAGAAATAAGACCAGAAAAATAATCTATTAAGATTGGTATATCTGAAATTCTTTCATTCAAAGGCTTAACATTTATTTCAAATACATTTAAACGATGGTAAAGATCCTCTCTAAAATTACCTATCTTTATTTCTTCTTTTAAATCTTTACTTGATGAACAGATGATTCTAACATCTACATTTATGTCACCACTTCCATTTAACCTTTTAAATTTTTGATCGGTCAAAACTCTTAAAATTTTTGATTGTATTGCTAATGGAATTTCTGAAACTTGATCAATTAGCAAAGTTCCTTCATTAGCTTTTTCAAGAGCACCGTAAGATATGGAACCATTATCTTTTTCTTCTCCAAATAACTCTAATTCATATTTATTTGAATCAAGTAAAGCACCATTTAAAATAACAAAAGGTTTATTATTCCTCTTAGATCTTTTGTGAATTTTTCTTGCTATTAATTCTTTTCCTGAACCTGATGGTCCATTTATTAAAACACGGCTTTCAGTAATTGAAATTTTTTCAATCTGATCTCTTATCGAAGATATATTTTTACTATCACCAACTAAATCATATGAATAGAATAACTTTGTTTCATATTCTTTATTCTGTGACTTTAAATTCAAATTTTCAACAGCTCTTTTTACAAAATTTAAAAGTCTCGTTTTGTCAAAAGGCTTCTCTATAAATTCAAATGCTCCATGTTTGAGTGCACTTACTGCAAGTTCAACATTAGCATGGCCTGTTATTATAATTACTGGTACATCACTATTTTTTTTTTTGATATGAGACAATAACTCAATACCATCATTATCACCTTTGTCTAATTTGACGTCTAAAATTGCAACGTCTGGCATTTTTTTATCTATTTCTGCGAGTGCTTGATTATAATTTGCAGCAACTCTAGTTTTATAACCTGCATCAAGTATTAATTCTTTGAGAATATTTCTTATATCAGCGTTATCATCTACTATTAAAATTTCTATTGCCATCTTTTATTAAAATCAATTTTTATTTTTGCACCATCATTTATAGGGTAAAAATTGATTTCGCCTCCATGATCATTTACGATTTTATTTACAATTGATAAACCTAGTCCTGTTCCGTTTTTTTTAGTAGTAAAATATGGTGTAAAAATTTCATCAATCCTATTATTTAAATTATTAAATCCAATACCATTATCTATGAGAACAATTTGAATATGGTCATTATTATCTAAAATTTCAATTGATATTTTCTTATTAAAATTAGGGTTTTTTTCAGATCTTTGTTGAATACTCTCTATAGAATTTTTAATTAAATTGAAAAATACTCTATTTATTTGTTCTCTATCACATTCTAAAACTGTTTGATTCTTTTTAGATATTAGCTCTAATTTTATCGAGCTATCTATCTCAGAAAGTAACCTAATATTTTCTTTTAATAGTTTGTTTAAGTCATTTTCCTTAAAAATTGGTTTTGGCATTCTTGCAAAATCAGAAAATTCATTCACAAGATTTTCAATCTGTTTAATTTGATTATTAATAATCTTTAAATTTTCTTTAAAATGAGCTTGGTCCTCATTTGAAATTTTATTAGTGTATTTGTCTTTTATTCTATCGATAGTTAATTGAATTGGGGTTAAAGGATTTTTAATTTCATGCGCAAGTTTTCTTGATAAGTTACCCCAAGCTTTATATCTTTCATTGATAATCAATTTTTCTTGTTGATTTTTAAGTCTGCTTATCATTGAATTAAAATTTTTATTCAAAATTTCCATATCCTTATCCGTTTTAATCTCAGGTACTTTTGAGTCTAAATTCCCTTGCCCAATTTCTGTAGATGCCATTATTAAATTATTAATTGATCTAAAAAATCTTGATGAAAATCTGATAGCAATGGTGATTGATATAAATAATAATAAAGTGACTATTATTATATAAATCAAAATAAATGAAATCTTTATTCCAGTGCTTCTTTCCTCTACAGTATAATAAAAATTAATTGCTTCTTGAGACTCAGATAAGTAGGAAGAAATATTTTCATCTAAAAATTTTATAACATATAAAAAACGATCTTCGAAAGCTTGCAATCTTATAATTGCTGCAGATATATTATTTTGAGCGTCAACAATTTTTAAAGGTCTATCGTCATCTAAAACTAGGTTTAATGCTTTGTCTACTGGGGGACGATATTTGATCTTTTGTTCCGATGTAAATAATAATTTCTTATCTTTATCGATAATATGTATTTCATCAACATTTCTTATAAGTTTTTGGGTTCTTAAAAATCTTAAATACTCTTTTTCATCATTATTCAGAAAATTAGCACTTTTATTGGTATCAAAGGCAATCAATATAATATCTGCTTCAACTTTATTTCTTACTTCTTGGACATAATTTTTTGCTAATTCATAAGAGTTATTTACAACTGTTGTAACTTTTTTATCAAAATACTTTTCTAAAGCAAAAGAGAATAAGAATAATGAAAATATTGAAATTAATATTGAGGGTATCAGTGTAAAAAGAGAGAAATAAGTAATATATTTTTTATTAGAATTTAAACCGTCTTTATCAATATCGTTTTTAATAGATTTTTTTATTTCAACGAAAATAAATGCAAATAATAAGAAAAGTAAAATGATATTAAGAATTAATAAAAATTGTAAGTTATTTTGATTTAATTCAATGAAACTTCGGTCAATGAATGTTAAAAATGTTAAAAAACCAATAAATAGTGTGATAGTAGAAAGAATGATTATAAATATATTTTTTTTCAAAAAATCTAACATAATTTAGAATTATAGCATTTAAACAAATGAACAACTATTTTGTAATATTAGCAGCAGGAAAAAGTAAGAGATTTGGTAAAAAATTTCTTAAACAATTCTACAAATATAAGAATAAGGAAATTATAGATCATTCTGTAGAAAAATCATTAAAATCTAAATTATTTAAAAAGATAATTATCGTATCTAACAACGTGGAATACCTTAAAAAAAAGAAATATCCAAAATTAGTAAATATTATTAAGGGTGGTAAAGAAAGATCAGATTCTTCCTTAAATGCTCTAAAATTCATAAATAAATACAAGCCAAAAAATGTTTATATTCATGACGCTGCGAGACCAAATTTTTCAATAAAATTACTTAAAACTATGTCAAAAAATTTGAAAAAGAATATGGCTGTTGTTCCAATAATAAATTCAAGAGATTCGATTAAATATAAAGTTAAAGGTGAGGTGTTTAACTTAAATAGGAAAAATTCTTTATTAACACAAACACCACAAGCCTTTAATTTTAAAGAATTATATAAACTTGCAATAAAAGAAAAATCAAAAATTAATGATGAAGCTACATTGTTTTTAAATCAAAACCTCAAAATAAAATTTATTGCAGGGGAAAATTCAAATAATAAAATTACTTATTTAGATGATATAAAAACATCAAAAACTTTTCATGGATTAGGATTTGATATTCATAGATTAGTTAAAAATA
>CACBFJ010000012.1 GCA_902538495.1 uncultured Pelagibacteraceae bacterium | reverse complement strand
AATTAAATGCTAAAAAAGGTGTTTTTACAAAGGTAAAACCCTCAATTAATGATAACAGATCGATTAATCAAGGAATAAGATTTTTAAATAAGTTAAATACTTTAGATCATGTTCAAGCATTAGTAGTAAAAGATAATAAAGTTATTGCTAAGGAAGGCAGGCAAGGTACAAAAAAAATGTTGTCGAAATTAAAAAAAAACTCAGGTGGAATTTTGATTAAATTCCCAAAAAAAAAACAAGATTTAAGGATGGACTTGCCAACTATAGGGCTTCAAACGCTTAAAGACTGCAAAAAATACGGATTAAAAGGTATAGTTATGAAGTCTAAAAAAAATATTTTTTTAGATAAAATTCAATGCATTAAATTTGCTAATAAAAGTAAAATTTTTATTTCAGTAAGATGAAAAAAATATTTGTATTAACGGGTGAGCCGTCTGGTGATAGACTTGCATCAACTGCTATTTCCAAAATTCAAAAAGACAATACTGATATTGAATATTTATCTGTAGGCGGTGTAAATTTAGAGAAGATTGGTATTAAATCTATTTTTGAATTGAAAGAAATTACTTATTTAGGTTTTACGAGTGTTTTATTAAATATCTTTAAAATTAAAAAAAGGATTAATCAGACAGTAGATGAAATTTTAAAATTTGAACCTGACATCTTATTTAGTGTTGACAGCCCTGATTTTACATTAAGAGTTGCTGAAATAGTAAAAAAAAGAAATCCAAAAATAAAAACAATTCATTACGTGGCACCGCAAGTATGGATTTGGAGAAAAAACAGAGTTAAAAAGATAAAAAAATTTATTGATCATATCCTTTTATTATTTGATTTTGAAAAAAAATACTTTGATGATGAAAATATAAAAAACACCTTTGTTGGTCACCCATTAATTGAAAATACAGGTCTAAATAAGACAGATATAAACAACCTTGTTTCCAAAGATAAAAAAATAATATCAATTTTTGCAGGTAGTAGAAATTCAGAAACAAATGTTCTTTTACCTATATTAGTTCAATTTATTATTTTGATGAACAAAAAAGATCATAATTATAATTTTGTATTTCACGCAACAGATGAAAATAAAGAACAAATAATTAATTACATTAAAGTTTTAAACATAGGAAATATTGATGTGGTTTCAGATGAAAACATTAAAAGTGAGATATTATCGAACTCTATTTTTGCCGTATGTAAGTCTGGAACTGTATCTTTACAAGTTTGTAATGCGAATGTTCCTTCAATAATTATTTATAAATTAAACTTTATAAATTTTATGATTTTTAAATTATTAGTTAATGTAAAATTTGCTAACATTATAAATATTATTAACAATAGAGAAGTTATTCCTGAATTGCTTCAAAATGAATGCAATGCTAAAGAAATTTATAATTCAGTTGTTTATATGCTAAAAAATCCAGATATTAGAAAAAAACAATTGGAAGATTGCAATCAAACTTTAAAGGGTATTAGATCTAAAACCTCGTCATCGAGTGAGGTAGCTTCAATTTTAAGCAATAGTCTTATTAGCTAATCTTTTTTCGACTTCATCTTTACCTAAAGATACAATTATATCATAAATACCGGGTCCAAACTTTGAACCTGTTAATGCTATTCTTAAAGGTTGACCAACACCTTTAAAATTAGTGTTATTAGATTTTATTAGTTCTTGAACAACTGGTTCTAAATCCTCTCTTCTAAATTCCTTTATTTTATTAATTCTTTCATTAAATTCGGATATTATCTTTTTAGCTTTATCATCAATTAATTTAAGGTCTTCTTTATTAAAATTAACGTCGTCATTAAGAATATATTGGCTATTGTTGAATATATCCTCAAGTGTTTTAGCTTTATTTTTAAGAAATGATAAAGATTTTTTAATCTTATCATTTTTCTCTGTTTTAATTTTACTTTTAAAGATCTCACAGTAATTTACGAATTGACTAAAAAGATCATTTTCATCAATATTTTTAATATAATGTTCATTCATAGATAGAATTCTACTCATATCTAATTTTGATGGAGATTTTCCAATACCTTTTAAATTAAAATACTTAATACTTTCGTCTAATGTAAAAATTTCCTTATCTTCAAAAGACCATCCCAACCTAAGTAAGTAATTTCTTAAAGCATCAGGTATTATACCAATTTTAGAATAGTCCTCTAAAGTTGACGCTTTATCTCTTTTTGATAGTTTTTTCCCCTCTATTGTATGTATTAGAGGTATATGAGCAAATGATGGTAAATCCCAACCCATCGCCTCATAGATTTGAATTTGTTTAAAGGTATTTATCTTGTGATCGTCCCCTCTGATTATGTGTGTCATATTCATTTGGTGATCGTCAACAGATGCAGACAAGTTATAAGTTGGTGTCCCATCATTTCGTAAAATTACAAAATCCTCAATTGTATTATTTTCAATCTCTACATCGCCTTGCACTAAGTCTTTTAAGACAGATTTTCCCGTAACTTTGCTTTTAAATCTAATTACTGGTTTTATATTATTTGGTGCTTCACTCTCATTCTTATCTCTCCATTTTCTATCATAGACATACGGAATTTTTTTTTGTTTAGCTCTCTTTTTTTGTTCTTCTATTTCCTCATTTGAGCAGTAACACTTGTATGCATTTCCTTTCTTTAATAGCTCATTAACTACTTTTATATGATCATTAATTTTTTGAGATTGTATATATTCTTGTCCATCGTGATTAATACCTATCCATTGAAGAGACGTTATTATTTGTTTCTTGTATTCTTCTTTTGATCTTTCCTTATCCGTATCTTCAATTCTAAGGTAAAAATTACCTTTCTGATTTTTTGAATAAAGCCAATTAAATAGAGCTGTTCTTACACCGCCAATATGTAAAGGCCCAGTAGGTGATGGAGCAAATCTAGTTGCTACTTTTTTCATTAAAATGGTTTAGACTATTTTTTTAGAAGTTTCTATATAAAGATACTAAAACTCCCTGAACTTTTACTCTATCGGGTCCGAAAATTTTAGTTTCGTAATTTCTGTTAGCACTTTCTAATGCTATAACTTTACCTTTTTTTCGAATTCTTTTTAGCATTGCCTCATGCTCATCGATCAATGCTACAACTATTTTTCCATTATCAGCGGTATCTGTTCTTTTAATTATTACAGTATCTCCCTCGTGGATACCAGCCTCAATCATAGAATCACCTTGAACTTTTAAACCAAAATAATCACCATTTTTTTCTAAATTAGTTGGCAATGGTATTCTTGAGACTTCGTTTTGTATTGCTTCAACTGGAGTACCAGCTGCAATTTTACCTAAAACAGGTACTTCTGCATCATCAGATAATGGATTTTCGTCATCTAATCCCCCCTTTATTACACTTGGAGAAAAATTATTATAAATATCATTAGCTGAAGCTGTTTCGGGTAATTTAATTACCTCTAATGCTCTAGCTTTATGCGCTAGCCTTTTAATGAAACCTCTTTCCTCTAAAGCACTGATTAGTCTGTGAATACCAGATTTAGATTTAAGATTAAGAGACTCTTTCATTTCATCATAAGAAGGAGAAACTCCAGAACTTCTCAACCTCTTGTTGATAAATAAAAGCAAGTTTTTTTGTTTTTTTGTTAGCATAAGAACAAATATCGTACAAACAATGTTCTATAAAAGTTCTCGTAAATTAACAATAGTTAAAAAACCAATAAAATAAAGGATTATTTGACTAAAGAACGGAAAAAATAGAATTATTTTCAAGATCTTTTAAAAGTGATTCACCAATCAAAAAAGTTTTAATAGATGTTTTATCAGATAATTCCAAAAGTTCATCTTTTGTTTTAATCCCACTTTCAGAGATCAGAGGACCTGAATGACCAACTAAAATATCATGAATATCAAAAGTTGTATTTATATCAGTTTTTAGAGTTTTTAAGTTTCTGTTGTTTATTCCTATCAAGGCATCTTTAAATCTAAGAGCTTTTTTGGCCTCAGTTACAGTGTGAACTTCAACAATAATAGACATATTTAATTTTAAAGCTTCTTCATATAATTCATTTGCAAGTTTATCAGAGACGCCAGCAAGAATTATTAGTATAGCGTCTGCTCCATAACTTTTAGCAAGAGGTATTTGAAATTTATCTACAAAAAAATCCTTACAAAGAATTGGTAAATCAATTTTTTGTTTAATTTTACTTATATGTATTAAATCACCTAAAAAGTAATCTTCTTCAGTTAAAACTGACAAACATGTTGCTTTATTATCGTTGTATATGTTTGCAATTTTAACAGGGTCATAATCTTTGATAATTACACCTGCAGATGGACTAGCTTTTTTAATTTCAGCAATAATAGAAAACTTGTTTTCATTAATATTATTTTCGATCTTTTCTTTAAAATTTATAAATATTCTGTTTGAATTAATTGATTCATCTAATAAGCCAGGAGAGATAGTTTTCTTTAGATTTTCTATTTTTTTACTTTTCTTCTCAATTATTTTCTTAAGAACATTTTCAGCCATTTTGAATTTTTTCTAAATATTTAACAACTTTAGTCGATAATATATGTTTTCTTGCATTATTATATGCATCAGTAAAATTGTTATGTGTTTCACTCACAATTAAACCTGCAGCAGCATTCAAACATACTGCTTTAGAAAAATCGTTATCCTCACCTCTAAATATATTAATCATTTTATCTGCATTAAATTTTGCATCATCACCAACAAGATTTTCAAATTTATCTGCGTTAACATTAAATTCATTGGGATCAATAACAAATTCAGAAATTTTATTATCTTTCAATTGAATTACATTTGTTTTAGCATAAGGTGAAATTTCATCTAAACCATCCTCACTGTTTACAATCCATGCAAATTTTATGTCTAGATTTTTTAAAGCATTTGCAAACGTACTTAAAAGCTTTTTATCAAAAACTCCTACCACCTGTCGTTTAACAAGTGCAGGACTACTTAGAGGTCCTATCATATTAAATATAGTTCTTTTTCCAATTTTTTTTCTAGTTGGACCAACAAATCTCATTGCACTGTGATAATTAGGCGCAAACATAAATCCAAAATTGTTCTTATTAATTTGTGCTTCTATATCATTTGGTTCTAAATTAATTTTTACATTCAAAGCCTCTAGAACATCACCCGATCCACACTTAGAAGATACAGCTTTATTTCCATGCTTTGCCACCTTGACACCCATACTTGCAAGCAATAATGCAGATGCTGTTGAAATATTAAGAGTATTCATACCATCGCCACCAGTTCCACATGTATCGATACAATTTTTTACATTTACTCTTTTAGACTTATTTCTAAGAACATAAACGCCACCTGCTATTTCATCTGAAGCTTCACCTTTAGCTGATAAAAGTGTCAAAAAATCAAATATTTCTTGGTCCTCCGCTTTACCATCCATTAATAACTCAAAAGCAGCCTTACTTTCATCAAAAGATAGATTTTCCTTATTTCTAATTTTTTCTATAAATTGTTTCATTTAAATTCTAATGAAGTTTTTCAAAATTTTAATACCTAGTTTAGTTTTAATACTTTCAGGGTGAAATTGCACTCCATGAACTTCATATTTTTTATGTTGAACACCCATTATTAAACCATCTTTGGTCTCTGCAGTGATTTCAAGATCACTTGATAGTGATTTTTTATCAATTATCAAACTATGATATCGAGTTGCCTCAAAAGTCTTAGGAAGATTTTTTAATATACCGTTTTTTTTAGTTACGATTTTGCTAGTTTTTCCGTGCATCAGTCTTCTTGCTTGAATAATTTTTGAACCAAATACCTGTCCAATAATTTGGTGACCTAAACAAACACCTAATATAGGAATTTTTTTGTATAAAGATTTTACAATCTTAAGGCAGTTACCAGATTGATCAGGATTACCGGGCCCAGGCGAGATTACAATTTTTTTATATCTTCTTTTTAATATCTCTTTTGATGTAATTTTATCATTTCTAATTACATCAACGTGAACTTTTAATGAGGATAAATAATGATATAGGTTAAAAGTAAAACTGTCATAATTATCTATTAAAATTATTTTTTTCATTTTAGTGCATTAATCAAAGCTTTTGCTTTATTAACTGTCTCCTCATACTCTTTTAAAGGTTTACTATCCGCAACAATACCAGCTCCAGCTTGAACATAAAATTTATCTTTTTTTGTAACTGCTGTTCTTAAAGCTATGCATGTATCAAATTCTCCATTAGCTGAAAAATATCCGACTCCTCCAGCATAGACTTTTCTTTTTGTCTTTTCTAATTCATCTATAATTTCCATCGCTCTTATTTTGGGAGCACCTGAAACTGTTCCTGCAGGAAAACCAGCTAAAAGAGATTTAAACTTGGAGAATTTATTATTATATGCACCAACTACGTTAGAGACTATGTGCATAACGTGAGAATATTTTTCTATAACAAAGCTTTCTGTGACTTTTACAGAATTTATTTTTGATACTTTTCCAGCATCATTTCTACCAAGATCAAGTAACATTAAGTGTTCCGAAAGTTCTTTTTTATCTTTAAGTAAATCTTTTTCATAAAATTTATCTTGAGATACATTTTTTCCTCTTGGCCTAGTTCCTGCAATTGGTCTTACAGTAATCTTATTATCTCTTAATCTAACTAAAATTTCAGGGCTTGCTCCAATTATCTGAAAATCTTTAAAATTAAAAAAAAACATAAAAGGAGAAGGATTTGTTACTCTTAGTTTTTTATAAATCTCTAGGGGTGATTTAGTTAATTTAGCCTCAAATCTTTGACTAAGAACAACTTGAAAAATATCACCAATTTTGATGAATTTTTTTGCTTTATTTATCATGTTCAAAAATCTTCTTTTGGGGGTATTTGACTTAACTTTTATATTTTTATTAATATTGAAATTTTTATAATAATTTTTTTTTATTTTTGATTGAATTAAAAGAAGATTAAGCTCCGATTTAATTTCTAAATATCTTTTTTTATAATTTTTTATATTCTCATCACCAAAAATATTAATGATGTAAAAAATTTTTTTTTTTAGATTATCGTGAACAATCAACGTCCGTGGTCTTAACAACCTAACATCAGGAATTTTCAAATCATCTTTACAATTATTTGGTATATTTTCTATATATCTTATTGAGTCATAAGAAAAATAACCTGAGATTAGTGATGAAATTGAAGGTAGATTTTTCGGTATTTCAAATTTGAAGTCTTCAATAATTTTTTCTATCAATTTGTTTGGCTTATTTCTTAATTTTAATCTTTTATTACCTTTAATTAAAAAAGAGTTATTATTATTAAATTCCCAGATCTTATCAGGATTTTTACCAAAAATTGTATATCTTCCTTTTATTTTACCTTTTTCAACAGACTCAAAGATAAAACTATTTTTCTCAAGTAAAAAATTATCAATCAAATTTAAAATATCATCATCGTTTTTAACTTTTTTTGATGTATATATTATTTGATTTTTTTTGCCTCTATGTCGAAACTTAAAATCATTGAAGCTTCGATTAATTATCATTGAAAATAATTCTTAACACGTTCAATTGTTTTTTTGTTTAAAGTAACTTTATATTTGTCATTTAAGAGTTCATCATAAGATTTTAATAATCTTTGCTTTATATAGGTTTTTTGTTCATTCATTATATCTTTATATTTATCACTATTAAATTGAACATTTATAAATTTTATGATTTTTGCTAAATAAATATTGTCACTTTCATAAATTAAAGCAAAAGATTTTTCTGGAAGTGAATATAATAATTTGATTGAATTAGGATCAAATTTATCTGCATCGTTTATTGAATTTAATGTTATCGTCTCAAAATTTTCATTATGCATTTTCGAGAAATCTATATCTGAGAAGTTTTTATTTTTAATTTTAGATAATAAGTCTTTATTGTAATCAAATCTTTCTTGTTGGAAAATTAATTCTAAAATTTCACTCTTAGTTTCCTCATCTTTTATATCTGGACTTCTTTGATTAATTTGATCTATTTTATATAAAATATATTCATTTTCAGTTTCAATTATATCAAAAGAATTTTCCTTTAAATTAAATATTTTTTTTTCAATTTCACTCGCATTCTCAGAAAATTTAAAATTCGAAATACTTGTCGACTCAATATCAAATTTTTGAACAATATTATTAAAATCAACTTCATTTGAAATATCTATTTCTATTTGATCTATACTGTCAAAAAAGGCTTGATTATATTCATCAACACCAACCAAGTTTTTAGGATTAATTTTTGCATAACTAAAATCAATGTAATCCACTTTTAAAGTATCTTCGTTTTCTTTTAAAAACTGATCTATTTTAAATTGAGTTATTTGATCTTTTTGTACATAAAAACTATTTAAATTTATAAATTCTAATTCAATTTTTCGATTTTGCTCTTGATAAAATTTTTCAGCTAAGAATTTTGGTGTAACTGTTCCTGCGCCTATATAATCAAACAAATTTTTTTGGGTTTCACTGTTTCTTAATCTGGTTTCATAAATTGGAGCAGAAATATTATTTTCTAATAAGAATTTCTCATATTTAACTCTTTGAAAAATTCCGCTTTCATCTAAAAAACTTTTATTATTTTTAATTTTCTTTGATAAGGAATTTTTACTTAAAGCTATATTAAAGCTTTTCACTTCAAGATTTAATATTTCTGAAGTGATTAAAGTGGAAAGCAATTCCTCAATTACGTTTTTATCCAAATTATCTCTAATGTATTCAGGTGATATTTCTAATGTATTAACATGATTTAAAAAATCTTCTGTAGAAATATTTTTGTCATTTATTTTGGCAATATTATTAGTATTTCCACTACTAAACATATCACCCATTCCAAAGAAAACAAATGGAATACACACTATAAAAATGAATACTGCAGAGAACTTAGATTTCGAAAAATTTCTAAAACTTCCTAACATTACTTTATAAATTTATTGATCTGTAAAAAACAAACCTATAGATTAAATTTTACCATATGACAAATAAATATATGTATTTTGTAGCTAATTGGAAAATGTATGGAAATAAAAACTCATTAAATACATTAGATAAGGTAATTAAATTTTCAAAATCTAAAGAAATTAAGAAAGGACGATTAATATATTGTCCCCCATACACCCTATTAAGTTCTTTCTATAAAAAATTTCAAAATTGTTTAATAGATATTGGTGCACAAAATTGTCACGAAAGTTCAGAATACGGAGCACATACAGGCTTTATAAATCCCAAAATGATAAAGAATATAGGTGCAAATTATGTAATTATTGGCCATTCAGAAAATAGGAATAAAGGAGAGACGGATAAACTTATTAATCAAAAAATTAAAAGTGCAATTAATGCAAAACTCAAAGTAATACTCTGTATTGGGGAAACTCTAAAAGAAAAGAGGAGTGGCAAAACAAAATCGGTTTTGTCCAAGCAAATCAAATATGGATTAGACAAAATCAAGATCAAAACAAATTTTTTTATAGCTTACGAACCTGTTTGGTCAATTGGCACAGGTAAAATTCTTAAGTCATCAGAGCTCAATCAAGCTATTAAATTTATAAAAAGTAAGTTTAAAAAGAAATCACCGCAAATTTTATATGGTGGTTCAGTAAATACCAACAATATAAATAATTTAAAAAATATAAATGGTCTAAATGGTTTTTTAATAGGTGGTGCATCACAAAATGCTAAAAATTTTATTGATATAGTGAAAAAAACATATAATTAACCTGCATGGAAAATATACTACTAATTCTAAATATTATTTTTGCATTTATTTTAGTTATTTTAGTTTTAATGCAGAAATCTGAGGGTGGAGCACTAGGTATAGGTGTTTCACAAGAATCTTATATGTTTTCAAGAACAGCTGGAAATTTCATGACTAAGGCCACAGCTGTAATTGCAACTTTGTTCATAATATGTAGTCTTGCTTTGACTATTGTCTCTAGAGGTGAACTAACACCTACAGGCTCAGTTTTAGACACAGTTAAGGAAAAAACTGAAGACACACCATCGATTCCCGATAATAATAATTAAGTCTTTTCATTTTCTTTTTTATTCGCTATAAGATAATTCCATGGCGCGATTTATTTTTGTCACCGGCGGCGTGGTCTCATCTTTAGGTAAAGGATTATCTTCAGCTTCACTAGCATACCTTCTTCAATCAAGAGGATACAAAGTGAGACTAAGAAAATTAGATCCCTACTTAAATGTTGATCCGGGAACAATGAGTCCATTTCAACATGGTGAAGTTTTCGTTACAGATGATGGTGCTGAAACCGATTTAGATTTAGGACATTACGAGAGATTTTCTCAAGTATCAGCAAAAAAATCTGACAATATTACAACTGGTAAAATTTATAATGATGTTCTTAAAAAGGAACGTAAAGGAAGGTATCTTGGTAAGACAGTTCAAGTAATACCTCATATCACAGACCGTATTAAAGAATTTATAAAAAATGATTCCTCCAAGGAAGACTTTATTATTTGTGAAATTGGTGGAATAGTAGGTGATATTGAGAGTTTGCCTTTTGTTGAAGCTATAAGACAATTTGCTAATGATATTGGAAAAAAGAATGCATTATTCATCCATTTAACATTAGTGCCATATTTAAAGTCTTCAGATGAAATTAAAACAAAACCAACACAACACTCGGTTAAAGAATTAAGAAGTATTGGAATTCAACCAGATATTATTATCTGTAGATCAGATAGGTCCATACCTTTAGAACATAGAAAAAAAATATCGTTATTTTGCAATGTTCATATTAATAATGTAATTGAAACAGTTGACGTTAGAACAATTTATGAAGCACCAATTAGTTTTTTTAAAGAAAAATTAGATAAAAGAGTATTAGATTACTTCAAATTAAGATCAAAAAAATCTGTTAGCCTAAGTCCTTGGAAAAAAATCACCAAGATTATTTTGAATACAAAAAAACAAATAAATATTGCTATAATTGGAAAATATGTTGATTTAAAAGACGCATATAAATCACTTGATGAAGCCTTAACTCATGGAGGTTTTGATAATAAAGTGAAAGTGAACTTAGTAAGAATCGACTCTGAACAGCTTAAAATAAGTGAGATTAAATCTAAATTAAAAAATATATCAGGTATTTTAATTCCTGGTGGTTTTGGCAAAAGAGGGACAAAAGGTAAAATTGAAGCTATTAAGTTTGCTAGAAAAAACAAGATACCTTTTTTAGGTATTTGTTATGGAATGCAAATGGCAATAATAGAATTTGCCAGAAATAAACTTAATTTAAAAAGGGCGACCTCAAGTGAATTTGATAAAAATGGATTATCTGTAATAGGATTGATTAATGAGTGGAATAAAGATGGAAAAATAATAAAAGGTACCGATAAAAATTTGGGTGGCACGATGAGACTTGGATCATATGAGGCTAAATTGAAAGACCATTCATTAATAAAAAGCATATATGGTAAAAGTTTGATCAAAGAGAGACATCGACATAGATACGAAGTTAATATTAATTTTAGAGAAAAATTTGAGAAAAAAGGTTTGATTTTTTCAGGATTATCTCCAGATGGTAAATTACCTGAAATTATTGAGCTTAATAACCATCCCTGGTTTATTGGAGTGCAATTTCATCCTGAATTTAAATCTAGACCTTTATCACCTCATCCATTATTCTCATCTTTTATCAAGGCAGCCAAAAATCATAAATGAGTAATATTAAAGTTAATTGTGGAAAAATAGAAATTTCAAACAAAAATAAAATTTGTCTCATATCTGGTCCTTGTCAACTTGAGTCTGAACAGCACGCATTGGATATGGTGGGCAAAATTAAGGAAATTACTAGTAAATTTAACCTTGGATTTATTTACAAAACTTCATTTGATAAAGCCAACAGAACAAGTTTGAAAGGAAAGAGAGGTATTGGTTTGGATGCCTCATTACCAATTTTCGATAAAATTAAAAAAGATTTCAATGTACCGATATTAACCGATGTACACAATATTGATCAATGTTCAGTTGTTGCAAATCATGTGGACATCTTACAAATTCCAGCCTTTCTATGTAGACAAACAGATTTGTTAGTTGCTGCTGCAAAAACAAATAAAATAGTTAATATTAAAAAAGGACAATTCCTAGCACCGTGGGATATGATCAATGTAACAAAAAAAATTTCAGACTCAGGTAATAATAATATCTTAGTAACTGAAAGAGGAGCAAGTTTTGGTTATAACACTTTAGTTTCAGATATGAGATCAATACCAATTATGACTAAGAACGGCTATCCAGTAATTTTTGATGCTACTCATTCAGTTCAACAACCAGGAGGTCTTGGTGAAAAAAGTGGAGGTCAAAGAGAATTTATAGAATATTTATCAAGAGCCGCTGTGGCAGTGGGTGTGGCTGGTTTATTTATTGAAACACATCAAGATCCAGATAATGCACCCTCAGATGGTCCAAATATGCTACCATTAAACAAACTAGAAAATTTATTAAAACAATTAACTGAAATAGATAATTTAATTAAAAATTAGTGAGCAAAATTATCAAAGTAAAAGGCCGTCAAGTTTTTGATAGTAGGGGAAACCCAACTGTTGAAGCAGAGGTTTTTACAAAAAATAATAGTGCCAAAGCTATTTGTCCATCAGGTGCCTCTACAGGAACTTTTGAAGCCTTTGAAAAAAGAGATAGTAATAATAAAAAATATTTAGGCAAGAGTGTTCTGAATGCTGTTAATTTAATAAATACGAAAATTACAAAAAACTTAAAAGGTCAAAATGTGCATAATCAAGAAAAAATTGATGCAATAATGATTAATTTAGATGGAACGAAACAAAAAAAAAAATTAGGGGCCAATTCTATTTTAGCTGTTTCTATTGCCACAAAAAAACTTTCAGCAAAAGAAAAAAAAAAGTCTTTATATAAAACATTTTTTATTAAGAAAAATTTTAAATTACCTTATCCAATGATGAATATAATCAATGGTGGTGCTCATGCAAATAATGGTCTTAGAATTCAAGAATTCATGATTAGACCAGATAGAGCAAAAAGTTTTTCTGAAGCAATGAGAATATGTTTTGTAGTGATTAAGAATCTTCAGAAATTGATTAAAAAAAAGGGATTATCTACATCTGTTGGTGATGAGGGTGGTTTTGCACCAATGATAAATAATAACAATCAAGCTTTAGACTTAATAGTTTCTGCTATTAAAAAGTCTGGATTTGTTAATGGTAAGGATATTTCTATTTGTTTAGATGTAGCAGCAAATGAACTTTTTAAAAAAAATAAATATTCTATCCATTCAAAGAATTTTATCTCAGTAGATAAATCTATTAAAGAATATAAAAAAATTATTGAAAAATATAAAATTAAATCAATCGAAGACCCATTTGCTGAAAATGACTGGATTTCATGGAATAAATTAATGAAAAATATTAAAAAAACTCAAATAGTAGGCGACGATCTTTATGTTACGAACTTAGAAAGACTTAAAAAAGGTTTTTTAAATGTTTCTTCCAATGCAATTTTGATTAAGTTAAACCAGATCGGAACAGTTTCTGAAACTTTAGAGGTGATTAAATTTGCTCAAATTATAGGGTTTAAGACAATTATTTCTCATAGATCAGGGGATAGTGAAGATACATTTATTGCTGATTTAGCTGTAGGGACTAACTCGAACCAAATAAAAACAGGGTCATTAGCCAGATCAGAAAGAGTAGCTAAATATAATCAATTAATTCGAATAGAAGAAGAACTTGGAAATAAAGCAATAATGAATAAGATTCATTAATGCTTAATAAATTAAAAAAAAATTACTTTTTATTAGTATCAACTTTTTTAATAATATACTTTTTTTTCAATCTTCTATCAGGTCAAAGAGGATTAATATCTTATTTTGATAAAAAGCAGTATTTAGAGGAGCTGAAAATGGATGAAGCTGCAATAATTAATAAAATTAATGACTTGGATTTTAAAAATTCATTGTTAAGTGACAATCTAGATCTTGATTATATTGAAACATTGATTAGAGAAAGACTCTTATTTGGTAAAGAAAACGAACAAATTTATATAATAAAAAATGACACAAAAAATTAGACCTAGGCACCCTGAAAAAGTAAAAAATCCTATAAATCCAATAAAAAAAAAACCGGAATGGATAAGATCAAAACTGGTTAATAGCAAAGAGTTTTTTATCACTAAAACTGTCGTAAACAAAAGTAATCTTGTTACTGTTTGCCAAGAAGCCAATTGTCCAAATATAACAGAGTGTTGGAGTAAAAGGCATGCCACTTTTATGATAATGGGTGACACGTGTACAAGAGCATGTGCATTTTGTGATGTTAAAACTGGTAAGCCTGAAAAACTTGATCCGTATGAAGACATTAAAATTGCTAATGCGGTTAAAAGACTTAATTTAAGACACGTAGTTATCACATCAGTTGATAGAGATGATCTACCGGATGGCGGTTCAAACCATTTTAAAAAAGTAGTTGATACTACAAGAAAAAAAAATCCAAATACCACAATTGAAGTACTCACTCCAGATTTTCTCAGAAAAGGTGAATCTTACAAAAAGTTACTTAAGGCTGATTTAGATGTATTCAATCATAATATAGAAACAGTTCCTAGACTTTATTTAAAAGTTAGACCAGGAGCTAGATATTTTGCATCACTTGAACTTCTTAAGAATGCAAAGAAAGATAATAAAAAAGTTTTTACCAAGTCAGGAATTATGGTTGGGCTAGGTGAAGAACATGATGAAATAGTTCAAGTTATGGATGATTTGAGATCTGCAAATGTTGACTTTATTACTATTGGTCAATATCTACAACCTTCTGTAAAACATCATCCTCTTGAAAGATATTACCACCCAGATGAATTTAAAGAATTAGAGTTAATTGCAAAATCAAAGGGGTTCCTTTTAGTTTCATCATCGCCCTTAACAAGATCTTCTTATCATGCTGATGAGGATTTTGCTAAACTAAAACAAATTAGAATTAATGGTCATTAATGCCTAAAGCTTCAGTTAAGCGATTAATTGAATGTAAAAAAGAGGATCTAATTAAATTGGTTTTAGATATTGAAAAATATCCTGAGTTTGTTCCTTTTTGTTTTGACGCTAAGATTTATGAAAATAAGAATGAGGGCGATTTAACAAAAATTATAGCAGACTTAACTATTGGTAAAGGACCTTTTAAAGATACTTATAAAAGTGATGTTGTCTTTGATAAAATTAAAGATGCTATATTCGTAAAAAATATAGATGGACCTTTAAATCATTTGTCAAATAATTGGAAATTTATTGATAAAAAAAATGGAATTACAGAAATTACTTTTGATATTGATTTTGAAATTAAAAATAAATTTTTGAATTCATTGATGGTTGTTTCATTTCAATTTGGATTAGAGAAAATAGCCGATGCATTTCAAAAAAGAGCTGAAGAGCTATTTAGCAATCCTAAAAACTAAGTTTAATGCTTTTCTAACTGTAGCTTTTTGTATCGAAGACCTATTTTTGGCTTTAAACATACATTTATTAACTTGTATTTTATTACCTTTTTTAACTCCAATATAAACTAGACCAACAGGTTTTTCTTTAGTACTACCTTTTGGTCCTGCAATACCAGTTATTGAAACATTAATATTGGCTTTAGATATCTTAGATAAATTTTTGACCATTGCTGAACAACATTGATGGCTTACAGCTCCATACTTTTTAATGATATTTTTATTTACTTTTAAAATCTTAATTTTTGCTTGATTAGAGTAGGTGACAAGACCTAAATCAAAAACTTTTGATGCACCACTAATTGAAGTAATTGAGCTAGCCAATAATCCTCCGGTGCATGATTCTGCAAATGAAATCTTAAGTCTTTTTTTGGTTAGTAGTTTTATTAAAGTTTTCATTAAATAAAATAACTTTTAAAAATCATAAAAAAAATTAATGATAAAACAACATAAAAACCAGCACAAACATCATCCATAATTACACCAAAACTATTTTTAAATTTTTTATCAAAAAAATTTACGGGAAATGGTTTTACTATGTCAAAAAATCTAAATAAAATAAAACAAACAGTATAAAAAATAATTGCTTCATCAAAAGATTTTTCAGTTCCATGCGAAATTTCATACATATATATTGGTATAGATTGTCCAATAAATTCATCAATAATAACTTCTCTTGGATCTTTGTTAGTGTTATCTTTGATATGCAATGCAACAGCCTTAAAAGAAAAAACGAGAATAATTATTAAAAATACAAATATTATAATTGTTGATAAATCTAATACATGAAAAAAAATATATAGTAAAATTACAGTCGCCAAAGACCCAAGAGTTCCAGGAATAATTGGAATCCTTCCCAACCCAAACATTGTTACAAATAAGGTATTAATCTTTTTAATCATATTTTGTAATTGAGATTATCACCTCACAAGCTATAGCCTTTTCTTTTCCTATTAAACCTAACTTTTCTACTGTTTTACCTTTAAGATTTATCAAATCTTTTTTTAGATTTGTGAGTATAGATATAGAATTAATTATTTTATTTCTATATTTTGATACTTTAGGTTGTTCACAAATTAAATTAATATCTAAGTTATTTATAGAAAAATTAGATTTATAAAG
>CACBFJ010000011.1 GCA_902538495.1 uncultured Pelagibacteraceae bacterium | reverse complement strand
ATCAACGTAATTGTTTTTATATTTAACGCTGCAGATAGATGGCTAAAGCTGGAGTCATTACAAATTGAAATATTACAATTTTTAATGATTGGTAAAATTTCTTTAATAGATAATTTATCTAAAGACACACAAAAATTTTTAAAATTAGAACTTATAATCTCATTTAATATTACTTGTTCCTCTTTATTTTGACCAGTAGCCAAAAAAAATTTACACTTTTTAAAATTTGAGATTTTTTCTATCACTTTCAAAAAAGTTTTTGCAGGAATTCTTTTGGTAGGACCAGATCCTCCAATTCCTAAAATAATATTTACTTCATTTTTATTAATTCTAAATTTTTTAGCAGATAAATCTATCGACTCATTATCTATTTCAATTTCTGGATTTTCATCAATCTCTAAATTGAGTTTATCTTTTAAAAACTTCTTAGGCGTATCTGTTATATGTTGTTTTGTTTTTTGAAACAAAGGGTATTGATAGATGTTTGGAATTCTAGAAAATCTAGCAATTAGATTATATCTGAAAGACGAATTAAATATAAAGATTTTATCAAATTTATGTTTTTTTAAATCTTTAATCAAATTGATACTTCCAAAAAACCCATTGTGTCTTTTATTAATTTTATCTCTTTCTAAAATTATAATTCTATCAATATAACTACATTTATCTAAAAATTGATTTGCTTTTGCACTTTCTTTTACAAGTAAACTAATAGGTGAATCAAATTTCTTATAAAGGGCCTTTATATAAGGTAAAAAAATAACAGTATCTCCAATACCCATTCTATTTTGAACAGCTAAAATTTTCATATGGTATTTATAAACTTTACTAGATATATTTTTAAAAAAATATTTTTTTATGACAAAAATATGTGGAATTTATGCAGCATCGATGTCAGTGTTTAACTCTGATTTGAGTTTAAATGCTCAAAAAACGATATTGCATGCTGAAAAATTAATTGAACAAGGATGTCACGGAACCGCGATTTTTGGAAGTACTGGACAATCACAATTGATTTCAATTTCAGAGAAAATAAAATTATTAAACGAGCTTTCTCAAAGCAAATATAAGAGCAAACATATTATTGGTACAGGTTTAAATTCTTTAAACGATACAATAAATTTAATGAAAATAGCTTTATCATTAAATTTTGAAAAATTTTTAATTATGCCTCCAGCTTATTATAAATACGAAGATCAGGAAGTAATAAAATTTATTACCAATATAGTTGATACAGTTCCAGAAAGTAGAATCATTTTGTATAATTTTGAAAAATTATCGGGATATAAATTTAGCCCAGTATGTATTAAAGAATTAAAAAAAAGATTTCCTGACCAAATAATTGGAGTTAAAGACAGTACATATAATTTGTTTGAAAGTTTAGAATTAGAAAATTTTTCTATTTTTCCAGGCTCAGAAACTAAATTATTAAAAGGTTTAGAATTAGGTTGTTCTGGAATAATAACAGCCACTTGCAATGTAACGGCACAATTGTCTAGAAAAGTTTATGACGATTTTTATTTAAAAAAATCTCAAATGAATGATAAAAAGTTATGTGATGTAAGGAATGTTTTTGAAAAATATAATCTAATTTCAGCTTTACACAGTTTTTTTTCTCAAGAAGATGATATCTACAAAAATATTTTACCACCCTTGAGACTATTGAATAGTAAAGAGGAAGAGGAATTATTAAATAATTTGAAGAGTTTAAATTTTAAATTAGGATCAGAATTAGCCGCCTAAAATGCAACTTGCAAGATTTTTAAATAAAGTTTTTAAAAGTGGTGGTTTCATCCTTACAGACGCTAACTCTAGAGATTATATCATAGGAAAACCAGGTAATGATCCAATAAAATTAAGAATCTTAAATAAAAAACTTCATTATAAATTATTACTTCATCCAGATCTGTATTTTGGTGAGGCTTATACTAATGGTGAAATAATCATTGAGAACGGCACCATCACAGATTTTTTAGATCTTGCTTTGAAGAATATTGGAAGAGGAGAAGTTAATTTATTTAGTTATATTATGAATAGAATTAGAGGCTCGTATAGATATTTAACAAATTTTAATTTTATTAAAAAATCTAAAATGAATGTTTCCCATCATTATGACATATCTGACGACTTATATGATCTATTTTTAGATCCTAAAAGACAATATTCATGTGGTTACTTTCGTAATGAAAACGATAGTCTTGAAACAGCACAAAATAATAAAATTCAACATATAATAAAAAAATTGAATTTAAAGCCAGACCAAAAAGTTTTAGATATTGGTTGTGGGTGGGGGTCGTTAGCAATTGATATTGCAAAGAATTCAAAATGTGAAGTAACAGGGATTACGTTATCAGAAAACCAACTTCATTACTGCAAAAAGAAAGCAGCTGAAAAAAATTTAGAAAATCAGGTGAAGTTTAGATTGATTGACTATAGAGAACTTAAGGAAAAATTTGATAGAATTGTAAGTGTTGGAATGTTTGAACACGTGGGACGTAAATTTTATAAAAAATTTTTTAGACAAATTCAAAATTTATTAAATGACAATGGAGTTTCATTAATACATACCATAGGATCAGTAAATCCACCCAGGGATCCTCATCCATGGATAACCAAGTATATTTTTCCAGGTGGTTATACACCAAGTTTAAGTGAGGTCACAACACCCATAGAGCAAGCAGGTCTAGTTGTTACAGATATCGAAGTTTTGAGATTACATTATTCACACACTTTAAGACACTGGAAAGAAAATTGCATAAGAAATAGAGAAAAAATTATTAAAATGTTTGATGAGAAATTTTTTCGAATGTGGGAGTTTTATCTTGCGGGGTGTGAGATGGCTTTCAAGTGGGGTGATCAAGTTGTATATCAATTTCAACTTACAAAAAATTATGGATCTACTCCAGTCACTAGGGACTATATTTATCAATAAATTATTGATAGAATCTTACCTCCTTTAAAATGAAAAAAAAAAACAAAAAATCAAAGAGAAAAAAGAGAGTAAAAAGAAAAAAAACTAAACTGAAAAATATCAAAAAAGTTAGGAAAAAGATAATTATTTCAAGGAAAAAGAGGAAAAACAAAAAAAAGAAAAAAAAGAGAAAAAATATAAATCTTAAAAAAAATAAAAACTATATACCTAAAACTAAAAATCAAAGTTTAATTTCAAAAATTGTAAAATTCCAATTATCGATTAAATCAAACTTTGATTTTAAAATTAATTTAAACCCTGAAAGATACATCCAAAGTTTTTTTGATAAAATTTCCGAAACAATTTCAAATTACAAAGTAATTAAAAAAGAGGAAAAAAGAAGAATTAAGATAGAACAAATTGAAAAAGAGAGAATTGAGAAAATTGAGCTACAAAAAGCAAAACAAGAAGAGGTGCTTGAAAAAACTCGACTAAAAGAGAAGGCCTTAAAGGAGGAAGCAAGGTTAGAAAAGCAAAGAAATAAAGATATAAAATTATTTTTAAGAAAAGAACAAGCAATTTTAAGAAGAGAACAAGCCGAAAAACAAAAACAATTTTTAAAGCAACTTCAACTAGAGCGTCAAATTGAAAAGTTTAGAATAAGAGAAGTAAAAGAATTAGAAAAACTTGAGAAAATAGCGCTTAAAGAGAAGAGAGAGGATTATCAAGGGTTACAAGAAAGGATTGATAAACTTAAAGAAAAATACCGAGTTATTAGAGACCAAAAGATCAAGGAGAGAGTAGAAGCCCTTGGTGTTAAATTACAAGGTAACGAAGACAGAGAAACGTTACTAATTAAGGAAAAAGAATATACTTTAGCGAGACAAAAAGTTGAGTTTGCCTTAGAAAGTTTTTATAGAAGTGCAAGCAGTCTAGTATTTCAATTGAACAAAAGACACATTACAAGAGATATGTCGATTTTGCGGTGTATAGACAGAAGATTTGAAACCGGTGAGATTTTTATAAAATGGGATGAAGCTGAAGATGAAGATTGGTTATTATTAATTTACATTAAAAATAATTCACCCGATGAAGGAATAGTAATAGAGGATAAAACAAATCCTGAAAAAAATCATTCATATGAATTTAAAAATATTGATATTTTTAAAGCCTCAGACACAATGGTGGACGCTTTGACACAATTAATTGCTAGCAAAAGATCACAAAATAACAATTAATTTTTTCTAAATAACAAGGTAGAACTTTAATATGTTTTTTGGATCAATCATTATGATAATGCTTTTTTTAATTTTAAAGTATGTATTGGCATGGATTATCTATTACAACAAATTAGATCCGAGACTTGGCGACAGTACTTGGCGATTTACTTATGATTATCCTGTTTTAGGTGAAAGAGATATCTCCGATTTAGATGATAAAGATTTTGTAAGGTTAAGAAGAAAAAAAAATAAAATTATTTTATTAATGTATTCAATAGTTCTCATTATGTTTATAACTTCTATGTCTTTGTTGAGTGAAATTTTACTGTTTTTTTTTAGTTAGTTTTTTAATTGTTTTTTATTTTTTAGATATAAGAAGAATGCAACTATTTCATAAAAAAAAGAAAATAACGTAAAAATTATTGGTAGTTTAAAAAACTTGTATAAAAAATTATATTTGGGAATTTTTTTCCACACAGCAAGAAAAGCTTCAGCTCCTTTTAAAATTTTTTCATCTTCTTTAACATGTAGCCTTCGCAAAAGTTCTTTATTACTTTTAGAGGTCTCTTTTTCAGCTATCTCATTACCCGTAATATCAATCCAATCGATTTCTTGAATCTTCTCTTTTTTATATAAATCAATTTCAGCTTTGCAGATTTTGCATGAATTATTAAAATAAACTTTCATATAAGTAGATTTATTACTATTTATTTAAATAATGTATATGCGTAAAATACTCATATTGAAAATAGTAGATAAAACTTCTAAATAATGCTTTCTATGAATAATTTTTTTGAAAAATCTGACATATCTAGATCAGAAGCAGAAAACATTGTATCAGATACACTTAGTAAGTGTGATGATGGAGAACTATATCTAGAAAATACAAAATCAGAGACATTATTATTAGATGATAATAAAATTAAAAACTCGAGTTATAATTCTGATTTAGGTTTTGGATTTAGAGCTATCTCTGATGAAATAGTTGCATATTCTCACTCTAATGAAATATCAAAAAATTCATTAAGGCAATCTTCAGAAAATTTAAAATCAACGTTAAAATCTGTTAAAGGCACTTATAATCATGAAATTCCTAAATCTAATAAAAAGTATTATGATAATATAAATCCTATTGAACAAAAATCCCTTAATGAAAAGATTAAAATACTTAATGAAGTAAATAACTACTTACGCTCTAAAGATAATAACATTAAACAGGTCACAGCCAATTTTTTAGGTGAACAAAAATCAGTTGAAATAATTAGATCTGGCGGAGAGTCTTTAACTGATGTCCGTCCTTTAATAAGATTCAATGTATCAGTCATGCTTGAGAAAAATGGAAGGAAAGAGTCAGGTGTGTATGGTGTTGGAGGAAGACAATCCTACGATTTTTATTTAAAAGATGAAAATTGGAAAAGTGTTTGTGATGAGGCTTTGAGAATAGCTTCAGTAAATTTAGAGAGTAAACCTGCACCAGCTGGTGAAATGAAAGTTGTACTAGGACCTGGTTGGCCAGCAATATTAATTCATGAGGCTGTTGGTCATGGTTTAGAGGGGGATTTTAATAGAAAGAAAACTTCTGCTTTTCATAATTTAATGGGCCAAAAAGTTGCTAGTGAAGGAGTTACGATAGTTGATGATGGTACCATCGACAATAGGAGAGGCAGTCTTACTATTGATGATGAAGGGACACCAACAGAAAAAACAGTTTTAATTGAGAATGGAATTTTAAAAAACTTTATGCAAGATCGTCTGAATGCACGTTTGATGAAAACGAGATCTACCGGTAGTGGAAGAAGAGAAAATTATAGACATATCGTCCTTCCAAGAATGAGAAACACAATGATGTTAAGTGGTAATCAGACCCAAGATGAGATGATTAAAGCTGTAGACAAAGGTATATTTGCAGTAAGTTTTGGTGGAGGACAAGTTGACATTACCTCTGGGAAATTTGTATTTAATTGCACCGAAGCTTATGAGATTGTTAATGGCAAAATTGGATCTCCAATAAAAGGTGCTACTCTTATCGGAGATGGTCCTTCGAGTTTAAAAGAAGTTTCTATGGTAGGTAATGATATGATGATGGATCCGGGAATTGGAACATGTGGAAAAGCTGGCCAAGGTGTTCCCGTTGGTGTTGCTCAACCATCTATTCTAATTAATAAGATGACTGTTGGCGGCACAAAACTTTAAATGGTCAAAGATCAAGAATTTTTAGAAAAAAAGGCATCTTATTGTCTAGGTTTAGCCAAGAAATTAGGCGCAACTGAGTCTAGTGTGATTGTTAACAACTCTGTATCTGAAACTGTTAATTTTAGAAATAAAAAACTAGATGAGTCTAATAGGTCAGATGATCTTGGAATAAGCATTACCACTTACATTGGAAAAAAAAAATCATCAATATCTTCGTCTAATTTACTTGATGATAACCTAAACATTTTGATTGAAAAATGTGTTGAGGCAACAAAAAATACTCCTGAAGATGAATTTAATTCATTACCAGATAAAGATTTGTTAGCTAAAGAAGTTAAAGATTTGTCTCTCTATGATGATACGCATATAGAAAATGATCAAAAAATAGATTATTTGAAAAAATTAGAACTCGCTGCCTCTAATGATAAAAAAATTGTTAATACTGAGTCTAGTTTTACTCAAAATAAATCAAATTTTATTTTAGCTAATACTGAAGGTTTTTGTGCTGGTTACAAAACATCCTCATTTACAGCTTCGAGCGTTATAGTCGCAAAAGATGAAAAAAGCATGGAGAGAGATTATGAGTATTCTAGCAAATGTTTTTTTAAAGACTTGGACGATGCAGGAGAGTTAGGCAAACAAGCTGCCGATCAAACCATTAGAAAATTAAGCCCTAAAAAAATAGGCAGCGAAAAAATTGCTATAATTTTTGATAAACGAATAGCCAAGGGAATATTAAACACTTTTGCAAGTGCGATTTCATCATCAGCGATATCAAGAGGAACCTCTTTTTTAAAAGATAAAGTTAACCAAAAAATATTTTCCGACTCAATTAATGTCTTAGATAAACCAGACATAATTAAAGGTTTGGGTTCAAGAAATTTTGATAAAGAGGGGGTTAAAACTGATACCCTTAAATTAGTTGAACAAGGAGTCTTAAAACATTATTTGATTGATACTTACAATGGAAAAAAACTTAACCTAAAATCAAATGGAAGATTCGGTGGGACAAGTAATCTCTATTTTGAAAATGGAAATATAAGTTTTAAAGATTTGTTGAATTCAAAATCAAAAAGTCTCTATATTACAGAAACTATAGGTCACGGAAGTAATATAGTAACCGGTGATTATTCTGTTGGTGCGACAGGGTTTTTAGTGGAAAACGGGGAGTTTAAGTATCCTATAAACGAAATTACCATTGCAGGCAATTTTAAAGACATGTTTCAGCATATTACTCTGGCAAATGATTTAGAGTTTAAATATGCAACCAATTCACCAACCATGATGATTGAGGGAATGGTTGTTGCTGGTAAATGAGTGAATTCTGCGTAATCGGTTCAGGTATTTCTGGAGCTACAATTGCTAATCTTCTTAATAAAAAAAATACAGTAATCCTATTTGATAAAGCGAGAGGTCCAGGAGGTCGTGCATCTTTCAAAAGAATAAGAGGTAATATAGGCTTTGATCATGGCACTCAATACTTTTCACCAAAAACCCCAGGATTTAAAAAGTTTACTAAACATTTAATTAAAAAAAAAATTTTAAAGGTTTGGGGTGGTAAACACATTTTTCTTAACTCCAAAAAAAAAGAAGATAAAAAACATCTTAAAATTATAGGTAAAAATGGAAACAATGATATTAGCAAGTATTTATTAAAAAAAATTAAGTGCAACTATCAAAGTGAATTAAAAAAAATTCATTATAAAAACAAACTTTGGCACTTATCATTTGCTGATGGAAAATTGAGATCTTTTAAAAGTATTATTTTGACCTGTCCATTTCCACAATTAAAAAAACTTTCTAAAAAATTCATAAATAATTCTTTTGTAAAAAAATCAATAAAAATGGATGCAAATATAACTACCATGATTGCTATAAAAAAAAACAAAAAATCTAATAGCAGCTACCTTTTCGAAGACTCAATTCTTGGCTGGGCTGGTAATGAAAATTCAAAAAAAAGATTTAAATCAAAATATGATTTATGGACTCTACAAAGTACATTCAAGTGGGCAAATAAAAATATTAATCAAAATAAAAATAATAAGAAAAAGAATTCAAAAATTATGATCGACAAGTTCTTTCAACTTTCAAATATTAAAAAAACAAAAATCAATTTCTCTCTTAATCATGGCTGGAAATACTCTTCGAATTCAAAACCTTTCAAAATTAAAAGTTTTTGGGATCCAAAGAAAAAAATAGGTGTTTGTGCTGATTGGTTTGTCGGACCAAGACTGGAGTCGGGATGGATAAGTGCACAGGACTTATATAAAAAAATTTCAAGATAAATTATTCAAAGCTTTTCAATCTGTATTCCCAATTTCCCATTCTTGAGTAAGACACTTTTAAAATTCTTAAATTTTTTTGATCATACCAAATGTCAAAGTCTAATCGTTTATCTTTTGGAATATTCATATCTTTAGATTTAAGTGTAAAATGATCAGCATCATAAATCTTTCCATAAAGCTCTATTTTTTCTTTACCTACAAAAGTAACAACCTGTTCTTTAATACTCCCTGATATTGGACTTATTTGAGATTCTGCTTGTAAAATTTTATGATTCCACCAATTTCCAATAACGCTGTTAAGGGTCGCCTCCCCATTGAATGAGGAGCCTTTAATATCAAATTTTTTACTATCTTTATTTAATTTTAAATTTACAAATTTTTCTTTTTCATTTTGAAGAGTTCTAGAATCATATGATATCAAATGATTTTTTATATATTTTTCTTCACCATAGGACTCAACTTGAAAAATTGGAGTCCCTAATAAATCAACAGAAAATTTAAATTGATTTGTAATTATAGTTTCTTCACCATTTCTCTCAAAAAAATAATAATTGTATCCAATTAGTTCACCATTTCTAAAAATCTCCATTTCAATTTTGTTATATTTATTGTAGTGACCCATATGTGCCATAGAAATAACTGGAAAAACTACAATAAACAAAATGGCTATAAATTTTCTCATTTAGCAATTACATTAGTGGACTTTATCTATAATAGAAATAATTTATTAAAATGTTTCTAAAAATAAAGAAAATACCTAAAGTTAATTGGAGTTCTGATAGGCCATTTAATTTTAAACCAAAATTTTCCACTTTCTTTTTTTTATGTTTTGGTCTGACTTTATTTGGCCTTGGCGAAGGTTTATTAATTGTTTCTTTTACGGGTGCTTCTCCATGGAGTGTTTTAGCTCAAGGTATTTCTTTAAATGTTAATTTAAGTATTGGAACAATTACTCTTTTAATAAGTATTGCAGTCTTAATTCTGTGGATACCTCTCAGCCAAAAACCAGGAATGGGCACAATATTTAATGCCTTAATAATAGCCTTTATGATTGATCTTTGTATAAAGTTTGTACCAACTCCATCTGATTATTTTAATCAATTAATCTTAGCAGTAATTTCTGTAATAATGGTTGGAATAGGTGGGGGCATTTATTTAGTTTCTAACCTAGGCGCAGGACCAAGAGATGGATTAATGATTGGTTTGCAAAAAGTAACCAATTTACCAGTGGCAGCCGTTAGAGCTTTTTTAGAAATTTCAGTTGTAAGTATTGGCTGGTATTTGGGTGGAACAGTAGGTGTAGGAACTCTTTTATTCGCTTTTGGTATTGGTCCGTGCGTTGCACTAGGTTTGTTTTTAGTTGATAAAATCTTTGATTAGGCAGCAGCGCCTGATTTTTCACTTCTTTTTCTTTCATGAGGATCAAGAATAGCTTTTCTTAATCTACAAGACTCTGGAGTAATTTCTAAAGCTTCATCTGTATTTAACATACTTAATTGTTCAGCAATCGACATTTTTCTGACAGGAGTTAAGACAACATTTTCATCAGTTCCTTGCGTTCTCATATTAGTTAATTTTTTTCCCTTCATGACATTAATAATCATATCTCCTGGCTTAGGTGATAGACCAACAATCATTCCTGGATAAACAGGATCGTTATGAGTTACAAACATTTCTCCTCTAGCCTGTAAATTAAAGATTGCAAAAGCAACTGCCTTTCCTTGTTCCATAGAAATTAGAGCACCATTTCTTCTGCCCTCCATTTCCCCTTCAAATGGACCATATTCATGAAAGATTCTATTAATAACACCATTTCCTTTTGTCAGCGTTAAAAATCTACTTGTATATCCCATTAAGCCTCTTGTTGGTGCATGAAATATAAGTCTCTTTTTATTTTTACCAGTGTCTTTTAATTCTATTAATTTACCTTTTCTTCTATTCATTGAATCAATTATTTTTGATGAATGCTCCTCATCAAGATCCATAGTAATTTCTTCTATTGGTTCAAGCTTGTTACCATTTTCATCTTTTTTATAAAGGACTTTTGGAGGGCTAACAGTCATTTCAAAACCTTCTCTTCTCATTTGAGTAAGTAAAATTTCCAACATTAATTCACCACGACCACTAACCACAAAAGAATCATTTCCCTCATTTTCAGTGAATGTAATTCCAACATTATTTTGTGCCTCTTGAACTAATCGATCTCGAATTTGTGTGCTTGTTAATTTTTTACCTTCTGTACCAGCCAAAGGAGATGTATTCACAGTTATTGTAATTGACATAGTTGGAGGATCAATAGGAGTAGCTTCTATTGGTTCGTTAACTTCAAGATCACAAATAGTATCTGCAACATTAGCTTTTTCTAAACCCGCAACTACTACAATATCTCCAGCTTCACCAACCTCAATTGGAACTTTTTTGGTTCCTTCGTATCTAAAAATTTTAGTTAATCTACCTTCATCAATTTTTTCTCCTTTTAAATTGATTGCTTTAATAGCTTGATTAGCTTTTGCTGTTCCTTGTGAAATTCT
Source organism: uncultured Pelagibacteraceae bacterium (assembly GCA_902538495.1). Lineage (GTDB taxonomy): Bacteria > Pseudomonadota > Alphaproteobacteria > Pelagibacterales > Pelagibacteraceae > Pelagibacter. The sequence goes on along the minus strand of CACBFJ010000011.1, from coordinate 8,321 downwards.
ACCCACTAAACTTCTTCCTAAAAAGCTATCAGCATAAAGAAGTGTAGAAAGCATAGCAAAAGGTTTTGATTTATCTAATTCAGCTGGCTTAACATGCTCGACAATTTTATCTAAAAGTGGATTAAGATTTTCTCTTGGACCATCTACTTCAAAATCAGCCCATCCAGATCTTCCACTGGCATATAAAACTGGGAAATCTAGTTGGTCTTCATTAGCATCTAAACTTACAAATAAGTCAAATGTTTCATCTAGAACTTCATTAGCTCTTTGATCTGATTTATCTAATTTATTTATAACCACAATTGGCTTTAAACCTTGTTTTAAAGCTTTTGCTAAAACGAATTTTGTTTGAGGCATCACACCTTCGGCAGAGTCTATTAGTAATAATGCTCCATCAGCCATACTAAGTACTCTTTCAACTTCAGCAGCAAAATCTCTGTGGCCGGGAGTATCAATTATATTGATTCTAGAATTTTTCCAATTAATCGAGGCAGGTTTAGCTAATATTGTAATTCCTCGCTCTTTTTCTAATTCTCCAGAGTCCATCAACCTTTCATCAACAACTTCATTTTCTCTAAATGAGCCACTTTGCTTCATTAAGTTATCAATTAGGGTTGTTTTGCCATGATCAACATGGGCAATTATGGTGATGTTTCTTATAGTATTATTCATAAATCTGGGTTCTTATACATATTTAAACACTTTTGAAAACTTAAAAAAAACTACACTAGGCTTAGATAAATTAAGGATTTTTTTTTAATTTTTATTTTTTTCGCTTTTCGCGTTTAAGTTTTCTTTTTTCTTTAAAACTTAATTTAGGTTTTTTTTTGACACTAGAGTCTTTAAACGATTTTCCACTATATCTTTTCGACATAATAATAACTCTATATTACAAATTTTTTTAAGCAAAAAAAAGGGCAGTGAAAACTGCCCTTTTTGAATTTTTGTTTGAGATTAATGGGGATTACATACCCATGCCGCCCATTCCTCCCATGCCACCCATGCCGCCCATTCCACCAGGCATTCCAGCAGGAGCCGCATCTTTTTCTTCTGGCTTGTCAGCTATCATTGCTTCTGTTGTTACTAATAATCCAGAAATTGATGCCGCATCTTGAAGTGCAGTTCTAACAACTTTGACTGGATCAATAATACCCTTAGCAAACATGTCACAATATTCTTCATTTTGTGCATCATAGCCGTGAGTTTTTTTATTCTGTTCTAACAATTTACCAACTACAACTGAACCATCTACTCCAGCATTTTTAGTAATTTGTCTTATAGGAGCTTCTAATGCTCTTCTAACTAAATCAACACCAGCTTTTTGATCCTCGCCTTTGGCTTTTACTTTTTCAAGCTCTTGAGCAGCATATAACAAAGCACATCCACCACCTGTTACAATACCTTCTTCAACTGCAGCTCTTGTTGCATTAAGTGCATCTTCAACTCTATCTTTTCTTTCTTTAACTTCAACTTCTGTAGCACCACCAACTTTAATTACAGCAACACCACCAGCTAGTTTAGCTAATCTTTCTTGAAGTTTTTCTTTATCGTAATCAGAAGTTGTTTCATCAATTTGTTGTTTGATTGAAGAACATCTAGCTTCGATATCAGATTTCTTACCGCTACCATTTACAATAGTACTATTATCTTTATCAACTTTAACCTTTTTACATGATCCAAGATCATCTAATTTAACGTTTTCAAGTTTAATTCCTAAATCTTCAGAAATTACACTTCCGCCAGTCAAGATTGCAATATCTTCAAGCATAGCTTTTCTTCTGTCACCAAAACCTGGAGCTTTTACAGCTACTACTTTTAAACCACCTCTTAACTTGTTTACAACTAACGTTGCTAAAGCTTCGCCTTCAACATCCTCAGATATAATCATTAATGGTCTACCAGCCTGTACCACTGCTTCTAAAAGTGGAACCATTGGTTGTAGATTTGTTAATTTTTTTTCATGTAAAAGAATAAATGGGTTGTCTAACTCTGTCGTCATCTTGTCACTGTTAGTAATAAAGTATGGTGATAAATATCCTCTATCAAACTGCATACCTTCAACGACATCAAGTTCTGTTTCAATTCCTTTATTTTCCTCTACTGTAATGACACCTTCATTACCGACTTTTTGCATTGCTTTTGAAATCATACTTCCAATCTCTTTATCACCATTAGCGGAAATAGTTCCTACTTGAGCAATTTCATCACTATCTTTTACTTTTTTGGCTGAAGAAACTAAGTTTTGTTTTACAACATCTACTGCTGCATCTATTCCTCTTTTTACATCCATTGGGTTCATACCAGCTGTAACATATTTTACACCCTCTTTCACAATAGCTTGCGCTAAAATAGTTGCAGTTGTCGTTCCATCACCAGCTTCATCATTTGTTTTACTAGCAACTTCTTTAACCATTTGAGCACCCATGTTTTCAAATTTATCTTCAAGATCAATTTCTTTTGCAACTGAAACACCATCTTTTGTAATTCTTGGAGCACCATAAGATTTATCCATTACAACATTTCTACCTTTGGGACCTAAAGTTACCTTAACAGTATCAGCCAAGATATTTACTCCTCTTATCATTGCTGATCTCGCTTCAGCGTCAAATTTAACAACTTTTGCCATTATACTTTCTCCTTTAACTTATATTATTTACTTGATATACCCATAATGTCTGACTCTTTCATTATGCTGTATTCTTTACCATTAATTTTGACTTCAGTTCCTGACCATTTGCCAAACAAAACTTTGTCTCCAACTTTCACGTCCATTGGAATTTTTTTTCCATCCTCAGTTTTTGCACCACCACCAACAGCAACAACTTTACCTTCTTGAGGCTTCTCTTGAGCTGTATCTGGAATGATAATTCCTCCAGCAGTTTTTTCACTGCTATCTAAAACTTCTATTAAAACTCTGTCATGTAACGGTTTAAATTTCATATATTCTCCTATATAAATATGCTGTTCATATAGAGATTGGCAAAACTATTTCAAGATATACCTAGTATTTAGTTTATTAAAAAAGATAGGAAATTGTGGATTTTTTGGGTTATAGGTTATTTTGATGACTAAAAATTTAGATAAAGATGGTTTCTGCTCAATCGTTGATAAGTATCAGCTATTTTATATCGATTTGTGGGGTGTTATCCATAATGGAATAAGCCTTCACAAAGAAGCAATTAGAGTATTAAAAGAAATATCAAGAAAGGGCAAAGACTATATCCTTTTAACGAATGCGCCAAGACCCAATGAAGTTGTTAAATCCTTTTTGGAAAAAATGGGTATGGAAAAAAAAATTAGAGAGCATGTTTTTACGTCAGGTCAAGCATCGTTAGATTATCTTAGAAATAATTTATCAACCAAAAAATTCTATCATGTAGGCCCTCCGCGTGATTTTGATTTGTTTAATGATTTTATTAAAAACAAGTCAGAAAATATTGAAATTAGTGACTATATTTTATGCACAGGGTTATTTGAAAAATTTGATAAAGATTTAAATTACTATAAAAAATTATTTGAAAAAAATCTAAATAAGGAAATGGTTTGCACCAATCCAGACTTAATTGTGGACAGAGGAAACAATAGAGAACTTTGCGCAGGTTCGGTTGCTATGGTTTTTGAAAAAATGGGGGGTAAAGTGACATATTTTGGTAAACCTTATCCTGAGATCTACAATTTATCTATTGATAACAAAGGTAAAAAAATTCTTTCAGTTGGTGACAATTTAAATACAGATATAAAAGGTGCAAATCTTCTTAATTATGATTCTTTAATTATTTCAAATGGTATACATAAAAAAGAAATTGAAAATAAAGGGATCGAAGAGACAGCCAGATCCTACGAAACAATCTGCAACTATATTCAATCTGAATTAAAATGGTAAAGATGAAATTATATAATAGTTTTAATATTTCAAAAAATCACAAAAACTCAATTATTTTAATTGGTAATTTTGATGGACTTCACCAGGGGCATCAAAAATTGTTTAAGCTTGCCAAAAAATATAAAAAAAAATATTCATTAAAAATTGGGGTTTTAACCTTTGAGCCAATGCCAAAAATGTTTTTTAACTCACAGTTAAAAAATTTCAGACTATCTAATTTAAATCAGAAAATTGAAAATTTAAATAAGCTTAATGTTGATTTTGTTATAATTAAAAAATTTAACCGTAAATTTTCAAAAACAAAATCAATTTCATTTATAAAAGAAACCTTAGGAAAAAAAATAAAACCAAAATTTGTTTTTGTAAGTAATAACTTTAAGTTTGGAAATAAAAGAGAGGGCGATGTAAAACAATTGATAAAGTATGAGAAGTTATGTAAATATAAGATAATTAAACCGCAACCTTTAGTAATTAAAAAAAAGATTATTTCATCCTCTTTGATAAGAGAATATTTACAAAATGGAAAACTTAAGGATGCAAACAAACTTTTAAAAAGAAATTGGTCAATTGACGGGAAAGTTCAAAAAGGTAAACAGCTAGGGAAAAAAATTGGTTTTCCAACAGCTAACATTGATATCAATGATTATATTTTGGCTAAACCTGGTGTTTATAGCGTTAAAGCCAGAAAAATGAATAGATCAAATTATATCATAGGTATAGCAAATTTAGGATATCGACCCACATTTAATGGAAAGAAAATACTGTTAGAGGTTCATCTATTTAATTTTTCTGGAAATTTATATAATAACTATTTAAGAGTTGAATTCTTAAAATTTATAAGAAAAGAAAAAAAATTCAAAAATGCAGAACAGTTAAAGAAACAAATTAATGTCGATCTTTTAATTGCAAAAAAAATAAAATGAGCAAAAGTCAAATAAATTTACCTAAAACAGCTTTTTCAATGAAGGCAAATTTACCGATTAGAGAGCCAGAAATATTGGAACTTTGGAAAAAAATTGACCTTTATAAAGAATTGAGAAACTCAAGAAAAGGAGAGGAAAAATTTGTTCTTCACGATGGTCCTCCATATGCAAATGGAAATATTCATATGGGTACTGCTTTGAACAAAATACTAAAGGATATCATTGTGAAGTTCCATCAAATGGATGGTAAAGACTCTGTTTATGTGCCAGGTTGGGATTGCCATGGGTTACCTATTGAGTGGAAAATTGAGGAACAATACAAAAAAAATAAAAAAAATAAAAATGATGTTCCAATTGTAGAATTTAGAAAGGAATGCCGAACGTTTGCCGAAAAATGGATAGAGGTTCACAAAGACCAGTTTACGAGATTAGGTGTTGTTGGTGATTGGGAAAATTACTATTCCACAATGAGCTATGACGCTGAGGCGCAGATTGTAAGAGAGCTTGGAAAATTTTTAAAAGAAGGAAGTCTTTATAGAGGATTTAAACCAGTTTTGTGGTCAACGGTAGAAAAGACTGCCCTAGCTGATGCTGAAGTTGAGTATCAGGATCACAAATCTGATACGATCTATGCTTGTTTTCCAGTGAAATCATCAAAATTCGAAGAACTAAATAATTGTAATATTGTTATATGGACAACCACTCCTTGGACGATTCCAGCAAACAAAGCCTTAGCTTACAATGAAAGATTGGATTACTTAATAATCCAAATTAACGATGAAGGAAATTTTAATAATAAAAGAATTATAATTGCTGAGGCATTATTAGACTCTGTTTTAAAAGATTGCAAAATTAAAGAATTCAAAATCATCAAGAAATTTAAAGGTAAAGATTTAAAGGATACTATTTGTAAGCATCCATTTTTTGACTTAGGTTATGAATACGATATTCCAATGTTAGAAGCTCATTTTGTAACTACCGAGCAAGGAACTGGGATTGTTCATTGTGCACCAAGTCATGGACCTGATGATTTTAATCTTTGTTTAAACAATGGAATAAAGGCTATTGAGACAGTAGATGATGACGGAAAATATACAAAAAATGTTTCCTTGTTTGAAGGCTTGCATATTTTTAAGGCCAATCCAATCGTTATTGAAAAATTAAAAGACCAAAACAAACTTTTGTCAAATGGTGAATTAGTACATTCTTACCCTCATTCTTGGAGATCAAAAGCGCCTTTAGTTCATAGAGCAACACCACAATGGTTTATCTCTATGGAAAGTCACAAACTCAGAAGTAAAGCTTTAAAAGCGATAGATGATACAACTTTTTATCCAAGCAAAGGTAAGGAGAGATTAAAATCAATGATTGAAACAAGACCCGATTGGTGTGTGTCAAGACAAAGAGTGTGGGGAGTGCCCCTGCCAATTTTTGTAAATAAAAAGTCTAATGAAATTTTGATAGATGACGAAGTTTTTGAAAATATAGCGAAAATTTATGAACAAGAGGGTTCGGATTGTTGGTTTGCAGATGATCCTCAAAAATTTTTGGGTAAAAAATATAAATCAGAGGACTTTGAAAAGCTTAGTGATATAGTTGAGGTTTGGTTCGATAGTGGTTCAACCCATTCTTTCGTTTTAGAGAAAAGAAAAGATCTAAAATGGCCTGCATCAATGTACCTAGAGGGTTCTGATCAACATAGAGGCTGGTTTCATTCCTCTTTATTAGAAGCGTGTGGAACAAGAGGCAGGGCACCATTCGAGTCTATACTATCTCACGGTTTCGTCGTGGATGGAAAAGGTCTTAAAATGTCAAAATCTCTTGGAAATGTAATTGCACCCGAGGATATTTTAAAAAAATACGGTGCAGATATTTTAAGAATTTGGGTTGCCGCATCAAATTACGCTGAAGATTTGCGAATAGATTATTCTATATTGGATCAGCACTCTGAGTCTTATCGTAAAATTAGAAATACATTTAGATATTTGTTGGGAAATGTAAATGACAAATTTGAAGATGTTAATTTGGATAAAATTGACATTAAGAGCTTGCCGGAGCTAGAAAGGTTTATGTTAAATAAGATATATTTATTAAATGAAAAATTTGAAACTTGTTTTCAAAAATATGATTTTCACAATCTTTACAAGGAATTATTAAACTTTTGCACAGTAGACTTGTCTGCTTTTTATTTTGATATTAGAAAAGACACTTTATATTGCGATCCAATTAACTCTGAAAAAAGAAAGTCATGTGTCATGATTTTAAATATTTTATTAAAATCTCTACTTAGATGGTTTGCACCAATTTTATCTTTCACTACAGAGGAAATTTACCAACTAATATCAAAGAATAATAAGAGTATTCATTTGGAAAAATTTTTAAAATTTCCAGAAAAATTTAAAGATGAAAAACTTGTAGTAAAATGGTCTGAATTGATAAAGATAAGAGATGTATGCAATATTAGTATTGAAGAAAAAAGAGCGAGTAAAGAAATTGGATCAAGTTTAGAGGCTGAGCTAAATATCAAATTAAATGAGAAATATAAAGATATGATAACAAATATTGATTTATCTGAGCTTTGCATTGTTTCAAAAACTCATGTTTATTTTGATGAGGCAACAGATATTTTAGTTGAGACCAATAAAGCTCTTGGTGTCAAATGCCCAGTATGTTGGAAAATTAGTATTGAGCCTTGCGAGAGACATTCTCAATAATGGTAAAATATTTAAGTAAAAGCTTCATAATAAATTTTTTATTAATTTTGATAATTTTTTTTCTTGATAGATTTTCAAAAATTTATGTGATCAATTTTTATGAGAAAAATTATGGTTCAGACCTATATAATTCAAAATTTTTAAATATAAGTTTGATATGGAATGAGGGCATTGCTTTTGGTCTCTTTTCTTTTAGTGATAAATTTTTTTATCATATTTTAAGCTTTCTCATAGGAGCCGTAATATTGATTATTATTGTAATGCTTAATAGAAGTGAGGGACTTAAAAAATATTGTCTTATAATGATATTAGGCGGAGCTTTAGGTAATTTTTATGACCGGATTGTTTTTGAGGCTGTACCAGATTTTATAGATTTTCATGTAGAAAATTTTCATTGGTTTATTTTTAATGTATCAGATATATTTATTTGTTTAGGTGTTATATCTATGATTATTTTAGAAATTGTTTCCAACAAGAAAGAGTCATTAAAATGAAAAAAATTAGAGTAATGTTGTTTTTGGCAATAGTATTTTTTACTTTTCAAAGTTGTCAGACTGTCAAAGAAGGATTCACATCTCAAAAAAAAAAGAGTACAGATGAATTTTTAGTAGAAAAAAAATCTCCTTTAGTTATGCCACCAGATTTTAATGAGCTACCATTACCCAAAACATCTCAAAATCTTGAAGAAGAAGAAAATAAGTCTGGAAATAATATTGAAAAATTAATATCAAACAACAATTCTCCGGAAAGTTCTGGGGTACAAGATAAGAATTTTGAAAATTTAATTATAGAAAAAATTAA
>CACBFJ010000010.1 GCA_902538495.1 uncultured Pelagibacteraceae bacterium | reverse complement strand
GCGGGTGTAGTTCAATGGTAGAACGCTAGCCTTCCAAGCTGGATGTAAGGGTTCGATTCCCTTTACCCGCTCCAAGATAAAAATTATTAATAAAAAAGAAATGTGAGGAATATAAGTAATGTCAAAAGAAAAATTTGTAAGAAATAAACCGCATTGTAATATTGGTACAATTGGTCATGTCGACCATGGCAAAACTACTTTGACTGCGGCTATTACTAAAGTTTTATCAGAAACTGGCGGTGCTCAAGCGGTAGCTTATGATCAAATTGATAAAGCTCCAGAGGAAAAAGAAAGAGGTATAACAATCTCAACTGCACACGTTGAATATGAAACAGAAAAAAGACACTATGCGCACGTAGACTGTCCTGGACACGCTGATTATGTAAAGAACATGATTACTGGTGCAGCACAAATGGATGGAGCAATTTTGGTTGTTAATGCTGCAGATGGACCTATGCCACAAACTAGAGAACATATTCTTTTGGCAAGACAAGTTGGAGTTCCAGCGATAGTTGTCTACTTGAATAAAGTTGATCAAGTAGATGACAAAGAAATGATTGATCTTGTTGAAGAGGAAATAAGAGAATTATTAACTTCATATAAATTTCCAGGAGACAAAACTCCTATTGCTAAGGGCTCTGCTCTTGCTGCTGTTGAGGGAAGAGATGAGGAAATTGGAAAAAAGTCAATCATGGAACTAATGAAGAATGTTGATGAGTTTATTCCACAACCTGATAGACCAAAAGATAAAGATTTTTTGATGCCTGTTGAAGATGTATTTTCAATTTCAGGACGAGGTACGGTTGCTACTGGTAGAGTAGAGTCAGGTGTACTTAAAACAGGTGATGAGATTGAGATTGTTGGAATTAGAGAAACTAAAAAATCAGTTTGCACTGGTGTTGAGATGTTTAGAAAACTTCTAGATTCTGGTGAAGCAGGTGATAATGTTGGTGTACTTTTAAGAGGTGTTGAAAGAACAGATATTGAAAGAGGTCAAGTTCTTTGTAAGCCAGGATCTGTTACACCACATACTAAATTTGAAGCTCAAGCTTATGTTCTTAAAAAAGAGGAAGGTGGAAGACATACTCCTTTTTTTACTAAATATAGACCTCAGTTTTATTTTAGAACAACAGATGTGACTGGTGAAGTAGAGTTACCTGCAGGTACAGAAATGGTAATGCCAGGTGATGATGCTAAGTTTACAGTAAAATTAATTACTCCAATCGCGATGTCAGAGAAACTAAACTTTGCAATTCGAGAAGGAGGAAGAACTGTAGGAGCAGGAGTAGTAACTAAAATTATAGAGTAAGCTCTATATAGGAGTGTAGCTCAATTGGTAGAGCGCCGGTCTCCAAAACCGGAGGCTGAGGGTTCGAGTCCCTCCGCTCCTGCCAAAAAAAATAATAAAAATGAAAAACCCAATTAAATTTATACAAGAGGTGAAACAAGAGGCATTCAAGGTTTCTTGGCCTTTACAAGGTGCTATTATGGTTTTTTTAATGGCACTAGCAATGTCAATTTTCTTTCTTTTATTGGACCAAGTTCTAAAATTTTTTTTAGATTTATTACTGAAGGTGAGTATTTAATGAAAAATTGGTACATTGTGCAATCACATTCAAGTTTTGAGAATAAGGTAGCCGGTTTGATAAAAGAAGAAGCTGATAAAGCAAAGATTTCTGAAAAATTTGAAGAAATTATAGTTCCAACTCACGATGTAACAGAAGTTAAAAGGGGGAAAAGAATCCAAAGGAAAAAAAAATATTTTCCAGGTTATGTTTTAATTAAAAGTGAAATGGATAATAATATTTATCATATGATTAAAAATATAAAGAGAGTAAGTGGATTTTTAGGAACCAAGGGTATGCCAGTCCCTGTGTCAGATAAAGAAATTGAAAAAATACTTGGTCAAATAAAAGATGGTGTAGCACAGCCAAAATCTGGTATAGAGTACAGTGTTGGTGAAAAAGTTCAGGTGGTTGATGGCCCTTTTGCTTCGTTCAACGGTATGGTTGAGGAGATAGATGAGGAGAAGTCTAGACTTAAAGTCTCAGTTTCAATTTTTGGTAGACCAACACCTGTAGATTTAGAGTACAATCAAGTTGAGAAAGTAAGTTAATGGCAAAAAAAGAAATTAGTGGATTTATAAAATTACAAATTAAAGGTGGGCAAGCTAATCCAGCTCCACCGGTTGGTCCTGCTTTAGGTCAACGTGGAGTAAACATAATGGAATTTTGTAAGGCATTTAATGATAAAACTAAGTCACTAGCTGGTAAGCCAGTTCCAGTTGAAATCACTGTCTACAAAGATAAAAAATTTGATTTTAAAATAAAATCACCACCTGCATCTTTCTTTATCAGAGAAGCAGCAAAATTAAAAAGTGGATCACAGGAACCTGGAAGAAATATTGTTGCATCAATAACAAAAAAACAAGCAGAGGAAATTGCAAAACAAAAAATGAATGACTTAAATGCACTGGATTTGGATCAAGCAGTAAAGATCATTGCTGGATCTGCTAGATCAATGGGAATAGAGGTTAAGGATTAAAATGTCTTCAAAAAGATTTAAAAAATTGCCAACAAAAACAACTGAACTTACATCAGAAACCATAGATAAGTTATTATCAGTTGTAAAAAAAAATTGCACAACAAAATTTGACGAGTCTGTAGATTTAAGTTTTCAAATAAACAATAAGCAAAAGAAAAGTGAAATTAATATTAGAACAGTTGTAAATTTACCAGGAGGCACTGGTAAAAAAGTAAAAGTTGCTGTTGTCTGTGAAGATTCAAAATCTTCAGATGCAAAAACAGCAGGTGCAGATATTGTAGGTAGTGATGATTTTATTGAAAAAATTAAAGGTGGAGAAATGAATTTTGAAAAATTAATCTGTACACCTGCAATGATGATTAAACTTTCTAAACTTGGTAAAGTTTTAGGTCCAAAAGGTCTAATGCCTAATCCAAAACTTGGAACAGTTACTGATGATATTAAAAAAGCTGTTACTGATGCTAAATCAGGCCAAGCAGAAATTAGAAACGATAAAGATGGGAATATAGGCGTTAGTATAGGTAAAAAATCATTTCCTGATGATAAATTGATTAAAAACTTTAATGCAATTATAGAAACACTTGAAAAAGAAAAATCAAACAATACTGTTAAAGGGGATTTAATTCGTTCTGCTTTTATTACATCAACTATGGGTGTTTCATACAGATTAAAATTAGGGAAAAGCATTTAATTATTATGATGAATAAAGAGCAAAAAAAAAATTATATATCCGAGATGACTACTCAGTTTGAAAATAGTAAAGCAGTTGTGGTTACCCATTATCAAGGCTTAACAATGACACAATTAGATGAATTAAGATCAAAAATGAGGGAACATGGTATAATTTTCAAAATTACAAAAAACAGAATCACAAAATTAGCTTTAGAAAAAACTAAGTGTAAAAATTTATCAAATTTATTTACTGGTCCAACAGCAGTAGCCTTTGGCGAAGACGCTATTATGTCAGCAAGAATTCTATCAAAATTTGCAAAAGATAATGAGAATCTTAAATTAATTGGTGGAATGATGGATAATGAGGTTCTAGATCAAGCTGGAGTGTTGAATGTTGCAAATTTACCTACACTTGATGAAGCAAGAGCAAATATTGTGGGTATTTTGAGTGCTTCTGCTTCAAAATTGATTAGTATTTTACTTGCACGATCGGAAAAAATGAGTAGTTTACCACCAGAAAATTCTGAAACAAAACCCAAAGAGTAATACATATGCCTGACCTAAATAAAATTATAGAAGATTTATCAAACTTGACAGTTGCAGAAGCAGCGGAGCTTTCAAAACAACTTGAAGAAAAATGGGGTGTAACCCCAATGGCTGCAGCAGCGCCAGCAGCAGCTGGAGGTGCAGCGCCAGCAGAAGATAAAGATGATTTTACAATCATGCTTGTTTCTGCAGGTGACAAAAAGATTAATGTTATTAAAGAAGTAAGAGCAGCAACATCGCTTGGCTTAAAGGAAGCTAAAGACCTTGTTGAGGGTGCACCAAAAGAAGTTAAAACTGGTGTTCCAAAAAAAGAGGCTGAAGAGATTAAAGCGAAGTTAGAAGCTGCAGGCGCAAAAGTAGAACTTAAGTAATTTAAAAGGATTTTTTTATATACTGATTAATTTTTTAGTCAGTATTGTAGTTTAGATGCAAATATCTTTTACAGAAAAAAAAAATATTAGAAAAAGTTTTGGTAAATTAAAAGAAAGTTTATCAATACCAAACTTAATTGAAGTTCAAAAAAATTCTTATGATGAATTAACTCATTTTAAATCTGAGGCTGGTGACTTAGCCAAAGGATTTGATAGAGTATTTAAAAGTATTTTTCCTATTGAAGATTTGAATGATAAAGCAACCTTAGAGTATGTATCATACAGATTAGAAAAACCAAAGTTTGATGTTGAAGAATGTATCGCAAGAGGTTTAACGTATTCATCTGCATTAAAATGTACTTTAAGATTGGTCGTCTACGATATAAATCAAGAAGAAAACACTAAAGATATATTATCAGCAAAAGAACAAGAAGTGTACATGGGTGAAGTTCCAATGATGACTAATAGTGGAACATTTATAACAAATGGAGTTCAAAGAGTTGTTGTAAATCAGATGCACAGAAGCCCTGGTGTTTTCTTTGATCATGATAAGGGAAAAACTCATGCTAGTGGAAAACTATTGTTTAATTGCAGAGTCATACCAAATAGAGGATCATGGTTAGATTTTGAATATGATGTTAAGGATTTTTTATATTTTAAAATAGATAGAAAAAAGAAAATACTTGCATCTACATTGTTACTTGCACTTGGCTTTACAAAATCAGAAATTGCAAATGAGTTTTACCAAAAAGAGAAATTTTCTTATGATATTAAAACTCTCAAATGGAAAGCAAAATTTGATCCTGAAAATTATAAATCAAAAAATTTTTCTGAGGAAGTTGTAGATGCAAAAACAGGAAAAGTAGTAATAAGATTAGGAGAAAAAATTAACTTCCTTAATGCGAAAAAATTGTATAATGAGGGTTTAAAAGATATTCTTGTTTCAAAAGAGTCATTATACGGAAAATTTTTACACACAGAAATTAAATTTGGAAGTGAAGAAACTGATATCTTTAAGATAGGTACAGAAATAAATGAGACTATTGTAGATAAGATACTCGAAGCAAAAATATATTCCATTGATATATCAAAAACTAATTCAATAAACAAAGGGCCTTATTTATTGACTACAATACTTAATGATAAAAATAATACAAAAGATGAAGCCATAACGGAAATATATAAGATGTTGAGACCAGGTGAGCCACCAACAATTGAAATCGCGGCTCAGATCTTTAATAACTTATTTTTTAGCTCAGATAGATATGATCTTTCAGACGTTGGAAGAGTAAAGATGAATTCAAGATTAAATTTAGAGTGCTCAGATAAAATCACAATTTTAAGAAATGATGACATAATTGCAATAATTCATAAAATGTTAGATTTAAGAGATGGCAAAGATGAAGTTGATGATATTGACCATCTAGGTAATAGAAGAGTTAGGTCCGTTGGAGAATTAGTCGAAAACCAGGCAAGGATTGGTGTCTACAGAATGGAAAGAGCTATCAAAGAAAAAATGACAACATTAGATGTCGAGTCAGCGATGCCTCAAGATTTAATTAATGCAAAACCGCTAACAGTATCTTTAAAAGATTTTTTTGCTAGTTCTCAACTTTCACAATTTATGGATCAAACAAATCCTCTCTCTGAAATAACTCATAAAAGACGAGTTTCTGCTTTAGGACCAGGAGGGTTAACAAGAGAACGAGCAGGTTTTGAAGTAAGAGATGTTCACCCGACCCATTATGGAAGAATATGTCCAATTGAGACGCCAGAGGGACCAAACATTGGGTTGATAAATAGTTTATCAACTTACGCTAAAATAAATAAATATGGCTTTATCGAAAGTCCTTACAAAAGAGTTAAAGATGGTATAGTTCAGGATAATGTGGAGTATCTTTCAGCAATGGAGGAAACAAAATTTACAATTGCTCAAGCAAATACAAAAATAGATAAAAATGGTAGAATTATTGAGGAACTTGTATCTTGCAGACAAAATTTAAATTTCCTTTTGGCTAAACCAGATACAATAGACTATATCGATGTATCCCCTAAACAATTAGTGTCTGTTGCAGCATCTTTAATACCTTTTTTAGAGAATGATGATGCTAATAGGGCATTAATGGGTTCAAATATGATGAGACAGGCAGTGCCTCTCTTAAAACCAGAAGCGCCTTTAGTCGGCACAGGCATAGAAAGTGATGTTGCGCTAGACTCTGGAGTTACTATTGTTGCAAAAAGAAATGGGGTAGTGGACAAAATAGATGGTAAAAGAATTGTAATTAAAGTTACAGAGGAAACTGACTTTTCAAAATCTGGTGTAGACATTTATAATTTACAGAAGTTTAAAAGATCAAACCAAAACACGTGTATTAATCAAAGACCACTAGTTAGAGTGGGAGATAAAGTTAAATCTGGTGATATTATTGCTGATGGACCCTCAACAAAATTAGGTGAGTTAGCTTTAGGAAAAAACGTTACAGTAGCATTTATGCCGTGGCAAGGTTACAATTTTGAGGACTCTATATTAATCTCTGAGAGATGTGTAACAGACGATGTTTTCACATCTGTTCACATAGTTGAATACGAAATAATGGCCAGAGATACAAAACTTGGTGAAGAAGAGATAACTAGAGATATTCCAAATGTTAACGAAGAATCATTAAAAAATTTAGATGAGTCTGGAATCGTTTATATTGGAGCAGAGGTAAATGCAGGCGATATATTAGTTGGCAAAGTTACACCGAAAGGAGATTCCGCATCTGGTCCAGAAGAAAAATTATTAAGATCCATTTTTGGTGAAAAAGCAATAGATGTAACCGATACATCCTTGAGGATGTCGAGAGGAAGTAGTGGGACTGTTGTTGATGTTCGGGTATTTAATAGGCATGGTATTGAAAAAGATGAAAGATCTATAACTATTGAACGAGCTGAAATTGACCAAATTCAGCAAGACAAAATTGTAGAGGAGGAAATTTTAGAAAGAAGCATTAAACAAAGAGCTTCCCAAATTTTATCTGGCTCTTCATTAACAAAAAAGATTAAAGATGTTGAAGCGGGAACAAAATTAGATTTTGAAATAATTAATAAGTTTTCTATTAATGATGTTTTTAAAATTTCATCAAGTGACACAAAAGGTGAAGCAGATCTTATTCAATTAAAAGATCAGTACACTTCTGCAAAACAGGATATAATCGAAAGATTTGAAGATAAAGTTTTAAAGATTAGAAGTGGTGACGACTTGTTACCAAGTGTTATGAAAATGGTTAAAGTTTTCGTTGCTATAAAAAGAAGGTTAAGACCCGGAGATAAAATGTCCGGAAGACATGGAAACAAAGGAGTTGTAAGTAAGATTGTTCCTGTTGAAGATATGCCATATAGAGAGGATGGTAGACCAGTCGACATTGTATTAAACCCTCTAGGTGTTCCAAGTAGAATGAATGTTGGTCAAATTTTAGAGACTCATTTAGGATGGGCATGCAAGGAATTTGGTGAAGAGGTTAAAAGATTAATTAATGAAAATAATAAAAGAATTGAAAAAACCGAAAAAATTTCAAATTTTTTAAAATCTGTATATGGTGAGGAGATATTTCAAAACAAAGTCGATAAATTAAGCAAAACTGAATTTAGAGATTTGTGTGAAAATTTACAAAATGGTGTTGCAATATCCACGCCTGTCTTTGATGGGGCTAAAGAAAAAAATGTAACAGAGATGCTTGAATTAGCTAAATTGCCCGGCTCAGGACAAACATACTTGTGGGACGGAAGAACAGGAGAAATGTTCGACAGACCTGTAACGGTAGGCATTATATATATGTTAAAACTTCATCATTTAGTGGAAGATAAAATTCACGCTAGATCAACTGGACCATACAGTTTAGTTACCCAACAACCATTGGGTGGTAAAGCTCAATTA
Source organism: uncultured Pelagibacteraceae bacterium (assembly GCA_902538495.1). Classification (GTDB taxonomy): domain Bacteria; phylum Pseudomonadota; class Alphaproteobacteria; order Pelagibacterales; family Pelagibacteraceae; genus Pelagibacter. The sequence goes on along the minus strand of CACBFJ010000010.1, from coordinate 17,696 downwards.
GGTGGTCAAAGATTTGGTGAGATGGAAGTATGGGCTTTAGAGGCTTATGGAGCATCTTATACTCTTCAAGAAATTTTAACAGTGAAATCTGACGATGTAGCTGGACGAGTAAAAGTATATGAAACGATCGTTAAAGGAGAGGAAAACTTTGAGTCTGGAATACCAGAGTCATTCAATGTTTTAGTCAAAGAGATAAAATCTCTTGCCCTAAACGTGGAACTAAATTAATAATTTATGAAAAAAGAATTAACAGATTTATTTAAAAATTCCGAGATTTCAGAAGCACAAAATTTTAATAGCATCAAAATTTCACTCGCAAGTCCAGAAAAAATTAAGTCCTGGACATATGGGGAAATAAAAAAACCTGAAACTATAAATTACAGAACTTTCAGACCAGAAAAAGATGGCCTTTTCTGTGCTAGAATTTTTGGACCAATTAAAGATTACGAATGTCTATGTGGAAAATATAAACGAATGAAATTCAGAGGAATTATTTGTGAAAAATGTGGAGTTGAAGTAACAAAATCAAATGTAAGAAGAGAAAGAATGGGTCATATTAATCTTGCTACTCCTGTTGCTCACATTTGGTTTCTAAAATCTCTTCCTAGCAGAATTGCTTTAGCAGTTGATATGAAACTTAAAGAAATAGAGAGAGTTTTGTATTTCGAAAATTTCATAGTTATAGAACCTGGTTTAACAGGTTTGCAAAAAAATCAATTACTGAATGAGGAAGAACTTGCTAAATATCAAGATGAATATGGAGAGGAAGCATTTACAGCGGGTATAGGAGCTGAGGCGGTCCTTGAAATGTTAAAAAATTTAGATTTGGAAAATGAGAGAAAAAATTTAGCTTTATACATAAAAGAAACTAAATCAAAGGTTAATGAAGAAAGAGCAATAAAAAGATTAAAATTAATAGAGTCTTTTATCGAAACAGGTCAGAAACCTGAGTGGATGATTATGACAGTTGTACCAGTAATACCACCTGAGTTAAGACCATTGGTTCCTTTAGATGGTGGAAGGTTTGCAACTTCAGACTTAAACGATTTGTATAGAAGAGTAATCAATAGAAACAATCGTTTAAAGAGATTAATGGATCTCAAAGCACCCGATATTATAGTAAGAAATGAGAAAAGGATGCTTCAAGAGTCAGTCGATGCATTATTTGATAACGGTAGAAGAGGAAGAGTTATAACAGGAACAGGAAAAAGACCATTAAAATCTCTTGCTGAAATGCTTAAAGGTAAACAAGGAAGATTTAGACAAAACTTACTTGGCAAAAGAGTAGATTATTCTGGCCGATCTGTAATTGTTGTTGGTCCTGATTTAAAACTTCATGAATGTGGCTTACCAAAAAAAATGGCGTTAGAACTTTTTAAGCCATTTTTATATGCGCGATTAAATAAATTAGGTTTAGCATCAACTATTAAACAAGCAAAAAAATTAGTTGAGAGAGAAACGAATGCTGTTTGGGATGCTCTCGAATTAATTGTGAGGGAACATCCAGTTTTACTAAACAGAGCACCCACTTTACATAGATTAGGAGTTCAAGCTTTTGAACCCAAATTAATTGAAGGAGATGCAATTGAGCTACATCCATTAACTTGTGCAGCTTTCAATGCTGACTTTGATGGAGATCAAATGGCAGTACACGTCCCATTAAGTTTAGAAGCTCAGTTAGAAGCAAGAATATTAATGTTATCAACAAACAACATATTGTCACCCTCTAATGGTAAACCCATTATTGTTCCAAGTCAGGATATGATTTTAGGAATTTATTATTTGTCTCAAGAACCATTGACAGATAAACCAGCAGGATATTTTTTAAATGCAGACCAAATTGAATTTGCTTTATCATCTGGTCAAATTAAAGTTCATAGCACTATAATTTCTAGATTTGAGACGATGGATGAAAAAGGTAATAAAAAATTCGAAAAATATACATCAACAGCAGGAAGGTTTTTATTAGCTAATTTATTACCAAAAAACAAAGATATTAAATTCTCTTTGGTGGACAGGTTATTACCTAAAAAAGTTGTTTCGGAGGTAATAGACATTGTTTTTAGATTTTGTGGTCAAAAAACTACTGTTATATTTTGTGATAAATTAAAAGATTTAGGGTTTAAACACGCTTTCAAAGCTGGGATTTCTTTTGGTAAAGATGATCTTGTTATACCTACAAACAAAACTCAATTAATAGATGATACAAAAAAGCTTATTTCAGATTATGAGACTCAATATGCTGAAGGTCTTATAACTAGGGGAGAAAAATATAATAAAGTTGTAGACGCTTGGTCTAAATGTACTGACAAAGTAGCTGGGGAAATGATGAAGGGTATCTCTGCTACAGAAAAAACTCCAGAGGGATTGAAAATAAACTCAGTATTTATGATGGCAGACAGTGGGGCAAGGGGTTCTGCAGCACAGATGAAACAGTTAGCTGGTATGAGAGGTTTAATTGCTAAACCATCAGGAGAAATTATTGAAAGTCCAATTACATCAAATTTTAAAGAGGGATTAACTGCTCTTGAATATTTTAATTCTACTCATGGAGCTAGAAAGGGATTGGCAGATACTGCACTTAAAACAGCAAGCTCTGGTTATTTAACAAGAAGATTATGTGATGTGGCACAAGATTTAACAATCACAAAGAAAAATTGTGAAAAGCCTGGTTTCATTGAGCTTTCAGAAATATTAGAGGGCGGGAATGTCGTCGTAAGTTTATCTGAAAGAGCATTAGGTAGAGTTGTAGCTTCTGATGTCAAACACCCTATAACAGGAGAGGTTATAATCAGTAAGTTAAACATGATTGATGAGTCAGGTTGTGATAAAATTGATGCAGCAGGAATTAAATCACTGAAAGTTTATTCAGTTATGACATGTAGCTCAAAAGAGGGTGTTTGTGCCACTTGTTATGGAAGAGATCTTTCAAGAGGCAAAATGGTGCACGTCGGTGAGGCGATTGGAATGATTTCTGCACAATCTATAGGTGAACCGGGTACACAATTAACAATGAGAACATTCCATGTTGGTGGAACTGCTTCGGTTAAACAAGAGTCGCAAATAGTTACAAAAAATGATGGTATTTTGAAAATTATTAATTCAAACATTTTAGAGGATTCAAAAAAGAATTTAATTGTTATGGGAAGAAATACTCAATTGTCAATTGAGGATGATAATGGGGTTCAAACAGCAATCTATAAAGTTGCTTATGGTTCTAAATTATTTTTTAAAAATGGAGATAAAATAAAAGCCAATTCAAAAATTTGTGAATGGGATCCATATACAACACCTGTAATAGCTGAAAAATCAGGTATAGCTAGTTATGTTGATTTAATTGATGGTGTTTCCATACAAGAAACAACTGATGATGCTACAGGTATTTCCTCGAAATCAGTTGTTGATTGGAGATCACAATCTAAAAGTTCTGACTTAAAACCAAGAATAACACTTAGAGATGAAAAAGGTAATGTAATTAAGAAAGCTGATGATAATGAAGCAAGATATTATCTTGTTCCAGATTCAATTTTATCAGTTAAAGATGGGCAAAAAGTTTCTGCAGGAGATGTAATAGCCAGATTACCGAAAGAAACAACAAAGACAAAAGATATAACAGGTGGTTTACCTAGAGTTGCTGAATTATTTGAGGCAAGAAAAGCAAAAGACAGCGCAATTATTGCCGAAAATGATGGTCAAGTTATTTTTGGTAAAGAGGTAAGAGGTAAACAAAGAGTCTCAATAGTTCCAGAAGATGGGTCTGAGGCATCAAATTATTTAATACCTAAAGGCAAACATATTAACTTTAATCAGGGTGAAAAAATTAAAAAAGGTGAATATTTATTAGATGGTCAACCACTTCCACACGACATATTAAGAATATTAGGTATTAAAGATTTAACAGAATATTTTGTAAATCAAGTTCAGGAAGTCTATAGATTACAAGGTGTTGTAATAAACGATAAACATATCGAAACTATTTTAAGACAAATGTTAAAAAAAGTTGAAGTTAAATCATCAGGTGACTCGTCCTACTTGCCTGGAGAAATTGTGGATAGAATTAAATTTGATAATATTAACGAAAAGTTAAAGCTAGATGGCAAGAAACCTGCTTTGGGTGAAAGAGTATTGATGGGTATTACAAAAGCGTCTTTACAAACTGAGTCTTTCATTTCTGCTGCATCTTTTCAGGAAACAACAAGAGTTCTTACAGATGCTGCAATTAAAGGAAAAATTGACCCTTTAAATGGGCTTAAAGAAAATGTGATTGTTGGTAGATTGGTTCCTGCTGGTACTGGCAATATTAAGAATAAATGGAACAAAAAAGCTCTTGATGATGATAATAAGTTCTTATCTGAACAGGAAAAAATTGAGGCTTCTGAAACTCAAGCAAATCAATAAAAATAACACCCTTTACAACTAGTTTTAGTTTGACAAAGTCTTATTAATTAGTATTTTGGCGATAATTTTTTGGTTGGAATGTAGTGCTTTTATTGCACTAAACGCTGCCATGAATGACCTGTCAGTTATTTCATCAAAAAATATAATTGCTAAAATTTTATATGCCAACAATAAACCAATTATTAAGAAAAAAAAGAATTAAGCAGTTAGCTAGGAACAAAGTTCCTGCTTTGCAAAAACAACCCCTTAAAAGAGGTGTTTGTGTTAAAGTATATACAACAACACCAAAAAAACCAAACTCAGCCTTAAGAAAAGTAGCGAGAGTAAGATTATCTAATGGATTTGAAGTCACTGCATACATTCCTGGTGAAGGTCACAATCTTCAAGAGCATTCAGTAGTTTTAATAAGAGGTGGCAGGGTAAAAGATTTACCGGGTGTTAGGTACCATATTCTAAGAGGTAATTTAGATACACAAGGTGTAGCCAACAGAAAACAAAGACGATCCTTATATGGAACGAAAAAAGGTAAATAAGAATGTCTAGAAAGAAAACTCAGCCAAAAAAAAACATTACACCAGATCCAAAATTTAACTCCACAATAATTCCAAAATTAATTAATAATATAATGTTTGATGGGAAAAGAGGTGTTGCAGCAAAGATAGTTTATGATGCAATTGAAAAAATAAAAACTAAATCAAAAGATGAACCAATAAATATATTTAATGAAGCAATTAACAATATTAAACCAACTGTTGAAGTAAGGTCAAGAAGAGTAGGTGGGGCCACTTATCAAGTTCCTGTAGAGGTAAAAAGTAAAAGAGCACAAGCTTTGGCTATAAGATGGTTGGTAGAGTCTGCAAGAAAGAGAAAAGATAAGCATATGTCTGATAAAATTTTTAATGAACTTTATGACGCGTACGAAAAAAAGGGTGCAGCAGTTAAAAAAAGAGAGGATGTTCATAAAATGGCTGAGTCTAATAAAGCTTTTGCACATTTTAGGTGGTAAATAATATGGCAAGAACTCATTCACTAAACAAATATAGAAATATTGGTATAATGGCACATATTGATGCTGGCAAAACAACTACGACTGAAAGAATTTTATATTACACGGGCAAAAGTCATAAAATTGGTGAAGTGCATGATGGTGCTGCAACAATGGATTGGATGGAACAAGAGCAAGAAAGAGGTATAACAATTACCTCAGCAGCTACAACTTGTTTTTGGCAAGATCATAGAATAAATATAATTGACACTCCAGGTCATGTTGATTTTACAATTGAAGTTGAAAGGTCATTAAAAGTTTTAGATGGTGCGGTGGCTGTTTTTGATGGTGTTGCTGGAGTAGAACCACAATCTGAGACTGTCTGGAGACAAGCTGATAAATATAAGGTTCCAAGAATTTGTTTTGTTAATAAATTAGATAGAACAGGAGCAGATTTTTTTAGATGTGTGGAGATGATTAAAGACAGATTGGGAGCAAAACCACTAGTTTTACAAGTACCAGTAGGAATAGAATCTTCGTTAAGTGGTGTAATCGACTTAGTTAAAATGAAAGCACAGATTTGGAAAAATGAGGCTTTAGGAGCTGAATGGGAATATAAAGATATCCCTGATGACTTAAAAGAAATTTCAAATAAATACAGAACAGAATTAGTAGAATTAGCAGTTGAACAAGATGAAAAGTTAATGGAGAGTTATTTAAACGGTGATGAAATTAAAGAGGAAGATTTAATAAAATGTATAAGAAGAGGTACATTAAGTTTTGATTTTGTACCTGTTTTAACAGGTTCAGCTTTTAAAAACAAAGGTGTTCAACCACTATTAGATGCTGTTGTAAATTATCTACCAAGTCCTGAAGATATTAGCTCAATAAAAGGGACAAAAGCAGGATCTAATGAAGAGGTTGAAATGAAATTTGAGGACAATTCACCATTCTCCGCTCTGGCTTTCAAGGTAGCAAATGACCCTTTTGTTGGCTCATTGACGTTTATTAGAATTTATTCAGGAACAATAAAATCAGGAACCTCCATCTATAATTCTTCAACAGATAAAGAAGAAAGGGTTGGAAGAATGCTATTAATGCACGCTAACTCGAGAGAAGACATAAAAGAGGCTAATGCGGGGGATATAGTATCTCTAGCTGGATTAAAGAACACTATGACTGGTCATACTTTGTGTAACAAAGATAAACCAGTTTTATTAGAACCAATGGAATTTCCAGATCCTGTCATTGAAATAGCTGTTGAGCCAAAAACAAAGGGCGATCAAGAGAAAATGGGTGAGGCTTTAGCTCGTTTAGCTAAAGAGGACCCGTCATTTAGAGTTTCATCTGATGAGGAGTCTGGCCAAACTATCATCAAAGGGATGGGTGAACTTCATTTAGATATTATTGTTGATAGAATGAAAAGAGAATTTAAGGTTGAGGCAAATGTTGGTGCACCTCAAGTTGCTTATAGAGAAACAATAGAGAAATCTGCAGAATTTGAATACATACACAAAAAACAAAGTGGTGGAGCAGGTCAGTTCGCAAAAGTTAAACTTTTGATAGAACCCCAAGAACCTGGTAAAGGAAGATTGGTTGAAAGTGCAATTAAAGGAGGTGCAATACCAAAAGAATTTATTCCTGGTGTTGAAAAAGGTATTGAAACAGTCTCAGATAGTGGAATTTTAGCAGGTTTTCCTATGATTGATTACAAAGTTACAATTGTTGATGGCTTACATCACGATGTGGACTCAAGTGTTTTAGCTTTTGAATTAGCTAGCAGAGCTTGTTTTAAAGAAGCGTGTACTCAAGGAGGATTAAAACTTTTAGAACCAATTATGAGAGTTGAAGTCGTAACCCCAGAAGATTATATGGGTGATGTTATAGGTGATCTTAACAGTAGAAGAGGCCAAATTAATACTCAAGAGCAAAGAGGAAACGCAACTGTTATAACAGCGATGGTTCCACTTGCAAACATGTTTGGTTACATTAATAGCTTAAGATCAATGTCTCAAGGTAGAGCTCAATATTCAATGTTTTTTGATCATTATTCAAAAGTTCCACAGAACGTTCAAGATGAAGTAACAAAAAAAGTTGCAGGTTAAAATGGAAAAGCAAAATATAAGGATAAAATTAAGAGCTTACGATAACAAAATTCTCGACGCCTCTACAGAAGAAATTGTAAATACAGTAAAAAGAACAGGTGCAACTATTAAAGGTCCAATCCCGCTGCCAACTAGAATAGAGAGATATACAGTATTAAGATCTCCACACATTGATAAGAAAAGTAGAGAGCAATTTGAGTCGAGAACTCATAAAAGATTAATTGACATTATTGAACCAACGCCCCAAACAGTCGAGGCTTTAATGAAGCTTGATTTGGCTTCGGGTGTAGACGTGGAAATAAAGATTTAGATATGATTGAAATTGCATTAATTGGAAAAAAGATAGGAATGACTAGAGAGTTTTATAAATCAGGTCAGTTGGTTCCAGTAACTGTTTTAAAAATGGAAAAGGCCCGTGTTATTCAGATAATTAATCAAGAAAAAAGAGGCTATAGTGCTGTTCAACTTGGCTACGGGAAGATTAAAAATTCGAAACTTACAAAGGCTATGAAGGGATATTTTGCAAAAAAAAATACTGAAGCTAAAAAAAAACTCAAAGAATTTAAAGTTCTAGATGTAAATAAATATAAAGAGGGAAATGAATTTGGTTTAGAAATTTTTAAAGATGTGAAGTATGTTGACACAAGATCAAAAACTATTGGTAAGGGCTTCGCGGGAGCAATGAAAAGACACAATTTTGGGGGTTTAAGAGCAACTCATGGAGTCTCAATATCACATAGATCTCATGGCTCAACAGGTCAAAGACAAGATCCTGGTAAGGTTTTTAAAGGAAAAAAAATGGCAGGACACATGGGAGATAAACTTAGAACAATGCAAAACATAGAGATTATTAAAACTGATATTGAAAATGAGTTATTATATCTTAAAGGATCTATACCAGGCTCAAAAAACTCTGAGGTATTAGTTAAAAAATCAGTCAAAAATATTGATAGAAAGACTATAGAAGAAAAAATTCAAGCATCTGAACAAGCTAAAAAAACTCCTGAGAAAAAGAAAAAGTAATGAAAATCGAAAAAATTAATATAAAAGGAAAAAAGGAATCTATTGAAGTTTTAGACAAAATATTTTCAGTAAAAATAAATAAGCGACTAGTTAATAACGTTTTATATAAAACTAACGCAAATTATAAAGGTCGTCATGCTAAGACAAAACAACAGAATGAAGTCTCTGGTCCTACATCAAAAATATATGCTCAAAAAGGAACAGGAAACGCAAGACATGCTAGCCGAAAAGCTCCAATTTTTGTAGGTGGTGGTGTTGCTCACGGACCGAAAGGGGAACTTGCATATAAAAAACGAAAGTTAAATAAAAAAGAAAAGAAACAAGGTATTGCTTCTCTGATAACTGAAAAAATTAAACATAAAAATTTAATTGTATTAAATGATTTTAGCTCTGAGATTAAAAAAACAAAAGAGATGTACGATATATTAAAAAAACTTGAAATTTCAAATTCGTTAATAATTTTAGATAAATCTTCAAAGGAAAAGATAGAAAAATCGATCAGAAATATTCCAAATATCAAAGTAACTGATGTTAATCATTTTAGTGCATTTGATATTGTTAAATATAAAAAAACTGTTTTTACAGAGAGTTCTGTCAAAGAACTAGAAAAGAGATATGTATAATGAATAAAATTCATCTATTTGATAAAATTATATCACCCATCGTAACTGAAAAATCTACGAAATTATCTGAATATAATAAGATTGTTTTTAAAGTTCCAACTGGTGCTAATAAGAATAATTTAAAAAAAAATATCGAGAAAATTTTCAAAGTAAATGTTGTCAAAGTAAATATCATAAATAAACAAAATAGAACTAAAATGACAAGAGGAAGAAAAATTAAAATTTCTGGATTTAAAAAAGTAATAATAACACTTAAAAAAGGTCAAAGTATAGATCTTTCAGCAGGTATTTAAACATGGGACTAAAAACTTTTAAACCATATACAAAATCTACAAGAGGAACAGTTTTGGTTGATAGAACAGGGTTGTGGAAAGGTAAACCATTTAAAACGCTTGTCTCTCCTAAAAAATCAATGAAAGGGAGAAATAATAATGGGCATATAACTTCATCTAATAGAGCTGGAGGTCATAAAAAAATGTATAGACATGTTGATTTTTATAGAAAAAAATTTGATATGCCAGGAACTGTAGAAAGAATAGAGTATGATCCAAACAGATCTTGTTACATCATGCTAGTAAAGTTCGGTGATGGTAATCATTCATATTATTTAGCACCTCAAAAGATTAAAGTTGGAGATAAAATAGAGAATGGCTCTAAAAAAGAGATTAAAATCGGGAATTGTATGCCTCTTCAAGATATCCCTGTTGGGGTAAATATTCATAATGTTGAAATTCAGCCTGGTGCGGGAGGTAAATTGGCTAGATCCGCTGGTACATCAGTTGTAATCAGTGGTGTAGATGGAAATTACAGTTTAGTAAAATTAACTTCAGGTGAGGTTAGAAAAATTGATTCTAGATCGCTAGCCTCAATAGGTGTCTTGAGTAATCCTGATCAAAAAAATATTAAGATTGGAAAAGCAGGAAGGTCAAGATGGTTGGGAAGAAGACCTCATACCAGAGGAGTGGTAAAGAATCCTGTAGATCACCCTCATGGTGGTGGAGAAGGTAAATCAGCAGGAGGACGACACCCAGTTTCTCCCACTGGTCAATCAGCTAAAGGTTTAAAAACGAGAGATAACAAAAGGACAGATAAATTTATTGTGAAGAGAAGAAATAAAAGAAAGGACACTAAGTAATGGCTAGAGCAGTATGGAAAGGACCTTTCGTAGAAGAAAGCTTAATGAAAAAGGTTGACAAATATAAGGTTGATCCAAAGAAAATTCCTATTAAAACATGGTCAAGAAAATCTACTATAATACCTGATTTTGTTGGTGTTAGTTTTTTGATCTATAATGGTAAAAAGTTTATACCAATTACAATTTCTGAAGATATGGTTGGACACAAATTAGGTGAGTTTGCACCAACAAGAACTTTTTTTGGTCATACTCCAGCTGATAAAAAAGCGAAGCCAGCAGAAGCGGAGACAAAAAAATAAAAACTTATGAGTAAAAAAAAGAAAACTAATAAAAATCAAAATAAAACTGTTAAGTCTATCAATAATAATGTTAGATCTAGCGTTAGAAAACTTAACCCGATTTTAAAGGGTATAGTAGGAAAAAAAGTTGACGTAGCCATTCGAGATCTGCAATTTTCTGAAAAAAGAATTACAAAAGATATAAGAAAAACAATTAATTCAGCGGTAGCAAATGCAGAAAATAATTTTCAATACGATATAGATAAACTAGTAGTTAAAGAGGCTTACTGTGGAAAAAAAATTACAATGAAACGATTTAGACCTAGAGCAAAAGGTAGAGCTGCACCAATCTTAAAACCTTATTCGAGTGTGACTATAATTTTAACAGAAACTAAGAAAATGGAGATTCATGGGTCAAAAAGTTAATCCTGTTGGTTTTAGATTAGGTGTAAACAGAGGTTGGGATTCTGTTTGGTACGCAAAGAAAAAAGATTTTGGAAATTATTTAATTGAAGACTACAAAATAAGAGAATACATAAAAAAAAATGTAATTAACTCAGGGGTATCTAAAGTGATGATAGAGAGAACTGCCAATAAATGTTATGTAACTATTTACACATCTAGACCAGGATTTGTAATTGGAAAAAAAGGAAGTGATATAGATAAAATTAAGAGTAATTTGTCAAAACTTACTACTAATGAGGTCAACTTAAATATTAAAGAGGTAAAAAAACCTGAGACTAATTCATATTTAGTTGCAGAAAATATAGCCCAACAATTAGTAAAAAGGATATCTTATAGAAGAGCAATGAAGCGAGCAATGCAGTCTTGCTTGAGATTAGGTGCAAAAGGTATCAAAGTTTCAATAAGTGGTAGATTAGGTGGAAATGAAATCGCAAGAACAGAGTGGTTAAGAGACGGTAGTATTCCGTCACATACTTTGAGAGCAGACATTGATTATGCTGAGGCCGAAGCACTTACAACATATGGAATTATTGGAATAAAAGTATGGATTTATAAGGGTGAAGTTTTTGCAAAAGAATTTAGCCAGGAAACAAATAAAGTTAAAGAAAAAGAAAGTAAATAATAATGTTACAGCCAGTAAGAACAAAATGGAGAAAAGCGCACAAGGGCAGAATACATGGGACTGCGTCAAGAGCTAACTTTATAAATTATGGGGCGTATGCGTTGAAAGCTTTATCACCAGAAAGAGTTACAGGAAAACAAATTGAGGCAGCTAGAGTGGCACTCACAAGGCATATGAAGAGACAGGGTCGAGTATGGACAAGAATTTTTCCGAATATTCCAGTATCAAAAAAACCAATTGAAGTCAGGATGGGTAAGGGAAAAGGATCTCCAGAGTTTTATGCATGCAGAGTGAAGCCAGGAAGAATTTTATTTGAGGTGGATGGTGTTTCTGAACAAATAGCAAAAGAGGCACTATATAAAGCCTCAGCAAAGTTACCAATAAAAACAAAAACAATAAAAAGATTTGCTTAATATGAAGAAACAAGAAATTAAAAAACTTACAAAAGATCAAATATTTAAAAATATTGATAAACTAAAAAAAGACTTATTTAACTTGAGATTTCAAAAAATAAATTCTCAAATAACAAATCCTGCTAAAATTAGTGAAACAAAAAAGACAATTGCAAGATTAAAAACAATACTAAAAGGAAAAATAAATGCCTAAAAAAATTTTAAAAGGTATTGTTGTAAGTGACAAACCAAATAAAACTATAACTGTTTTAGTAGAAAGAAAATATTCACATCCAGTGCTCAAAAAGGTTATTAAAGTACAAAAGAAATACAATGCTCATGACGAAAATAATAAATATAAAAATGGAGATAAAGTATCAATAATAGAGAGCAAACCATTCTCTAAAAACAAAAAATTTCAAGTGATGGAGAATTTAAAATAATGATACAAGTTCAAACTGAATTACTGGTAGCGGACAACACTGGAGCAAAAAAAATTGAGTGTATAAAAGTTTTAGGTGGGTCAAAAAGAAGATATGCTAGTATTGGAGACACAATTGTAATAGCAGTGAAAGAGGCAATACCAAAAGGGAAAGTTAAAAAAGGGTCAGTTCATAAAGCTGTAGTTGTAAGGGTTAAAAAAGGAATACACAGAGATGATGGTTCAAAAGTTAAATTTGATAATAATGCTGCAGTATTGGTTGATGACAAAGGTGAACCAGTCGGAACAAGAATTTTTGGACCAGTAACTAGAGAATTAAGAAATAGAGGGCAAATGAAGATAATTTCATTAGCTCCAGAGGTTTTATAATGATTAAAAAAGGTCTTAAAGTTAAAGTTTTGTTAGGTAGAGATAGAAACAAAGAAGGTGAAGTAATTGAAATAGATAGATCTAAAAATAGAGCTAAGATTAAAGATATCAATATGGTTAAAAAACACGTCAAAACAACTAAAGAAAAAAAAGGTGGAATTTTTTCAAAAGAAAGTTTTATCCATATTTCAAACTTAAAATTGATTGATGAAAAAATTAAAAACAAAAAGAAAGAAGCTAAAAAATAATGTCACCAAGATTAAAAGAATTATATTATAAGGAAATTCAACCTTCTCTCAAATCTCAATTTGGTTTTAAGAATTTATACATGGGTCCTAAAATTGAAAAAATAGTTTTAAATATGGGACTTGGTCTAGATGGTAATGATAATAAGATTTTAAAATCTTGTGAGGAAGATTTAGCCAAAATAACTGGACAAAAACCAGTTAGGACTAAATTTAAAAAATCAGTTGCAAATTTTAAAACAAGAAAAGGCTCTAATGCTGGCTTAAAAGTAACTCTTAGAAAAAATAAAATGTACGAGTTTTTAGACAGACTGGTTAATATTGCTTTACCAAGAATTAAAGATTTTAGAGGTCTGTCGTCTAATGGTTTTGATAAATTTGGAAATTATACTTTTGGTATTAAAGAACATATAATTTTTCCAGAGGTTAGTTTCGATAGAGCGGATAAAGTTAGAGGATTAGATATTGTGATTGTTATCTCATCTAATGATAAAAAGCATAGTTTTGCTTTATTAGAAAAATTGAATTTCCCATTTATTAAAAAAGGAGATAATTAAGATGGCTAAACTTAGTTCAGTTAACAAAAATAATCGGAGAATAAAATTATCGGATAAATTCTTCAAGAAAAGACAACAATTAAAAAAAATTATTATGAATAAGAAACTTTCATTAGAGGAAAGATTTAAAGCACAACAAAAATTATCCAAATTACCACGTAATTCGGCAAAAATAAGAGTAATGAACAGATGTCAAATTACAGGAAGACCTCATGGAGTTTATAGAAAATTAAAAATATCTAGAATCGCGTTGAGACAATTAGGATTACAAGGAAAAATACCAGGATTAGTAAAATCAAGTTGGTAGAAAGGAATATATGAGCTTAAGTGACCCAATAGGAGATATGATAGCGAGAATTAAAAATGCTCAATCAAGAACTCATAAAAAGGTTGAGTTACCGTCATCAAATTTTAAAACTAAGATTGCTGGAATCTTAAAAAATGAGGGATTTATTAAGGAGTTCAAAGTGAGCTCTGAGAATAATAAATCTACACTTACTTTGGAATTAAAATATCATTCAGGAAATCCTGTTATAAGTGCTTTCGAGAGGGTATCCAAACCAGGGAGAAGAATTTTTTCAAGTGCAGAAAGTTTGCCAAAAATTAATAATGGTTTAGGAATTGCAATAGTTTCAACACCAAAAGGTGTAATGACAGATATCGATGCGAGAAAACAACGTGTCGGTGGTGAAATAATTTGTAAGGTATTTTAATGTCTAAGATTGGTAAAATAAATATTTCGATACCGGATAAAGTAAAGGTAGCTTTAGCTGGAAGTATATTAAACATTGAAGGTCCACTAGGTAAGTCCGCTCTTAATATAGATTTAGATATTTTTTCTCTAGATATAAAGGATGGTAAAGAAATATCCATCAAACCAAAAAAAATAGATGAAAATACAAAAAGATTATGGGGCATGAATAGAAGTTTAATAAATAATGCAGTAATTGGATCAAGCAAAGGTTATGAAAAAGTTTTGGAATTGGTAGGAGTTGGTTATAGAGCAGCGCTAAAAGGCAATCAATTAAACTTACAACTTGGTTACAGCCATGATATTGATTTCAATATACCCGAAGGTATAAAAATAGCTGTCGAGAAACAAACAACTTTGAAAATAACAGGTGCAGATAAACAACAAGTAGGTTCAGTTGCTTCAAAACTTAAAACATTAAGAAAAATTGAACCTTACAAAGGAAAAGGTGTTAGAGAAAGAGGTCAATATATTTTAAAAAAAGAAGGTAAAAAGAAATAATGAAACTTACTGCAAATAAGAGAAGAAAATTTAGAGTAGCTAAAAAATTGAAATCAGTAGCAAATAAAGAAAGATTTAGATTGAGTATATCGAGATCATCCAAAAATATTTCTGCACAAATAATTGATGATAATAAAAATATAACACTTTTATCAGCCTCATCTATTGAAAAAGATTTTAAGTCTGGAACAAAAAATACTAAAACTGAATTATCTCGAATAGTTGCAGAAAAATTAGCCAAAAAAGCTTTAGAAAAGAAAATTTCTAAGATCTATTTTGACAGGGGTCTCTACAAATTTCACGGAAGAGTGAAAATTTTTGCGGAGACTTTACGTAAAAACGGGATGGAGTTTTAACAATGGATAATGTTAAAGAAAAAAAAACAGATGATATTTTAGAAAAATTAGTTCATATCAATAGAATAACTAAAGTAGTTAAAGGTGGACGCAGATTCGGTTTTTCAGCTCTGGTGGTTGTTGGGAATCAATCAGGTAAAATTGGTATAGCCCATGCAAAAGCTAAACAAGTTCCTGACGCAATTAAAAAAGCGAATGAAATGGCAAGAAGAAAATTAATTCATATACCTTTAAGAGAAGGAAGAACGATTCATCATGATGTTAAAGCTAAAGATGGTTCTGGGAGAATAGTTTTAAGAGCAGCTTCCAAGGGGACAGGTATAATTGCAGGGGGACCAGTTAGAGCTGTTTGCGAAGTTTTAGGTGTCAAAGATATAGTAGCAAAATCAATGGGAACTTCTAATGCCCATAATGTAATTAGGGCAACAATGAAAGCTTTGTTAAAACAAAATTCTCCAAAGCAAATTTCTAACATAAGAAACAAAAAAATTTCTGAAATCATTGAGAAAAGAGGATAATGATTAGTTTGAATAACAGAACTAAAATTAATAAGAGAAAAATCAGGGTTGGAAGAGGAATAGGGTCTGGTAAAGGAAAAACATCAGGTAGAGGTGTAAAGGGACAGAAGTCAAGATCAGGTGTATCAATAAAAAGTTTTGAGGGTGGTCAGATGCCATTATACAGGAGACTACCAAAAAGAGGATTCAATCCTATTGAAAAAAAAAATATCGCTATTTTAAATTTAGATAAGATTCAATCTTTTATTGATAAAAAAAGTGTTAAAACGACTGAAATTTTAAACTCAAATTTATTAAAAAAATTAAAACTAATTAATAAAAGATCATCCAAATTAAAAATTTTAGGATCAGGTGAAATAAAAGATAAGATAAACATTGAAGCAGATTTAGCATCTAAATCAGCAGTTAATAAGCTTGAAAAGATTGGTGGATCTATTCAAATTAAGAAATAATAGTATCCATGAGCGCTGCATCTTCAAATATTGATTTAAGAAACAGAATTTTTTTCACTTTAGCTATACTTGCGGTTTATAGATTTGGAACATTTGTTCCTTTACCAGGTATAGATCCTGAACAATTAAAAAGTTTAATGGAGGGGAATCAAAAAGGTTTGTTAGGGATGTTCAATGTTTTTGCAGGCGGAGCAGTAAGCAGAATGGCAATATTTGCTTTAGGAATTATGCCTTATATCTCATCCTCAATTATCGTTCAATTATTAACGGGTGTCTCAGATTATTTTAAGAATCTAAAAGCCCAAGGAGAAACTGGAAGATTAAAAATTACTCAAATCACTCGATATGGAACAGTATTACTTGCAACAATTCAAGGTTATGGTCTATCCGTTGGATTGGAGTCATCTGCAAATTTAGTCATAAATCCAGGTGTTTTTTTTAAGATATCAACTGTTACTACAATAGTTGCTGGTACAGTTTTCTTAATGTGGTTGGGAGAACAAATTACACAGAGGGGTATTGGAAATGGAATCTCATTAATAATTTTTGCAGGTATTGTTGCAGAAATTCCAAGGGCATTGGTGACAACATTTGAACTTGGAAGAACAGGTGCTATTTCAACGGTTATGATTTTGGCAATTTTCATACTTCTTATCTTAACAATTCTTTTTATTGTCTTTATGGAAAGAGCTTTAAGAAAAATACTTATTAATTATCCAAAAAGACAAATGGGTAATAAAATGTATGGTGGAGAGTCTTCTCATTTACCTTTAAAGATAAATCAAGCAGGCGTTATACCAGCAATTTTTGCTTCAGCATTACTATTATTACCTGTAACTTTTTCAAATTTTAATTTTTCTGAAAATGATACATTTTTAAATTTAAGTTCATATTTTACTCAGGGACAACCTCTTTATATGTTGTTATACGCTTCAGGAATAATATTTTTCACATTTTTCTATACCTCTATTACATTCAATCCTAATGAAACAGCAGACAATTTGAGGAAATATGGAGGTTTTATTCCTGGGATTAGACCAGGTGAAAGCACAGCAATTTATATTGATAATATTCTCACAAAACTGACAACTATTGGTGCTTTATATTTAACTTTAGTTTGTTTAATGCCAGAATTTTTAATTGCAAAATATCCTATTCCATTTTATTTAGGTGGCACCTCTATCTTGATTGTGGTTGTAGTAGCAATAGATACGGTAACTCAAATTCAAACAAGATTAATGAGTTCACAGTATGAACAATTAATAAAAAAGACTAAATTTGGTAGATAAGTGAATATTATTTTATTTGGTCCCCCAGGAGCTGGAAAAGGCACTCAAGCGAAATACTTAGTAAAAAAAATTAATGGTTTTCAAATATCCACAGGTGATATTTTAAGAGATGAAATTAAAAAAGATACTGATATTGGTAAAAAGATAATAAATGATATGAATGATGGAAAATTTGTAAGTGATGAAATCG
>CACBFJ010000009.1 GCA_902538495.1 uncultured Pelagibacteraceae bacterium | reverse complement strand
TTCATGTAAATAACTAAACCAATTGCAAAAACAATACTGATTACAGCTGAAAAGATTTTTGAATTAGGTAGAGTAACATTGTTATCAAATAACATAGTTGTTCCATAACCTGAATTAGCTAGAACAACATCTGCGCCAAATGCAAAATTCATTAATTGCATAAATAAAATGCTTATTCCAAAAGTTGCAAGAATGGAGATGAATAAATCTCGATCGACCACTTTATTAATTACTAATTTGTAAATTCCGACACCAATAAAATACATTATTATTGGAGAGACAATTACACCCCAGGCTGGGTGAATTCCATATAGATACATGAAGTAAGCAATATACCCTCCAAGAATGACTAAGTCACCTTGAGCAATATTTATGATATTCATAACTCCCCATTGCAATGCCATGCCGTATGCAATCAAAGCAAATAAAATACCAAGAAGTAATCCGTCCAAGCAAGCTTGAACAGTAATCATTGGATATTGGAAAACCATGAAATCCATAATCAACTCTTAAAAAAAAATACCCCCTAGAATTTAGGGGGTATTTATAGATTAGTTTTTATCTTTCAGACCACTTAGGAATTGGGTGAATTAACTTCGCTGAAGCCCATTTAGTTGGAGCTACAACTTTGTTTTCACATTTTCCTGAGCCATCACACATTACCTGGAAAAGAACCATAGGCTTGTCAACATTCTGACCACCTTCTGCGAACTTTATATTTCCATAAAATGTTTGCATGTTAGTAGCTGCAAGAGCATCTCGTACTTTTTTCTGATCAAAAGAATTTGCTCTTTCAAATGCATCTTTAAATACTAACAGCGCAGCTGAAGACTCTGCTGACTGATATGGCGGATCATAACCAAACTCTTTTTCAAAGTCTGCTGCATATTTCATACCATCTTTAAAGAAATTATCTTTATAAGTTAATGTCTTATGCCATTGTGATGCACATAAAGCATACTGTGAATTCTTACCATGTTGTTTCGATAATTTCGCAGCATCGCAGTGTGTCATCGCTAGCATAGGCACATCTACCTTCATTTCAGCTATTTGTCTAATTGCAGTTAGTGCTCCTTTTGTATGACCTGATACTACAAGAACATCTGGCTTCATTTGTTTTACCTTAACTAATGTAGCAGCCATATCATTTAACTCTTTCGGTAATTTATCGTCTATTACTTTTTTAGAGCCTGTTCTTTTAATTGCATCAAGCACTCCCAATCTTACGTCTTGAGAAAATGCATCTTGTTCAAATGCCATTGCAACTGTTACTGGTTTACCGTTATTCTTTTCAACTGCTAAATCTATAGCAACATCAAGATATAAGTTTGCTGGAGCTAATACTGCAAATAGATATTTGTATCCTTTTGTGAACAAAGATCTAGAAGCACCATTTGCTTCAACCATTGGAACACCATATTTTTCTGTAACTGGTGCAATTGCTTTTGTTAAACCTGAACTATATGGTCCAAGCATAAACTCAACACCATCTTGTGAGATTAATCTTTCTGCTAACTGAGCTGCTCTTTTTGGGTTTGATTCATCATCATAATAAATGATTTCAAACTTATAAGTTTTTCCACCAACTTTTACTCCACCCATGCTGTTAATTCTATCAACAGCCATATTGTAACCGTTTTGTGTATGAACACCATTAGATGAGTATTTTCCAGTTAATGAAATGGCAGCACCTAAGACAATCTTATCTCCAACAACTTTTGCAAATGATGTAACTGAAGTTGAAAGTAAAATTGCTACTGCAGAAATAAAACTCAAGATTATTTTGCTTATTTTCATTTTATTTCCTTTTGTTATTAATTAATAAATACTCAATTTAATAAATAATTTTAAAGTATTGCAAGTGGCAAAAAAACTTTACATATGTGCTAATACTGTTGTGTAACAATAATAATTAAGGCAATGATTACCAAAACACTCGCTGAGATTGTATTAATTGTTTTTGGATTTGCTTTTATCCATGTAATAAGTTTTTGTGCCAACAGAGCGTAACCAATCAAAGAAATAAAATCTAAAACTACATAAGTAGTAATTAAAATAAAAAATTGGACGATATAATTGGCACTAAAGTCAATAAATTGTGGGAATATTAAAGGAAAGAACAACCAAGCCTTAGGACTTGTGCCTGCAACTAAAAAACCATCTTTATAAAAAGAAAAAGTACCTTTTGAGCTAATTATTTTTGAACTAACATCTTTGGGTGAAGACTTATAAACATCATAAGCTAAATAAATTAAATAAATTACACCAATCCATTTAAAAATATTTAGGATATTTGGATTGTCAGATAAAAAGGAACCGATGACAAAAATTACTAAAGTTGCCTGTAGTAAATTTGCGGTAACATCTCCAAAGGCTGTCCAAATACAATTTTTAACTCCATAATTCATTGAATAAGAAATGATTACTATTCTAGGGGTACCAGGTGTAATAAATAAAAAAATAATAATCTGTAAAAAAAGGATAAAATCTAGGGGGAGCATAAAAAAAAAGATAGTCCTTAAAAACCGGGAGCTAAAGATGGCTAAGAAGGACTATCAAATCACAATATATCAGGTCTTAAAAAAAATGCATTATAGATTTTTTTGAAATATAAGGGATTTATGAAAAAAAAAGGTCACAGGCCTATCACTAAAGTCAAGAATCCTGAGCCAAGCGTTGAAAGTCCAGATTGGGTTATATGGGCTGCCTGGGCTGATAGGGTCACATTTGAGGAAATTAAAAAAAAAACAGGTTATGCAGAATCTGATGTCATAAGAATAATGCGAAGATCACTCAAACCCTCCTCATTTAGATTATGGAGAAAAAGAGTTCATGAAAAAAGTATCAAACATAGAAAAAAATTTGAATACTCTCGAAAACAAATATCTAGTAAAATTAAAAAAGGTGATTATCTATAGTTTATGAAAAATGTTACGATATATACTGGACCATACTGTAATTATTGCGATGCAGCAAAACGATTATTAACAAGAAATAATGCACCTTATAAAGAAATTAATGTAGCTGAAGTCGAAGGTGCAAAAGACGAGATGATAAAGAAAGCTAATGGAAAAAGAACAATACCACAAATATTTTTTGATGATCAGCATATTGGTGGTTATGATGAAGTTAGAGCTTTAGAAAAAGAAAATAAACTTCAAGGAATGTTAAAATAATTTTATTTTTGTTTAAAGATTAAACAAATACCATTATTACAATACCTTTTGCCAGTTGGTTTTGGCCCATCGTCAAATACATGACCATGATGAGCGTTACAATTTTTACAATGATATTCAGTTCTAGCATAACCTATTAAATGATCTGTTTTTGTTTCAAATACATCTGGTAAGGATTCATAAAATGAAGGCCATCCAGATCCACTTTCATATTTTGTTTTTGAGTCAAATAACTTTATATCACAATTAGCACAATGATAAGTTCCTTCTCGCTTTTCATTATTTAATTCACTTGATCCAGGTCGTTCAGTGCCTTCTTCAAACATAACTAATTTTTGTTCTGCTGTGAGATTTGGATTTTTTTTATTCATGATTACTAAATCAATTTAGCACATGACTGGTGCAAAAAAGAGTGTAATTCAACAAGTTTATCAATATTTTTATTGTAACCACCACCTAAAACTCCACAAAGAGGAATTCTTTTAGAAAAAAAATTTTCTGTAACAATTTTATCTCTTTCTTTTATACCATCATCCGAAATTTTTAATTTTCCCAAGCGATCATTAAAATGGATATCAACTCCTGCAATATAGAAAACAAAATCAAAATTTTCTTTATTTAATTTATTTAAATGAAATTTAAGTATATTTAAATATTCCTTATCCTCTGTATTGTCTTTAAGCTCCACATCACAATCACTAATTGATTTTTTAGCAGGATAATTTGATTTTGAATGCATGCTAAAAGTAAAAACATTTTTATTGTCCTTGAATATATCTGAGTTACCGTTTCCTTGATGAACATCCAAATCAACAA
Source organism: uncultured Pelagibacteraceae bacterium (assembly GCA_902538495.1). Classification (GTDB taxonomy): domain Bacteria; phylum Pseudomonadota; class Alphaproteobacteria; order Pelagibacterales; family Pelagibacteraceae; genus Pelagibacter. Next base: position 22,145 of record CACBFJ010000009.1, on the reverse strand, counting down.
TTAATATTCTTTTTGCCAATTCTTTATCTAGTAGAAATTGAGAGGCAACTGCTACATCGTTAAAAACACAATATCCTGCACCACTATCATAATTCGCATGATGGCTTCCTCCTGCAGTATTACAAGCGATACCGTGATTTATTGCAAGTTTAGATGCAAGCACTGTTCCACCTGTTGCAACTAACGACCTTTGAACTACACTATCAACTAATGGAAAACCAATTTTTTTAACTCCAATTTCATCTAATGTTTTGTTTTTGATTTCTTTTATATATTTTTCAGAATGGGCACCCTTTAGAGTTTCATCTGAACATGGATATGGTTTATGAAACTTTGTTACTATCTTATTTCTTAATAAAAAATCTGCAAGATCACCAAATTTATTAATAGGAAATTTATGATCATCACCAATTTTAGCAAAATAATCTTTATGATTGACTACAGGTAAATCCATTTTACTCAATCACCCGAATTGGTTTACCATTAACGCAAGCCTCTAGTGACTCGATCATTTGAGTAAAATAAACTTGATAATTTTCAGCCGTCACATATCCAATGTGAGGTGTGAGTAGGGCATTGGGCAAAAATCTTAATTTATTATTTTCTGATAAGGGCTCTTTTTCATAAACATCTAATCCAGCACCTGCAATTACATTTGTTGTTAATGCAATTATCAAATCGTCTTCGTTTATTATGGGACCCCGAGAGGTATTAATTAAAAATGAGGTCTTTTTCATTTTATCCATTTCTTTAAGAGTAATACAATTTTTATATCTTTCTCCACCTTGTACATGAATAGATAAAAAGTCAGAGTTTTTTATTAGATCTTCTTTGCTACAAGGCAGAACGTCTAATTCTTTGCAGGTGTCTAAATTTAAATTTTCACTCCAAGCCATCACTTGCATACCAAATGCCTTACCAACTTTAGCAACCTGTGTTCCTACTTTTCCAAGGCCAATCAAACCAAGAATTTTACCTTTTAATTCTACACCAACTGAAGTTTGCCAATAACCTTGGTACATATTATCAATTTCCTCTTTTAAGTTTCTTGCTAATCCAAGTATTAATGCCCAAGTTAATTCAGGTGTTGGATTAGTATTACTCTCAGTACCACTGACAACAATTTTACTTTTTTTCGCAGTATCTAGATCAATTGATTTATTTCTTAACCCGCTAGTGATTATAAATTTTAATTTAGTTAAATTTTCTATCAAATTTTTTGTTATAGGAGTTCTTTCTCTCATTATAAGGAGAGCCTCAAATTCTGCTAATTTCTCTATAGCATCAGCTTCATCTACAAAAGGCTCACTAAAAATTTTTATTTCATATTTTCCTGATAATTTTTTTAGATCCACAAATTGTTGTGAAACATTTTGATAATCATCTAAAATTGCAACTTTAAGCATAAACTTTTTTATTAGATAAATAAATGCCGGACAATATGAAAAATGCTCCTACAAAATGATACATTTCAAATTTTTCTTTGAAAATAATAATAGCCATAATGGCACTAAATAACGGCATTAATTGAATAAACATAGAAGCTCGATTTGGACCAATTAACTCAATACCTTTTTGCCAAAAATAATAAGCAGCTATAGCTGGAAAAATTGCTACATAAGTTAATATTAAAAAAAAATTTTTATCTAAATTTAATTCAAGACCGATTGATTTTTCATAAAAAAATTGTGGAATTAAAAAAAGTATCCCTACAGAAACCATTAATTGTATCAATGTAAATTGTGAAAATTTAAATTTATTTTTTTTTAGTAAAGTTGAATAAAGAGACCAGGTAATTACACAAACCAACATCCATATATCACCTTTGTTAAAATCTAAAGAAATTATCTTTTGAAAATCTCCATTTGAAATTATTGAGCCTATTCCAACTATAGAAACTAATAATCCAATTAATTGGAAAATATTTGTTTTTTCTATTTTCATTAGTGATGAAAGAACAATCGTCGCTGCTGGAATAGCTGAAAGCATAAGCACAGCATTTATTACTTGCGTATAATTAAGAGCAAAATAAACTACAGAATTAAATGTGCTTATAGTAATTACTCCCATAAAACTAATTACAAGCCAATTTTTTTTTATATAGGATAGATTTTTGAAAATTTCTTTGTAGGTAAAAGGTATCAGAATAAACCAAACAGAAATCCACCTAAAAACATTTAAAGTTAAAGGAGGAATTTCAAATAATGTTGCAAATTTTCCAACTATAAAATTGCCAGACCAACAAAATGTTGCAAGCACTAAAAATAAATATGCTAAATAGTTTTTATTAGACACGAAATCAAGAAAATCTTCTCGAGCTATAAGGATCTAAGTTTAAATTTGTATTTTCTTTAGCTATCATTCCAGAAACTATCTTTCCAGATATTGGACCTAATGTCCACCCTAAATGATGATGTCCAAAACAATAAAACACGTTTTTATAATTTTTAGACGGACCCATTACTGGCAAAAAATCTGGCAATGTTGGCCTGAAACCTAGCCACTCATCCTCATGATCAGGAAGGTCCCCCAACATATACTTTGCATTATTAATTAAATTATTTATTCTTGATTTTGAGGCGGGATTATCTAAACCACCAAATTCTACAGTGCCAACTACTCTTAAACCTTGTTCCATTGGTGTTATACCGAAACCTCTATTATGAAATATGACTGGTCTACTTAAAAGATGATCACAATCTTTAAAATGAACGTGGTAACCTCTCTCTGTATCTAATGGGATTTTTTCATCCAATTTATCAGTTAGTTTCTTAGAAAAAGCGCCACAAGTTATTACAATCTTATCACAGCCGAAACTTTCATTTTCACTCAGCAAAACAGGGCTCTCTCCCTCAAAATTAATATTTAAAATATTCTTATTTTCAAATTTCCCACCTTTTTTTAAAAAAAGTTCAAAAAGTTTTAATAAAATCTTTTTTGGGTTTCTGGCATGTCTTGCGTAAGGATAATAAACTCCAGCATGATAAAATTTTTTAAGATTCGGTTCTAAATCATGTATATCTTTTTTATCTACGAGTTGTTGTTTAACACCTAGCTCTTTTCTTACTCTGATTTCTAGTTCTCTGCTTTTTAGATTTTTATCATTCCAAACGTAAAGAATGCCTTTATTTTCAACTAAGTTTTCTAGATTAATTTCCTCAAATAATTCATCATAAGCGGGAAGAGCTAAATCCAAAATTTGGTGCATATTTTTTGCGGTGTGCATCATTTTGTTTTTAGTCGTATTAAAAATAAATTTTAAAAACCAAGGAATCATTTTTGGTACATAATTCCATTTTAAAGCTAAAGGACCTGTTGAACTTAATAACATAGCAGGAACATCCATTAAAACATCTGTTCTATTCAATGATAAGGATGCGTATGGTGAAAAATGACCAGCATTGCCATATGAAGCGACAGGACTACCAGGTTTTTCTCGATCAAATATTGTTACTTTGAACCCTTTTTTTTGTAAAAATAAAGCATTGGAAATACCTTGAATACCAGCACCAATTATTCCAACATTTAAATTTTTATTCATAAAAAAATATACAATTATTCTCTAAAAAAATTTAAGCGACAAATTATACTTAGGCGATTAATTGTTGGCTGTGTACCCTCGCGCTCATTACTATTCCAAAGCCAATCATGGTAGCTAACATTGAAGAGCCTCCATAAGACATTATTGGCAATGGAGATCCAACTATAGGTAGTAAGCCTAGAACCATACTCATATTTATTGCAATAAAAACAAAAATGGCAGCTCCAAAACCATAACAAAAAAGTTTAGCAAAATAACTTCTAGAATTAGCTCCAATAGCAATTATGCGGTAAATTATAATAATATAAATTACAAGCAGCACCACTGAACCAACAAAGCCGAACTCCTCTGAAAAAAGAGTAAAAATAAAGTCAGTATGCTTCTCTGGCAAAAATTCCAAATAACTTTGAGTTCCTTTTAAAAAACCTTTTCCAAAAATGCCTCCAGATCCAACTGCAATTTTAGATTGTATAATCTGATAACCTGCACCTAGAGGATCTTTGTCCGGGTTTAGAAAAGTTAAAACTCTCAACTTTTGATAAGGTTTTAAAAACGCTATTACAAATGGTAATGAAATTACAAATCCCAACATAGTATAGATAAAATATTTGTGATTAATTCCTGCAAACCACAAGACGGCTATTCCACTAACAGCTATAAGCACTGAAGTACCTAAATCAGGCTGAACTATCACGAGACCCATAGGTAATAAAATTATTATGAGTGAGGTTAAAATTGTATAGACGGAATTTACATTCTCTAATTTCATCCTATGAAAGTACTTTGCCAGACACAAAATTATAAAAATTTTCATAAGTTCTGATGGTTGTAAATTTATAAAATATAAGTCCATCCATCTTTTTGACCCTGAAGATGTTATTCCAAAAAAATAGGTCCATACTAATAAGCTCACCACAACTATGTAAGATAGATAGCCAATAGAAAACCAAAATTTGATATTAATAAATGAAATAAAAAGCATCATCATTGTAAAAACCATTAACTTTGTAAAATGACTTTTAGTATGAAATAAAATCTTTCCACCATCTGTCGAATACATCGTCGCTAAACTAATGAAACCGAGCAATAAAATACAAATTAGTAAAATATAATCAAAATTTCTAAATTTTTGAAAAAAAGTAAAATTGTTATTTGTTAATCTGGTATGTTGATACATCTAAATCTCCAAATATTTTTTTTGATTAATTGATTGTCTCATTTCATGTCGATCAATAATAAGTTTAAATAATTTCTTTGCCATTGGAGCGGCGGTTGTACTTCCATTACCACCATGCTCAACAACAATACTTAACGCATATCTTGGATTAACATAGGGACCATAAGCGATATATAAAGCATGATCTCTTTGTTCATAAGGAATTTCAGAAGTTTTTAAATCTAATTCTCTTTCTCTCTCAGTAATTTTTTTAACTTGGGCTGTACCTGTTTTACCAGCAAATTGATATTTTGGATTATCAATTCTTGATCGATAAGAAGTTCCCATTACTTCATTTGTAGAGCCAAACATTGCATCTTGAATAATTTTTATATTTCTAGAATTTTTATAAAGAGGTTTGTAATAATCACTTGGCTTTATTTTATCTTTATCATCTATGACTATTTTTGGATATATTTTATGTCCACCATTAGCAATTTGTGCTGTCATTAAGCATAATTGAATTGGTGTAGTTTGAATATAACCTTGGCCAATTCCAGTAATTATTGTTTCTCCTAATAACCATCCTTTACCTAAAGCATTTTTTTTCCATTGAGTATTTGGAATCAATCCATCTTTTTCAATTTCAAATAAGTTATCAAAAACTTTTTTTCCTAATCCAAATTTTTTTGCTGTTTCACTTAACTTATCTACTCCAAGTTTCCTTGCTATCTCATAAAAATAAGTATCACATGACATCTTCATAGCGTTTCTAAGGCTAACATATCCATGACCCTCTTTTTTCCAACAATGATAAGTTTGATCATACAATTCAGTTTTTCCAGTACATCTGACAGTAAAGTTTGTATTTATAATTCCGTTTTCTAAAGCAGATAAGGCTACAATGGGTTTCAATGTTGAGCCTGGGGAATATCTACCTTGCAAAGTTTTGTTCAATAGTGGTTTCATTGGATCATTACGGATTATTTGCCAATTATCTTGACTAATACCGAAAACAAACAAATTTGGATCAAATGAGGGAGATGAGTGCATGGCAATAACCTCACCAGTAAATATATCCATTACACATATAGATCCTGCTTTATCTTTCAATAGTTCGTTTGCTAATTTTTGAATTTCTGTATCAACTGTGAGTTTTAGGGTTTGACCTTTTTTACCTTTTTGAAACTCAAGCTGACTAATTCGTCTACCATATGCATTTACTTCGTATCTCTCGATATCATTAGTTCCAATTAATTTTTCTTCAAAAGATTTTTCTAATCCAATTTTTCCAACTTTAAGACCAGGTACAAAATTCTTTTTTATTAATTCTGTATTTTCAATATCCTGTTCATTTGCCTGACTTACATAACCAATAATATGAGTAAAGTTTTCGTCAAAAGGGTAATTTCTTGAAATAGAGATAACAGGTTTCACTCCATTTAAATCATACAAATGATTATTTATTTTTGAAAATTTGTCCCAACTTAGATTGTTTGAAACAATTAGAGTTTCCCAAGGTTTAATCTCTTTTTTCTTTTTTAAAACTTTTTTGAACTCTGAGTCAGATAACTCTAATAAATCTTTAAGTCTGTAGATAACATATTTGAAATTTTCTACTTGCTCAGGTATCACATGTAGCTGATAAGCTTCAAAGTTACCGGCTATTACATTACCAAAATAGTCTTGAAATTCTCCTCTAACAGGTGCTAATTTCCATTCTCTAATTCTGTTCTTATCCGAGAGTGTAAGATATTTTTTATTCTCTTTAACTTGTAAAAAAAACAATCTACTTACAATTCCCACCATTATAAAAAATTTTAGTGATCCCGTTATAAACATTCTACGATTAATAGAATTTAATTTTTTTACATTATCACTTGATGAATTAATCATTTAGACCTTTTAGATAATATTTAAATAAATAAGCAAAAAACATATACAAAATAAAAGTAAAAAAAATATTCACTAGATAACTTAAAAGTAAAAGATCGTATGAAAAAAATAAAGTCAAAATTGAATAATTTATTGAATTTATCAAACTAATTATAAATAAAAAGTAAAACCAATCTTTTATTGGATTAGGTCTAATAGTAATATTTCTCAAATAGGATGTTGCGATACAGATTAATATATAAGATAAACTGCTAATTCCTAAAGGCAACCCAACAACTGTATCATTCACTAAGCCTGCTAAAAAAACTAAAAGATAATCAAAATTTTTAAAATCTTTTAAAGTAAAGAAAAAAATTAAAATGAAAGGAAAATTGAATGAAAAGTATTCAAGTTTCAAATAATTTAGGTCAAATTCATTTAATACAGAAATAAATAACACTATTATTGGTAAAAAAGAGTAAAATTTAATGTAAAAACCTCTTGATTTAAAATTACTCATCAGTCTGTCCTTTATTCATTACACAACTTTTGTATTCTAAAGTTCCTACTTCAAAACCATCATTATTTAAGAAAGACTTACGACATGTGTGACCAAATTTTAGATTTAATCTTAAAAACTCAATTTCATCCAAGTCAATATTGTACTGAGCGATTATTTGTTTTTGATCATAAACTTCATTTTTAAAGTCTGAAATTTGTTTATTTAAATTATTAATTGTGATTTTTAATAGTTCATTCTCATCTTTAAATTTTGAATTTGTTTGTTCAATAATCTTTTTTTCATCTTCTAGTATTTGTAATTTTGTATCCACTGTGTTATTTATTTGTGAATTCCCTGCATCAACTTTTTGACCTTCATTCTTAACGTCAATTTTAGTAACTAATTCGGCAAAAACATACTTTAATTGGCTAAAATCGCTGTAAAAGTCTACTTTAAATTTTTTTGAGCTTCCTGTATCAGCCACATCTACTCTTCCAATAGGAATACCACTTTTAAAAATTGCACCAGTGCCTGATGTGTAAACTATACTATCCTGTGAAATTAAATTTGAAATACCCTCTTTAATATATCTTATTTCACCATAATTCTCACCAGTTCCTGTTATAATTGCTTGAATATTTTGTGGCGCTATCGTTACCGGAACATTGGAATTAAGATCAGATAGTAATAAAACTCTTGAAGTTTTATAATTTACCTCAACCACTCTGCCAACTAAATATGATCTATCATAAATGTTAGTACCAATTTTAATATTATCCTTACTACCTTTGTTAATAATGATACTTTTTAAATATGGGCTGTCATGGTCGACAATTATTTTAGCTAACAGTTTATCTGAACTTAAAGTATAATTATTTATAAGTTCTTTTAGTTCTTCATTTTCAAATTGAGTTATTTTATCTGAGATGCTTTTAGACTTTAACTCGTTAAGCTCTTCTTTGTTTATTTTATAATTTTTAAAAAAAGTTGAATATTCCCTTATTTCAAAAAAAGTGTTTTTTAAAAAGTTTTCAGGTATTGAGACAATAAATGAGGATCTATATACCGCCTCACTAATTCCTGCTTTTAAATACCTTATAAACTTTAAATCAAAACTAGATAAAACAATTATAAAAATAGATATAAAAACTAACGTTAATAACGAAAACTTTTGTTGAATGCTTTTTTTTAAAAAAGCAGAACGAATTGCAATTATAAAATCATCTCTGCTAGAGGCCATCTTTTAATATTCAGTCAGCATAGTAGAAAATGTTTGCTCTTGATCCAAAGCTTTTCCAGTTCCAACTGCAACGCATGACAATGGGTCATCAGCTATGTGAACGGGCAAACCAGTTTCCTTAGAAAACCGTTTGTCAATATTTTTTAATAAAGCTCCACCGCCTGTTAATACTAAACCCATATCTACAAGGTCTGCTGATAATTCTGGTGGAGTACTTTCTAATGCATCCTTAATACCATTGACCATCTGCTTTAAAATATCGTTTAGAGCCTCGGCAGTGTCTTCCTCAGTAATATTTACTTCTTTAGGAGTTCCTGATCTTAAATCTCGACCCTTTACTGCATAAGTATTATTATTTGTTGGGATTGCTGTTCCTATTTCTTTTTTAATTTTTTCTGCAGTGCTATCTCCAATCATCAAATTATATTCTTTTCTCATATAGTTTACCATTGCTCCATCCATAGAGTCTCCAGCTACCCTTAATGATTTCGAATAAACTAATCCACCTAATGACATGACTGCAATTTCACTTGTCCCGCCACCTATATCTACAACCATTGAACCAGTTGCTTCTGATATTGGAAGATTGGCACCTATCGCAGCCGCAATTGGCTCCTCAATTAATTGAACTCTTCTTGCACCTGCAGCTAACGCGCTGTCTTGAATAGCTTTTCGCTCAACAGGGGTAGATCCAGTTGGAACACAAATTAAAATTCTTGGATTGGCAAAAGTGCTACCTTTATGAACTTTCTTTATAAAGTGTTTGATCATTTCCTCAGTAACAATGAAATCTGCAATAACACCATCTCTTAAAGGTCTAATAGCTTGAATATTGCCAGGTGTTCTTCCTAACATAGTCTTTGCCTCATCTCCTACGGCTAAAACTTGTTTTTTGCCTGCTTGTTCCACTATAGCAACTACTGACGGCTCATTTAAAACCACTCCTTGTCCTTTTACCACAACCAAAGTGTTGGCCGTACCCAAATCAATTGCCATATCCTGGCTCCAAACCTTTTTAATCCTCTCAAATATTCCCATTATACTCCTCCTTTAATTTTTTGATGTTCAATATTTTTATAAAGTGATTTTTTCTCTCTCTTAATTAACATTTTGTTTAAGGCATTTAAGTATGCATTTGCTGATGCTACCAAAGTGTCAGTATCAGCTGACTGACCTACTGTAGTACGATCGTTTTCCTCAATTTTTACACTTACAGTTGCTTGTGCATCCGTTCCTTCTGTAACAGCATGAACTTGATATAAAGATAATTTTACATCATGTGGATAAAGTTCTTTTATACATTTAAAAATTGCATCAACAGGACCATCCCCCGTTTGAGTAGTTTTCTTAATATCTCCAAAAACATCTAAGGTCATATCAGCTCTTTGTGGCTCTCCTGTACCCGCAAAAACTTTTAAAGATTTAAGATTAATGGCATTAATCTTATTATCAATTATTAAACTATCATCAACTAAAGCAACAATATCTTCATCATAAATATGTTTTTTCTTATCAGCTAAAATCTTAAATTTACCAAAAGCTGCTTGGACAACATCATCGGTAACATCTGCATATCCTAGATCACTTAATTTATCTTTAAATGCATGCCTACCTGAGTGCTTACCCATTACTAGTGAAGTTTTTTTAACTCCTACGCTTTCTGGAGTCATTATTTCATATGTTTCTCTATTTTTAAGCATTCCATCTTGATGAATTCCTGACTCATGAGCAAAGGCATTTTTTCCAACAATAGCTTTATTAAACTGAACTGGAAATCCTGTAGCATTTGAAACAATTTTTGATGCTTTGCTGATTAATTCTGTTTTAATACCAGTTTGATAAGGTAATAGATCATCTCTCGTTTTTATTGCCATAACTATTTCCTCAAGTGCTGCATTGCCAGCTCTCTCACCAATACCGTTAATCGTGCATTCAATTTGTCTTACACCAGCTGATAGTCCAGATAATGCATTTGCTACAGCTAATCCCAAATCGTTATGACAATGAGCAGAGATAATTGCCTTATCAATATTAGGAACATTATTCTTAATAAGATTAATAGTTTTAGCAAATTCCTCTGGTATTGAATAACCAACAGTGTCCGGAATATTTATTGTTGTAGCACCACACTTTATTGCTAACTCGATTGTTTTATACATAAAATCTAGATTAGTCCTCGTACCATCTTCACATGACCACTCTACATCATCAGTAAATTTTTTTGCATAAGTGACGCTTTCTTTGATTGCTCCTAATACCTGTTCATCTGTCATGTTAAGCTTATGTTTCATATGAACAGGGCTTGTTGAAATAAAAGTATGAATTCTAAACCTTTTTGCAAATTTTAATGACTCGTGACAAGCATCAATATCTTTTTTGGTTGCTCTAGCAAGTCCACAAGGAATTGAATTTTTTATACTTTTACTAATTGCAGTTACTGCCTCAAAATCTCCTGGTGACGAAATCGGAAAACCAGCCTCAATAATATCAATACCCATTTCATCAAAAACTCTTGAGATTTGAATCTTTTCCTCAACGCTCATGGAAGCCCCTGGTGATTGCTCACCATCTCTCATTGTTGTATCAAAAATATAAACTTTTTCTTTTTCAGACATAAAATTATCTTTAAGAAATATACAACCTATCGTTTAGATTGCAAAATAAATCAACTAAATTAGCCCAATTTGAAACAGGAAATTACTTCTTATCACTATCCACTAATTTTTTCTTGCCAATCCATGGCATCATTGCTCTTAAATTAGCTCCAACTTTTTCTACCGGATGCTCGGCTAATTTTGCTCTAGTAGCTAAGAAATTCTTTTGACCATTTTTACATTCATCCATCCACGCTTTGGTAAATTTTCCTGATTGAATATCAGCCAGTGCCTCTTTCATTCTTTTTTTTGTTTCCTCTTTATTTATTATTTTTGGTCCGGTTTGATATTCACCATATTCAGCTGTATTTGATATTGAATAGTTCATATTAGCAATTCCACCCTCATAAATAAGATCTACAATTAATTTCACTTCATGAACAGTTTCAAAATATGCCATTTCAGGTTCATAACCAGCTTCAACTAATGTTTCATATCCATTTTTTATAAGTTCAACTAATCCTCCACATAGAACAGTTTGTTCACCAAATAAATCTGTTTCCACTTCATCTTTAAATGTTGTTTCAATAATGCCAGATCTACCTCCGCCAATTGCTGAAGCATAAGACATCGCAAGATCTCTCGCTTTACCTGATCCATTTTGATGTACTGCAAATAAACATGGTACACCGCCACCTTTTTCATATTCACTTCTTACTAAATGACCAGGTCCTTTGGGAGCTACCATGAATACGTCTAAATCTTTTCTTGCTTTTATTAAGTCATAATGAACATTTAAACCATGTGCAAAAGCTATTGAGGATCCCTCTTTAACTCTTTGCTCAATATGATTCTTATAAATTGATGCTTGTAATTCATCAGGAGTTAATATCATTACAATATCTGCCCATTCAGCTGCATCTGATAAATTCATAACCTTTAGTCCTTTTGACTCTGCTTTTGGTATACTTGATGATCCATCTCTTAAAGCAACAACAACTTCTTTTACACCACTATCTTTTAAATTTAGTGCATGTGCATGACCTTGACTACCATAACCAAAGATTGCTATTTTTTTATCTTTAACAAGATTACTGTCTGTATCTTTTTCATAAAACATTTCCATTTTTTTTCTCCTTTAGTAAATTTATTTAAATATTTGAGAACCTCTAGTCATAGCTATTGCACCAGTTCTTGATGTACTTACAAGTCCATTTGACTTTAATTTTTTATTCATTTTATCTATTTCTCTTCGTAGAGCAGTAATTTGAATTACTACAGATTTTCTTGTTTTATCTAATATTACTGGATTGAAAGTTTTGCAAGCTTTAAGACACTTATCAATTTTACTTCTATTTCCCACCACTTTAAGCAGAGCCATTTCTTTAAAAATGACTTTTTTATCTTCTCTTTTAAAGTCTGCAACTTTATGAACTGGGACTAATTTCTTTAATTGTAGTTTAATTTGATCAATTACCTGGGGTGTTCCAGTCGTTACAATGGTAATTCTTGATATGTTTTTTGTTGCATCAATCTCTGCTACAGCCAGGGATTCTATATTATAACCTCTGCCAGAAAATAATCCGACTACTCTCGCAAGTACTCCAGCCTCATTATCCACCCAGACTACAATAATATGTGTGCTAGATTTACTTGTTTTTGTTGGAATATTATAAGCTGATTTAGGGTTAGACATTAAACTAAGGCTTTTCCTTTACCTGTAATTTTATTATCATCTTTATCATTTGGACCTAAAATCATCTGATTATGAGGTTTTCCTGATGGTATCATCGGAAAGCAATTCTCGTTAGGGTCAACCCTACAATCAAAAATTACTGGACCATTATGCTCTAACATTTCATTTATCTTAACATCCAATTCATCTGGATTATCAGCTTTAATTCCTTTGCATCCATATGCCTCTGCCAATTTTACGAAATCTGGCAAAGCCTCTGAATAACTTTCAGAGTAGTTTTTTTCATGAAGTAATTCCTGCCATTGCCTTACCATTCCCATATATTGATTATTCAAAACGAATATTTTAATTGGCAAATTGTACTGGACCGCAGTTGACATCTCTTGCATAGTCATTAGAACAGATGCTTCTCCAGCAATATCAATAACAAGCTTATCAGGATGCGCGATTTGAACCCCTACTGCAGCCGGAAGACCATATCCCATTGTTCCAAGTCCACCAGATGTCATCCATCTATTTGGTTTGTTAAATTTATAATGTTGTGCGGCCCACATCTGATGTTGACCAACTTCTGTAGTAATAAATGTGTCTTGATTTTTTGTTAATTCATATAATCTTTGGACCGCATGCTGTGGTTTAATAGATTCTTTACTATTTATAAAACCGAGTGAGTCTTTTTCTCTCCATTTTTCAATTTTTTCCCACCATTTAGAAACATTTTGTTTATTTGAATTTTTAAAACCATTTTTTTTTTGACTGATGGTTTTAACGGCTGCTTTGAGAACTTCATTTACATCACCTACGATTGCTAAATCAACTTTAATTATTTTATTTATCGAAGATGGATCAATATCAATATGAACTTTTTTAGATTTCGGAGAAAATTCATCTATCTTTCCAGTAATTCTGTCATCAAATCTGGCTCCAATATTTATTAATAAATCACAATCATGCATAGCATTATTTGCTTCATAAGTTCCATGCATACCAAGCATACCTATAAACTGACTATCATTTCCTGGAAAAGCTCCTAGTCCTTGTAATGTTGACGTAATCGGAAAACCAATCATTCTTACAAACTCTCTTAACGACCCACTTGCTTCTGGGCCTGAGTTGATAACTCCACCACCAGTGTAAACTACAGGTTTTTTTGCTCTCGCAATTAAGTCAACTAATTCATTAATTTCTTCTTGAGAAAAATTACTATGCAATTTTCCATTAGATTTTTTTTCTTTTTTTGGTTTCGTATATTTGATTTTTGCGAATTGAATGTCTTTTGGAATATCTACTAAAACAGGACCCGGCCTTCCTGTTGTGGCGACTCTAAAGGCTTCATGAAGAGTTTTTGATAGTTCTTTAATGTCTTTTACCAACCAATTATGTTTTGTGCATGGTCTAGTAATTCCTGTCGTGTCACACTCTTGAAAAGCATCTGTTCCTATCAAATGTGTTGGTACTTGTCCTGAGATACATACAAGTGGTACTGAGTCCATATAAGCATCAGTCAAAGCTGTAACTACATTTGTAGCTCCCGGCCCAGAAGTAACTAGAACAACACCTGGTTTACCAGACGACCTCGCATAACCCTCGGCTGCATGACCAGCACCTTGTTCGTGTCTAACTAATATATGCTTTATAGACGAATGATTTTTTAATTCATCATAAATTGGAAGTACAGCACCTCCGGGATAACCAAAAATAAATTCTACATCTTGATCCTCAAGACATTTAAAAACAATTTCAGCTCCTGAATATAATTTAGACATTTAAGCAATCTAGCTGAAGTTGTGCTTATTGGTCAAGGTAAAGTAAAAAAATATCTAAATATTTTTGAGAAAGTTATTCAGCCTGGTATGCTTGATTTTGTTCCAATCCATCATGTTTCCTCTACCCCAAGTAACCTGTCTTTTGGCGTATTGCCTAGTCTTTATTGATATTCTCTCAATAACTTCATTAATTTCAATTTTTTTATCAATAAAGTCCTTAATTTCAATTAAGCCTATTGCTTTGGTTGCAGTTCTTTTTTTTGAAACCTTCATGTTCAAAAATTTTTTAGCCTCTGAAATGGCGCCTTTATTGATCATGTCTTGAGCACGGTTGTGAATCTTATTTACTAAAACATCCCTTGGGTAATCGATGTAAATTTTATAAAAATCTTTATCTTCAAAAATTGATTTAGTTAACTTAAACCATTCAAGTAATGTTTTTTTGGTAAATAGTTTAACCTCATAAGCTCTTATTAATCTTTGAGTATCAGATGGATTGACATAATCCTGAATTTTTGGATCAAGTTTTTTTAATTTTTTTAGAAAAATTTTATTACCCATAGAACTGTTCAATTTCCTAACTTTTTCTCTAATTTGAATTGGAATTTTCGGAATGTTAACTATCCCATCAGTTAACGTTTTGAAATATAAACCAGTACCTCCAACTATTATTGGAACATTATTTCTCTTTTTAATGTCGGAAATTTTTTTTTTTGCAGCTTTCAGCCATTCTCCTGATGAGTAATTTTTTTTTACAGACTGAAATCCATATAAATGATGCTTAATCTTTTTATAATCTTTTTTAGATGGTCTAGCAGATAAAATTTTGAGCTCTTTATAAACCTGCATGCTGTCAGCATTTATAATTTCACCCTTAATTTTTTTTGCAAGTTTTATTGCAAATTCTGATTTTCCTGATGCTGTGGGTCCATAGATTAAAATAATTTTGGATTTAAAATCCATAAATTAATCCAACTTAATACCAATATATCTTCTTTGATTTTGACTATTATAAATAACAAGTAAAATTGTTTTTTGATCGCTATTTAAAACTTTTTTTACAACTTCAGATAAGTCATCTATTGATCTTATTTTTCTCTTTTGCGCTTCTAAAATTATACTATTTAACTCTATAGATCCTTTTAATGGACTATCATTTTCAATTTTGGTAATTACTAGCCCTGATGTTTGATTAGGTAAATTTCTACTCTTAATATCTTCTTTATTAATTAATCTTACATTTATTTTTAGTTTGTCAATTGAGGTCTCCTTTGGTGAGGTTTTTTTCTCAGCAACTTTAAAATCTTCTGAAGTTTCTAATCTGCCAAGCGTAATTGTTTTGATTATCTCTTTTTTATTTCGCCAAATCTTTACTTTTACATTTTTTCCAACTTCCGTTCTAGCAACGATTGTTGGAAGTTCTTTCATTTCTTTTATTTTCTCACCGTTAAATTCAAGTATGATATCACCTGCTTTAACACCAGCTTTTTGAGAAGGACTATTTTCGGCAACGCTAGCGACTAATGCACCTCTAGGTTCATCTAAATTTTCAACATCTGCAATCTCTTTTGTAACATCTTGAATTCTAACACCTAACCAGCCTCTTTTAGTTTCACCAAATTTTATCAACTGGTCAATTACAATTTTTGCACTGTTAGATGGTATTGCAAAACCAATACCAATAGAACCACTTCTCCCAAGAATTGCTGTGTTGATTCCAATTACATCTCCATTTAAATCAAAAAGGGGGCCACCAGAATTTCCAGAGTTAATTGATGCATCTGTTTGAATGTAATCTTCATATCGAGTTAAACCTAATGAACGATTTCTTGCTGAAATAATTCCAGATGTGACAGTTCCACCGAATCCAAATGGATTTCCAATCGCAATTACCCAGTCACCGATTCTTGCTTTATCAGAGTTTCCAAATTTGACTGGAATGAATTTCTCATTAGAATCTAATTTTAAGACAGCTATATCAGAAAGGGGATCTGCTCCAATTACCTCACCTTTAAATTCTTTGTCACCGTTAACTCTTACAATGATATCTTCTGCATCCTTAATTACGTGATTATTAGTAATCACTATTCCTTTTTCATCGATAATAAAACCTGATCCTAATGCAGCAGATTTTCTCTCTTGGGGAGCTCCAAATTCTTTGAACATATCTTCAAATGGTGAGCCAGGAGGAAACTGGAATGGAAAGGGATTGGATTGAGTGGTAACAGTTGTGGTAGTTGAAATATTTACAACTGATGGCATTAATTTTTCTGCTAAGTCAGCAAAAGATGCTGGGATTTCTTTTGAAAAAGAGGAAATTGAATTATTACATAACAATATAATAGAGATAAGAAATACTCTCATTTTTTTTATTTTAAAACTTAGCATAATAAATAATTATAAAACCTATTACTGCAAAAACTAATCCACCGGTCCTAAGTTGTCCTGAGGGAATTAGCTCTAATTTTTTTAACATACTCTTCATTTTTGATGGAAATATGGCATATAATACTCCCTCAATAAATAAGAATAGACCAAATGCAATGATCAATTCACTCATTAATTTTTAATTTGATTGGGGCTGCTTTATATTTCCAAAAAATTTAAAGAACTCACTGTCAGGTGATAAAATCAATGAAGTTTCACCTCCTATCAAAGCTTTTTCGTATGCTTGCATTGCTCGATAAAATGCAAAAAATTCTGGATCTTGTCCAAAGGCACTAGCAAATATATTATTTCTCTTACCATCGCCTTCACCCTTCATAATTTCTGATTTTTTTTGCGCATCAGCTAAAATCACTGTTACTTCCTTATCTGCTGTAGAAGTAATTGTTACAGCCATCTCTGCACCTCTAGCTCTAAATTCTTTTGCCTCTCTTTCCCTTTCAGTTTGCATTCTTCTAAAGATCGCATCACTGTTGGCCTGAGGAAGATCTGCCCTTTTAATTCTTACATCATTAATCTTTATCCCAAAGTTTTCAGCTTCATTATTAACTCCTTCTTGAATTAAGGCCATTTGCTTTGTTCTATCTTCAGATAGTAAAGTTTGAAGTTCTTGTTGACCTAAAACATTTCTAATTCTTGAATTAATAATTGTTGCTAGTCTTGATCTAGCTACCCGCTCATTACCTACAGAAATATAAAATTTTAAAGGATCTACTATTTGAAATCTTGCAAAAGCATCTACAATTAATCTTTTTTGATCTGATGCAATAACCTCTTCCGGTGGAGTATCCAAATTCAAAATTCTTTTATCTAGAAAAACCACGTTTTGAATAAACGGAATTTTGAAATTTAAACCTGGTTTTACTATTATCCTTTTCGGATCACCAAATTGCAAAACGATAGCTTGATTTACTTCTTTTACAATAAAAATTGAAAAAAATAATGTTACAGCTATTGCAACAGTGATACCAGCAATAATTTTTCCCATATTCATGATTTAATTAGTCACTTTCTTTTTTAATTCAGGCAATGGTAAATACGGCACTACACCTGACCCAGCATTTTTTTCTATAATTACTTTATCTATGTCAGCTAAAACCTTTTCCATAGTTTCTAAATACATTCTTTCTTGTGTAACTGATTTAGCATTTTTGTATTCATTATAAATTGCTAAAAATCTACTTGCTTCACCTTCTGCTTTTGCGACAACCTCTTTTTTATATGCTTCAGCAGCTTGCAATATCTTTGCAGCTTCACCACGAGCTCTTGGTATGACATCGTTTGCATAAGCTTCAGCTTCGTTTTTGGATCTTTCCATATCTGCTCTTGCTGCTTGAACATCTCTAAAAGCATCAATCACTTGATCTGGTGGATCAGCTTTTTGCGTTTGAACTTGAGTAATTTGAATACCACTTGTGTATTCATCTAAAATTTTTTGAATAATTTCTTGAGTATCTGTTTCTATTAAAGATCTTCCTTCTGTTAGAATAGGTTGAATATTTGATCTAGCAATAACTTCTCTCATTGCAGTTTCTGCTGCAGCTTTAACAGTACCTTCTGGATCTTGAATTTTAAATAAAAAATTTCCAGCATCTTTAATTACCCAAAAAACAGAAAAATCTATATTAACTATATTCTCATCTCCAGTTAGCATCAAACTCTCTTGTGGAACATCAGCAACACCGCCTTGAGAAGAAAATCCACTGTCTCTTTCAGACCTAAAACCTATATCTATCCTGTTCACTTTTGTAACTTTTGGGGTAAGTACTGATTCAACGGGAAAAGGAATATGATAGTTTAATCCTGGTTGAGTAGTTTTCACAAACTTTCCAAATCTTAAAACTACACCCTGTTCATCTGGTAATACTCTATAAAGACCGCTTGCTAACCAAACAAACCCTAAAATAAGTAAAACTAAGATAGCTTGTTTTCCCCCAGAAGAACTTCCACCTGGTAAAAACTTTTTTAATTTTTCTTGAAATTCTCTGATAATTTTATCGATATCTGGCGGGGTCGGACCTCTTCCTGAGCCGTTTCCACTACCTCCCCCAGGAGGCTTGCCCCAAGGACTTCCACCGCTTTGTCTAAAATCATCTGACATTATGGCACTCTATATAATGTCTTTATGCTGAAAAACAAGGTAAGATCACACTATGCCTAAAGAAAAGCCAGAATTAAGTGACGCAATGCGAAAAAAGTTGAGTGGAAAGTCAACTGAAAGAAAGCCAATTAGAGGAACAAGATTTACTATTGCCATTTCTAGTGCAAAAGGAGGTGTTGGAAAGTCAACTTTTGCAACAAACCTTGCTTTAGCTTTAAAACAAATCGGCTGTAAAGTAGGGTTGTTAGATGCTGATATATATGGACCTTCAATTCCTAAAATGTTTGGGATAAATGATAAACCAAAGAGTAATGGTCAAAAGTTAGAGCCTATTATCAAATACGATATTCAGTGTATGTCTATAGGGTTTCTAACAGATGAAAAAACTCCAATGATATGGAGAGGTCCAATGGTAACAAGTGCAATTAAAACATTCACTCAACAGGTCAACTGGAAAGATTTAGATTTTATAATTGTAGATATGCCGCCTGGAACTGGTGATACTCAATTGACTTTTTCTCAAAGTATTGAAATGAATGGGGCTATTATAGTATCTACACCTCAAGAAGTAGCTCTTTTAGACGTTAAAAGAGGAATAAAAATGTTTGATAAGCTTGGGGTAAAAATTTTGGGTCTTATAGATAATATGAGCTCTTTTACAGGCGACGATGGAAAAAAATATACAATTTTTGGAGAAGGTGGGGTTAAAAGAACAGCAGAAGAATTTAATAAAGAACTTCTAGCTGAAATACCAATTGATCCAGATGTTGGTAAATTTGGAGATCAAGGAAAACCTATAGTAGAAAGTAATCCAAACAATAAAATATCTCAAATCTACATTAATTTGGCAAAAAAAATTAAATTAACTTATCTTTAAGATCTAGAGCAGACATAAGCTCATTCCACTCTCTTTTTGATAAACCAGACTTTTCAGCATTTACTTTTTCACCACTAATGAGTTTTTGTATTATTTTTTTTCCTTTTGAGGATACTTCTGTACCTCCAACTCTGTAATCTAAAAAAGCCTCATAAGTAATTGGCACCCATCTTTTTACAGTATCTAACATAGCATCTGCATAAGCTCTTATTTCATATTGAGCGTGATGATCAGCTCTTAATCTTAAAAAATTCATTAAATTTAGAAGATCTGTTTTCCAATACCACTGCGTATAAGTGTTCAAAGTTAAGTTCATTCTTGCTAGTTCTCTTGCCAAACCAACTTGCCTTTCATCAATTACGGAGCCATCATATCTCTCATTAAGCATAGTTTCGTAATTATTATAGGTTTGTTCTGCATCCTTTTTTAATAAATCTAAAACTTTTTTTGCCTGATCTCCTGAAAGAACATCTCCTCTTCCTTGTCTATTGCTTTGAGATTGTGCAGCTAAATTTTCTACAGCAGGAAGATAAAATTCTTTATCTAAAATAGAATATCTTGCAGAATATTCATTTACGTTAGCCGTCCTATGTCTAATCCATTGTCTAGCAATAAAAATTGGAAGTTTTACGTGATACTTAATTTCGCACATTTCAAATGGTGTACTGTGCCAATGCCTCATCAAATACTTTATTAAGCCAGAGTCAGTTGAAACTTTTTTCGTACCTTTGCCGTAGGAGACTCTTGCTGCCTGAACAATGGAAGTATCATCACCCATATAATCAATCACTCTTATAAAACCATGATCTAATATGGGTATTGCCTCGTAAAGGATGTTTTCTAATTCAGCTACAGTAACTCTTTTTGTTTTATTTTCTTGTGACTGTTGATCCTTAATTTCCTGTTGTTGTTCCTTAGTTAATTTCATGAATAATTTATTGAATCTTTAAAGATTACTTTTATATTAAACATGTTGGTTTTCCAACTATGACGATAAACGAATTTCGTAATAACCATTACGGACGTGGGGGCAGTACCCACCACCTCCACCATTTACAACTTATGGGGGTGAACTAGATTCGACGGATGACTAAAGGCTATTCTTTCGTTCGGAATTGTTCCTCCGCAAAGGGCTAATTTATAATTGCTAACGAAAGTTACGCACTTGCTGCCTAATTAACTTTGTTAATTAAGCAAACGGGGTTTGGGGCACCTGGCAACAGAACGCCCCTAAAAATATTATTTAATTTTTAGCTGCGCTTGTGCAGCTGCTAACCTTGCTATAGGAACCCTATAAGGGGAACATGAGACATAATCAAGTCCTGCTTTTGAGCAAAATTTAATACTTTTTGGATCACCGCCATGTTCACCACATATGCCAAGTTTAATCTTTTTATTTTGTTTTTTTCCTTTATAAACCGCCATTTCCACTAAGTCTTTTACCCCATCATCAATAGATACAAATGGATCAATAGTAAAAATCTTATTATCTATATAATCATTCAAAAATTTACCGCTATCATCTCTACTTATTCCAAAAGTTGTTTGTGTTAAATCATTAGTACCAAAACTAAAAAATTCAGCATGTTTTGCTATATCATCAGCTTTAATCGCTGCCCTAGGTAACTCAATCATTGTTCCTACAAGAAATTCAATTTTTGTTTTATTTTCCTTTTGAACTTTTCTTGCGGTATTAATTACTAAATTTTTCATTATTTTAATCTCTGCTTCGGTTGAAACTAAAGGTATCATTATCTCAGGAAAAGCAAATTTTTGTTTACTTTTTTTAAGGTCTGCGAGAGCCTCGAATATCGCTCTACATTGCATTTCATAAATTTCAGGAAATGAGATGCCGAGTCTACAGCCTCTATGTCCTAACATCGGATTTTGTTCATGCAGTTCCTCTATCCTGCTTTCAATATCCTTTTTGTCTGATCTAATAACATTAGCTACTTCAGAAATTTCTTTCTCAGATTTAGGTAAAAATTCATGTAATGGTGGGTCTAATAATCTTACAGTGACTGGTAGCCCATGCATAATCTTAAATATTTCCATAAAATCTTTTTTTTGATGTGGAAGAATCTTTTGCAAAGCTTTAGATCTATCATCGAGTGTTTTTGATAAAATCATTTCTCGAACAGATAAAATTCTTTCTTCATCAAAAAACATGTGTTCAGTCCTACAAAGCCCGATACCCTCTGCTCCAAAATCTCTGGCTGTTTTAGTGTCTAGCGGGGTCTCAGCGTTAGTTCGTACTTTAAGTTTTCTAATTTTATCCGCCCAGCTCATCAATTTTGAAAAGTCTCCTGATATCTCTGGTTTTATAGTCGGAACTGTGCCTAAAATTATTCT
>CACBFJ010000008.1 GCA_902538495.1 uncultured Pelagibacteraceae bacterium | reverse complement strand
ATGAAATTAATAATATTCAAAAAAAATACCCGAACCCATGCCCATAATTAAAAAAACTTTATTATTGTCTTTATTTTTTATTTTTTTTTCAATTACAAAAACCCTAGCTGAAGATCTCAAAAAAATTGGAAAATATAAAGATTGGGAAACCATAGTGCTAGCAGAAACATCGGGTAAAATTTGTTTTGCTCAATCCTCACCAATTTTACAATCTCCAAAAACAAGTAAAAGAGATGCAAGGCTCTTTGTGACATTCAGACCTGGTGAAAAAATTACTAATGAAATAAGCACTACCGCTGGATATGAATTTAATAAAAATAATACTGTTCTTGCAACATCTGGAAATAACAAATTTAAATTTGATATCAAACAACAAGGTTTTGCTTGGATGACCAGTAATAAAAAAGAAAAAATAATGGTTAGGGTTATGAAAAAAGGTTCTAGAATTATGGTTACTGGTTATAACGAAAAAGGTTCTCAAACAATTGATCATTATTCATTATTAGGTTTCACTAAAGCTTATAACACAGCGAAAAAAGCTTGTAGTTAGTTAATGACACAAAACAGAAGAATTGTATTAGCTTATTCTGGAGGACTAGATACCTCCATAATACTTAAATGGCTTCAAGAAAATTATAATGCCGAAGTAATCTGTTACACGGCTGATATTGGTCAAGTGATAGATAAAAAAAAGATAATCAAAAATGCAAAAAAATTTGGGGTAAAAAATATTATAATAAAAGACTTAAAAAATATTTTTGTTAAAGATTATGTTTTTCCGATGATCAGAGGTCACGCGATTTATGAGGGCGTATATTTATTGGGTACCTCAATTGCAAGACCTTTAATAGCAAAAGATCAAATAAGAATTGCAAAAAAATATAAGGCCTATGCAGTATCTCATGGAGCCACCGGTAAAGGAAATGATCAAGTAAGATTTGAGCTTGGCTATCATTTTTTTGGTCCAAAGATTAAGATAATAGCACCCTGGCGAATTTGGAATTTAAGATCTAGAACAGATCTTATTAAATATGCAAAAAAATACAAAATACCGATACCTAAAGATAAAGCAGGTTCCACACCTTTTTCTGTTGATGATAACTTGTTTCATACCTCTACCGAGGGAAAAGTTTTAGAAAATCCTAAAAATTCTGCTCCAGAAATTATTTTTCAAAGAACGGTTTCTGCAGAGAAAGCTCCTAATAAGCCTACATTTATATCCATAAATTTTAAAAATGGAGACCCAGTTGGTATTAATGGAAAAAAATATAATCCTGAGAAAATTTTAACAAAACTTAATTTAATAGCTGGTAAAAACGGTATTGGAAGAGTTGATTTAGTTGAAAATAGATTTCTTGGTATAAAATCTAGAGGAGTTTATGAAACACCTGGTGGTACACTTCTTATTCATGCACATAGAGCTATAGAGTCTGTAACATTAGACAAAAACACAATGCATAAAAAAGACTCCATCATGTCTAGATATGCAGAATTAATTTACAATGGATATTGGTTTTCAAAAGAAAGGTTTAAACTTCAAAAAATCGTCGACCTCAAAAGAAATAAAGTAAATGGAACTGTAAAACTTAAGCTTTATAAAGGAAATATTATTATTCAATCAAGAATTACAAAAAGTAAAGCATATTCAATGAAAAAGGTTTCATTTGAGGAAAATAAATCCTTCAATAAATCTAACGTTGAAAAATTTATAAATTTTCATAAAAAAAAATTAAGATAACTCAAGAAAAATTGACAATTTTTTACATTGTCAATTCTGAAAAAAAACATAACTTAGTTTTATGGACAATTTAAAAAAATGGATGCAAGACTCAGCCAATATATTGTTTGATGATAGTAAAAATGATTTAAGATCACTACCTAAGGCTGTTAGATTACAAATATTACTAGTCCTAAGTTTTATATGGACAACAGTATTTAGTTTGTATGTATTTTCATATACGACTTTTGCTTTTGGCTGGGCTGGAACATACTTGGCACATATCGGTCTTATATTTGCAGTCTATATGACATTCAAACAATTCCATAAAGCTGAGGAAAAATCGACCAGCGTCTTTCAAACAAAAAATTTTGATCCATTTAAAATTATGGTTATTGTATTTGTTATAGTGTTTATTTTTGTTTTTTCTAAGGGTATTGAAGTTTTAACAAATACTAACTCGTATACTATTCCATATGATGGTCCATCAAAATCAGTGTTTGAAAAATGGTTGCCATTTAGTAAGGACAAATAATGGAAAAAATAGCTAAGAATCTACAACTTATACTAATGTGCATTATTTTAATAAGCACAGTAATTGCTGTAGGTATTGAAATTTATAAAATGTATCAAAACATGTCTGTAACGTTAGCTGACTTGTTATTAATGTTTCTTTATTTAGAAGTTCTTGCAATGGTTAGAGTTTTTTGGAACCAGCAATCAATCAGTATTACTTTACCACTACTAATAGCAATTACTGCACTTGCTCGATTTATTATTCTTCAAGGTAAAGAAATGGACCCTACTGCATTGGTTTATGAGGCAGTTGCAATAGTTTTAATTGCTGGTGCTATTGTAATCTTGAGATTAAGACATAGTGATAAATTAGGTCTCAAGAAAAAAAAATCTAAATAGTTTTAAATGAATTTTGAACCCTCAAGGGCTAAGGCCTTAGATCGATTAGAAAGTTTTGTTGAAAACAATCTTACAGAATATTCAAAGCTTAGAAATTTTGATTTTGGTCCAGATAAAAGATCAAATGTTTCTTGTTTGTCACCATATATAACTCATGGAATTGTTAATGAACAAGAGATCATTAAAAAATCTCTAGGTAAATTTTCTTTTTCAAAAAATGAAAAATTTATACAAGAAGTATTATGGCGCACATATTGGAAGGGCTGGCTAGAATTAAGACCAAATGTTTGGTCAGATTATTTAAAAGAATTAATTAAAATTAAAGAAAATTTAAAAAATAATCAAAATTATAAAAATGCAATTGAAGGAAAAACAAAGATAGATTGCTTTAATCAATGGGTAATCGAACTAAAAGAAAATAATTATTTACACAATCATACAAGGATGTGGTTCGCCAGTATTTGGATTTTTACTCTAGAATTACCTTGGCAATTAGGTGCAGAATTTTTTATGCAACATCTATATGACGGTGATGCTGCGTCCAATACTCTTGGATGGAGATGGGTTGCTGGAGTTCAAACACAAGGAAAACATTATTTGGCGAGCGAATGGAACATTAAAAAATTCACTGCTAACAGATTCAATAATATTAAGTTAAATGAAAATGCTCCTCCAAAAGTATCTGAAAAAACTTACTCAATAATAAAACAAGATTTTAGTAATCCTCAAAATATTGAAGATAAAAGTCTATTAATTTTTGATAATAATCTTGCTTTTGAAATTACTGATTTTCAAAATTATAAATTTAAAAAAATTTATTTAATTTCAAATGAAAATAATAATAGATCTATTAAGCTGGGTGAAAAAGTTCTAAAATTTAAATCCATTTTAATTGAAGACCAAAAACAAAGGTTAAAAGCCAAGTCTATTGATTATGAGATGATCAGTATAAGTGAAATAAAAGATATTCAAAACTGTTATGGTTTATATCCCTCGGTTGGTGAAAACTTAGATTATTTAAATTTAAATAACTCAAAAATAACTTTTTTATATAGAAAACTTGATCAGTATTCTTGGCAATATTGCAACAAAGGTTTTTTTAATTTTAAAAATTATATTCCAAAAATAATTTCAACTTTCAATTAAAACCACCTAAACATTCCGATAATTCCTGCCGTTGCGTAAAAGAATTGTAAAAATAATATGCCTCTATGACCACCTCTATACGCCCAAATTCCAATTAAAATTGCAGACAAAAGTAATAAGCAAAAACCAAAAAATTCAATACCAATATTCATAGCTACGAATAATGAATATAATATTGCTGTTATAACTCCTGCCCATTCAAAAATCTTATTATCCATAATTTTTATCTCGCAAGTTTAATAAAAATATCGCCCATGCCTGCCTCTAAATTCTCTATGGGTGTATTATTTCTAAATTCACAAAATCTACCAGTTATCTGATGACTTTTTACAAAATCTATCTCATCTTTTCTGCAGCTTTTACCGTTATGCAATAAACCAATTACTATTCGGCCATTTAAATCATAAACCTGTTTGTTATTTATTTTCTCTCCAACACAAAAATAATCTTTATTAACCCTGATTGGAAAATCTTCTTTGTTGCAGGGATTTTTAATTGTAAAAACAAAAAAATCCTTGATGCCGTCTTTAAATTTATATTTCATCCTTTCAACTTCAGAATATTTCATAATATCACAAGAACACGGAATACAACATTTATAGTAATTACCACAAATTTTATTTTTAGTTCCTCTCTCACTGATAAATAAAAAATCAGGATCACTATTGGGATCAATCAATGAACCAGAAACAGCACAATAAAGTTTGTTGTATTCAATGAAGTCTTCATAATTTATGTCTTTATCAATTATATATTTGAAGAATTTTGGACCAGCAGCATTTCTGTTGCTGTCAGGAAATATTCTAGACCAATCTGTTATTAAATCTTTATAATAATTTTTTTCCACTGAATTTGAAATATTGGAAAAAGATAAAGTAAGGATAAAAATAATTACAAATCTAAAAATAGTTTTTGAAAAATTCATTGATTTAATTAATTTAAAAAATTTTTATTATTTGTCGCACTTAATTTACTTTCAAATTATAAATTTAAAGTTATTAAAGTCCAATGAAAAAATTTCACATAATATTTTTAACACTTGCCATGATGATTATCCCATCGATAACATTTGGAAATGTAATTGATAAATTAAAGGAAACCGGTAAATTTACAAAATTAAACGAAACCTTAATGAAATCAGGATTAAGTGAGAATTTAAAAGGTGAAGGACCATTTACTGTTTTTGCACCTTTAGATGACGCATTTGCAGCAATTAGTGCACAAACATATTATGGTCTGTTGAGAGAGGAAAACAAAGATAAACTTGTAAATATTTTAGGACGACACGTTTTTTCCAAAAAAATTCCTTCTTCAGAAGTTGCAGGTGAGATTAAACTCAAAGCAATTAATGGTGAGGAAATAACTATAAAAAAAGTTAATGGTATAGTTTATATAAATGAAGCTGAAGTTGTAACTGCTGATGTTGAAACCTCTAATGGTATAATCCATTTTATAAATAGAGTTCTTCAGCCCTTAAACTAGTTATTTTTGTTTTAAAGTAATTGTTTGGTTTAGATTTTTTACCGAGATCATTTTAGTTTTTCCATTTGTCCATCTAACCTCTATTTTTATATTCTTTTCATTTTTTCTAATACCATAATGAGCTACTGGTTCCATTTGACATAGATACCCTGAACCAGAATCAATTGTTTTTGAATGTTTTCTTAAATTTGAAATCAATGTTACTGTTGCTCCTCTTGCGGGTGCCCCATATTTATTTAGCGGTCTAATCCTTAAATATTTGTGTTCAGGATTTACCTTTGCTTTATACAAAGACAATGGCTGATCTCTGCTTTCTCCGTGGGAAACTAACAATTCTAATATGCCATCGTTATCTATGTCAGCAACTGCTGCTCCAGTTCCATATCCATCTGGTTCTAAACCAATATCGAGAGGTATTTGTTTTAACAAACCATTCTCTAAAATTCTAAAAAGTTTGTTGGGTTCACCAATATTATTCAAGAATATTTCATCATAACCATCATTATCTAAATCAGCTGAAATAACAGTTCTTATTCTTGACGGCTCATCAAAAGGTGGCTTTGCTATATCCTCAAAAATATCATTTTTAAGTACATATGCTCTGTGAAATCCTCCCCAATTTCCATTTAAAATATCAAGTCTTCCTCGGTAATAAATATCTGACAAAGCTGTACCTCTCCCATTTTGAAGGACGTCTTGAACTCTATATTCGTATGCGACATCTAAAAATTTACCCTCTTGATTTTTGTACAAAAAATTTGCTCCTCTCTCATTGGCTGCAAATATATCAATTTTATCAGAAATGATGTGTCCAGCCACGACAGCACGTCCGCCTGTAACTTTTGCCAGATTTAATTGAACAGATTTATCGACTATTATGTCATCATTATATTCGTAGTATCTTGTGGGTCCTCCGTAGTTAGCAACGTATACACCATAATTGCCATCTCCTTTTCTATCAACACAAACAACTGACCTCCCAGCAGTTAAATTGAGATCTTTTTGATTTTTCTCAATTTCAAATAAATCAATAAAATTACCCTTCTCTAAATCTATAAGTCTATCTGAATATTTTTTTGTTCCACTATACGTATCAGTGTTGAGAAAATATACTTCCTCATATCCATCTTTATCCATATCACATGCAGCGACACCAATTGTTCTTCTAAATTCATCCGAAAATTTTTTTTGATTTACAATATTAATCAGTTTTCCATTCTCGTATGATAAAGCTAAATTCAGATAACCAAATCCAGTAACTATAAAATCAAATTTTCCATCTTGATTTACATCGGTGACGGAAACTCCATAACTAAGTCTTTTAGGATTCTCAACAATTTGGCTTGTTATATCCTCAAAAAAATCAGCATTTAAATTGTTTGGGATTAATAGAAAAAACAAAACTACAAATTTCTTTAAATAATTAATTATTCTAATTTTCATTTTTTTTACTTTTATACTTTTTCATCCAATCACCAAATATTTTTATAGCATCCTTCATATCCCTAGTTTTGTTAGGATGGTTCTTTGCTCTACCCAGCATGGTTGCAATAACATTTACCTGATACTTAATTGAACGATTTTTTATAGTTCTAATTGTGTAAAGAGCTTTTTCTTTGTTTTTGAATCCTAACCCATGAGTAGTAGTTTTAGGATTATAATCTGAATACAGCGATAAATTTAAGGGTTTAGATTTTTTACTTAATGGCATTTTGTCTATAATTTTAAAAATTGTTTTATGATTAAGGTTATTCATCTTTTTTTTAGATTTGCCATCAAAACCAATTAAATCAATTGATGATTTTTCTTGCTTATTAATTTTACAAATTAATTTTACAAATCTTTTATGAAAATTTTTTATTTTAGCTTGATATATTTTTTTCGCCTCTAGATAAATTCTATCCTTATAACTTGGTGTAGAAACAAGTAAAATTCTACTTTTCCATTTGTATTTTTCTAAGTTCATATTTTTTTGCTGGAACATCTTTTTGAGCAATACTTAACTCTGTCCCAATTTAGCTTCCATTTTCTTCGCCAATTGAAAGGTCTTTTACAAACGATGCATATTTTAGATGGAAGATTTTCTTTTTTCACTAAAGTGTGTTTTGTTTAATAAATTTTTCAGCAGCAGGAAGAATTAATTTTTTTCTATCACTTTTCATTTTGTCAAAAATTCTAACCATCATGGATAACCTTGGATTTTTCAAAAAAAATTTTCTATTTCTGTCAATAAATCTCCAATACAACCCATCCATTATGTTACACCAATCACCTTTCTTGAAATCCATCATTTTCATGTAATAACTTGATCCACATATATATGGTTTCGTGGCAAATATTCCTCCATCACTAAATAATCCCATGCCATAAACATTAGGCACCATTACCCAATCTGAAGAATCTACAAACATTTCCATAAACCATTTATAAACAATGGTAGGTTTTATTTCACAAAGATTCATGATGTTGGATAAGATCATTAATCTTTCAATGTGATGAGACCATCCATGATTTAAAGCATTTTTAATTGCGTAATCCAACGGAGGCAAACCAGTCGTTCCGTCATACCATGACTTTTTCATTTTACGATTTTGTTTAAAAAAGTTTCCAGTTTCCATCTCGTTTGAATAACTTTGGTAAATTCCTCTCATAAATTCTCTCCATCCTATAACCTGACGCACATAACCTTCTAAAGAATTTAATCTGATTTTTTTAGTTTTATGAAAATCTAAAACTTTTTTGATAATAAATTCAGGCGTGATTAAGCCAAGGTTGATATAAGGACTTAAAGCACTGTGGAATAAAATATTATTTTTTTGATCAACAGCGTCCTCATAATCACCAAATAAATTAGATTTCTCTTTGATAAAAAAATTTAATAATTTGACCACGTCATTATAATCTGTAGCAAACCAAAAGTTTTTGGTTGTTCCTGGATGATCTTTGAATAATTTTTCAATAATAGGTTTTAATTTTTTAGTGTGGTTAGTCTCATTTATTTTTGGAAATTTTGGAATAGAGATATTTTTTGGTAACTTATTTCTATTATCTTCATCAAAACTCCATTTACCTCCTATAGGATTTCCATCAGAGCCCATTAATATGCCAGATTTTTTTCTGACTTCTTTATAAAAAGTTGCCATGAAAGGTTTTTTCGATTTTGATAAATATTGTTTAAATTCATTTCTCGAATTTAAAAACATAGGAGTTTGCACAATATTCCATTTAATTTTCTCTTTTTTAATAAATTGATCAATTTTTTTCTCAAAAAATTTATCCTCAATTTCAAAACTTGAAATCTCTTTTATTTTCTTAGAATTAATTAATTTTTTTAATTTTTTTGTATAGTCATCTTTAAAATCTTTATCTTCAATTTTAAAATATTCTAATTTAAACTTATCCTTTTTAAGATTTTCCGCATGTGAACGCATTGATGATAAGAAGAGAAGGATTTTATTTTTATGATGTTTTTCATAAGTGCATAATTGGTAATCTTCTGCCATAAAAAATAGGTGGTCTTTTTTGAAGCGGTCCAAGTATTTTGGTGGAAATAATTGATTGCCAAGTATAAAAAATAACTTCATATTTAAATATAACTAATAAAAATTTTTATGTCAGAAAAATATCTTATTTTTGGTGCGACAGGATCCATCGGTTCTAGTTTGGCTGAACAATTAGTAAATTCAGGGAATTCAGTTCATTTAGTTGGTAGAAATGAAAATGAAACTAAAAATATTTCTGAAAAATTAGGTTGTGCATTTACAATAGCTGACGTTTTGCAAGATGGATTTGTTAATAAGGTTAAAAATGATATTTCTGACGTGAAAGGTATTGCATATTGTGTAGGGTCAATTGATCTGAAACCTTTAAGAATGGTCAATGAGCAAGATTTTAATAAGTGTATGAAATTAAATTTATATTCAGCAGTCGAGATTATAAAGGGATACCAGGATAGTTTGAAAAAAAATAAAGGTTCGGTGGTTTTATTTTCTACAGTTGCTGCTCAAAGAGGTTTTACAAATCATGCAATAATTGCCTCTACAAAAGCTGCCGTAGAGGGTTTGACAGTTTCTTTGGCTGCAGAATTTGCTCCAAACATAAGAGTAAACTGTATTGCACCAAGTTTAACCAATTCTAAAATCGCTGAACCAATGTTAAAGAACAAGGCTTTAGCAGATGGAATTGCAAAAGCTCATCCATTAAAGAGACTGGGTGAGGGAAAAGACTCAGCATCTTTAGCTAAATTTCTTATTACAGATGATAGCTCATGGGTGACAGGTCAAATTATAGCAGTTGATGGTGGAAGATCAAAGCTTTCGTAAAGTGAAAAGGTTTATTTTCTCAGTATCTTTATTCTTACTCTTAACAAACCTCTCATTTGCAAAAAATTTCAATTTAGAAAAAATTGTGGATTTAAATGGTCCTTGGGGCTCATCATTTATTAATAATGAAGAGCTTATTATAACTGAAAAAAGTGGAAAAATAAAAATTATAAATATTGTTTCAAAACAAATTTCTGAAATAAATCACAATCTTAATTTTTTAGAACATGGCCAAGGTGGAATACTAGATATTCTTTTTAAAGATAATTTTATTTATGTATCTTACACAGAAAATAGAGGTAATGGCAAAACCAGCACCTCAATTGCAAAAACAAAATTTTCCAAAAAAGAATTAAAATTTGAAAATATTTTCCAAGCAAATCCTCCTATTAATTCTGGTTATCATTTTGGATCAAGATTAGCGATAAAAGATGACTACCTTTTTGCATCTGCTGGTGAAAGAGGTGAAGGTATGATTGCGCAAGATCCAACAAAACATCCAGGGAGCATTATAAGAATAAATTTAGATGGAAGTATTCCAAAGGACAATCCTAGATTTAAAGGGAAATCTAACTGGCTTCCAGAAATATATCAAATCGGTATTAGAAATCCTCAAGGCTTAGTTTTATCTCCATTTGACGGAAAAATTTACATGAGTAATCACGGAGCAAGGGGTGGAGATTGGTTTGGTGAGGCTAAAGAAGGTGAAAATTATGGTTGGAAAATTTTAGGATGGGGAGGGACAAATTACTCTGGTATCCCAATTGGACCTAAATGGAAGCCAGGCTTCACAAAAGCAATTCATTATTGGGTACCCTCAATTGCCACAAGTGCCATCACAATTTACAAAGGTAAGGAATTTAGTGAATGGAATGGTCATGCACTTATAACATCATTGAAAGATCAATCTTTAAGAAAACTGATATTTAAAGATTTATCAAATGTAAAAGAAGATATTATTTTTCAAAAAAAAATTGGAAGATTAAGAGATATACAAGTACATCCAGAAAATGGTAAAATTTATTTTTTAGCAGGAGATAGTTTGTGGTTAATGGAAAAAAATTAATTAATTTTTTATGTATTTTAGTTGGAATAATATCTTATAATTGTTTAAGTATCGCAATGGAAAAACCCTATCATCATTTGCCAGATGGAACTTTTAGAAATCCTGAAGGATCACCTAAAAGAGATGCCAATATAAAATGGTCATATAAAATTTTTAATCAAGAAAAAAAGAAACTTGATATGACGGTGCCAAAAAGTCATGTAATTGAAAAAGAAAAAGTAATTTTAGATCTTAAAAAATATCAAGATGACGACTATATCGCTTGGATTGGTCATGCAACTTTCTTAATTAAACTTGGTGAAACTACAATAATTACTGACCCAGTTTTCTCAAAAAATGCCGGCCCACTTATATTTGGCCCAAAAAGATATACAGAACCGGCACTTACTCTAAATGAAATACCAAAAATAGATTTATTTTTATTAACTCATAACCACTACGACCACCAAGATGCATACACGATTAGAAAGTTTCCATATAAAGATGCAAAGGTGTTACTGCCTCTTAAACTTGGGAAATACTTCAGAAGATATAAAGATATTAATGAAATGGATTGGTATGACGAAATAAAAGTAAATGAAAAATTGAAAGTTACATTTTTACCCGCAGTTCATTGGTCAAAACGTAGTCTAACTGATACCAATAAAACTTTATGGGGAAATTTTTTAATTCAATATGACGGAAAGAAAATTTTATTTGCCTGTGATACAGGAATTGGAGACATATATAAATCTATTGGTCAAAAATATGGTCCAATTGATTTAACATTTATAAATATTGGTGCTTACAATTTTTATCCGATTATGCCTTATAAAGATAAATCTACCTATCATACAAACCCAGAGGAAGCTTTAGAAATTGCTCAAAATCTCAAAAGTAAGAAAGTGATTGGCATGCATTGGGGAACTTTCGTTCTATCTTTAGAACCTATAATGGAGCCACCAAAAAGATTTAAAGCCAGTGCCAACAAGTATGGTTTTAAAAAAGAGGATGTTTTGATTTATAAAATTGGTGAGTTTGACTCACTTAAAAAATTACTTAATTACAATTAGTTGTCTAAAATTTTTCTTTTTGCTTTCTCAAATTCTTCCTGGGTTAAAACTCCATCTTTCAAAAGTTTATTTAATTTTTCAAGCTCATGACTTAAACTATCTTCATCAACTAAAGGAGGATCAATTATTTCATTATCAGAATTTTCATTTATTTTATTTGCACTTTTGGCACTAAATCCATTCATTATTGCAGTAGCGCCAAGATATAAAACAAATCCAAAAATTGGTATTACCAAACCAAGAAAGATAATTTTTTCCATTAATTAATCCTCATCTTCCTCTCTCCAATTTTTTTCGTACATAAGCCATGCTGCTAATATTACTGAAAAAGTTCCAATAATCATACCATAATCAAATCCAGTTTGTTGATCGTATAGATACCAACCAAGTTGAGTTGCTCCAATCGGAGGTATAGTAAGTATAGCCATAATAATTAAAATTCTATATGGGTATTTTGGCTTTCTCATAGCTTAGCTTACCAAAAATTTTTTAATGATTTAAATATTAAATTTGCGATCTTTTGAAACAGTCAATCGTATTTTTAAGCAAACACGCGATTGTCATTGGACCAACACCTCCAGGAACTGGTGTAAGAGCCTTTGCATTTTTTGAAACTTCTTCAAATGCAACATCACCAACAATTCCCTTTTCAGTTTTATTAATACCTACATCAATCACAATTGCATCCTTTTTAACCCAATCTCCTTTTACCAACTCAGGAATACCGACGGCAGCAACAACAATATCTGCCTCTAAACATTCAGCTTTTAAATCTTTAGTTTTTGAATGAGTTATCGTTACAGTGCAGTTTTCTTTCAAAAGAAGTTGTGTCATTGGTTTGCCATTTAAATTCGATCTACCTATTACAACAGCTTTTTTACCATTTAAATTCGGCTCAAATTTTTTAATTAATAAGTAGCATCCTAGAGGAGTACAAGGTACTGAACTTTCATAACCAGAAGAAAGATTGCCGACATTTATAGGATGAAATCCATCAACATCTTTTGTGTGATCAATCGCTTCAATAACTTTCTTTTTATCTATATGTTTTGGCAAAGGTAATTGTACTAATATACCAGAAACACTTTTATCATTATTTAATTCATTTATTTTTTCTAAAATTACTTTTTCCTCGACGCTATCAGGATACTTTATTACTTCGGACTTTAGTCCAACCTCATTAGCTGATTTTTCTTTATTTCTTACATAAATTTGACTAGGAGTTAAATCTCCAATTAAGATTACAGACAGACCAGGAACTTTATTATATTTTGATTTAAGTTCAGAGACCTCTTTTTTAAGCTCTTCTCTTAATAGTGCAGCTTCTTTTTTCCCATCAATTAAAATCATAATTTATTTAAAATATCATTGGTGCAACGTAAAGCTTCATACACATTTCTATAAACCAAATCAATAGAAGTAAAATTATAGGTGAAATATCCAAAGCACCTAAATTTGGCAAAAAACGTCTTATCTTATTTAAAATTGGATCAGTTAATCGATAGGTAAAGTCTAAAACTAAATAAACAAACCTATTTTGAGTATTTAGAATATTAAAAGCAACTAGCCAACTTATTATTACATTTGCAATTACAACATAGGAATAGAGTTTTAGGATCTGTAAGACTAAATAAAAAACAGCTATCATTTCTTTTCAACATAAATCGACTGACTTGGAAATGCGAAAGAAGCTTTGTTGCTTTCAACAATTTGTTTAATTTCTATTGCTAGACGCTCTTTTACAGACAACCAATCATTCCAGCTGCTAGTTTTTGTAAAACAACGAACATACATATCTATCGAACTATCTGAAAATTTATCAACTCTAACTGCAACACCAATACTTTGCTTAAAGTCATCACTTTTATTGATATGGTTTTCTATTTGATCTCTTATGGTTTTTAATTGATCAACTGTTGTGTCATATTGAAGAGTGATAATCCAACTTATCAACCAGTTTGAAGTTTCACTTACATTAATAACTGCATTTTCTGCAAATTGAAAATTAGGAATTATTGCTAAAGATTTATCAAATTTTCTAATAGTCGTAGATCTAAAACCAATTTTTTCAACTATACCCTCTATTATTCCATCAACTAAAATCCAATCTCCTATTTTAAATCTTTTTTCAACAAGAACTAAAATGCCTGATATTAAATTTTTAAATAAATCTTGTGCACCTAAAGCCACAGCCACACCAAATAAACCTAAACCCGCGATAATGGGACCGATTTTGATACCCCATAATTCTAAAACAGCAGCTAAACCTAAAATAAAAATCAAAATCTTTAATGATTTAATTATCCATCCTATTAACTCCTTGGTTAAAAGTTTATCAAGACCACTTAGAACGTATGAGACGGGTTCAATAATTTGATGCATTACCCAAAAAATTAATATCGTTATTAAAGTTCTGTTTATTGTATCAACAATATCTCTGCTTTCAGCAGAAAAAGTCATATAATAACTTGCAATAAAAAATCCTAAAACTATTGGTAAAAATCTTGCTGGTCCTACAAGAGCATTAACAAAAGTATCATCTAATTTATTAGTTGTTCTTTTTGAAATTATTTCTAATTTTTTTATTATTAGTTTGCTTAAAATTCCTCTGAAGATTAAGAAAATTAAAAAAATTCCTAAACCAATTAATATTTGAAAAATATCAACACCTAAAATCCCTTTATTCCAGACTGATAAAAAAATTTCTGAAAAATTATTTATTAATTCCATAACTAAATTTTATATAACAAAAACTCCTCTTCACCAGGATTAAAAAGAAATATTTTTTTCCATTTAATTTCATTCAATATAGACGAGGTTTTCTCACCAATACACATCAAATTTGTATTCATCCATAAAGTCTCAGTTTGATATATTTTTATAAAATTGAGAAAACTTGAGGCACTATTTTGTGAATAAACATAAACTATGTCAGGTAAATTTTCTTTTAATTTGATTATAAACTCGTCATCAAATTTTTGATTATATTTTGCTCTATAATTAATAATTCTTTTTACAACAAAACCCTCTAAAGCCAACTGTTGATCTAAGTCAACGGATACCGTTTCTCCACTAACATAAATAAGTTTTTTATTTTTAGTATCATACGTCCTTAAAATTAATTCTTTTAAATTTGAAACATTTCCCTCTGCGGCAACTGTATTTTGAAAACCTAAATCACGAGCTTTTTTTTCTGTTACATTTCCCACACAAAAACACTTAATTTTTTTATCTATATTTTTTAAATCTAAATACTTAACGGCGTTAGCACTGGTGAAAATTATTCCCCCAAATTCAGAAAAATCAATTTTATCATAATTAATTTTTTCAATATTAAGTAAGGGAAGATGTGATATTTTATGACCAAGCGATTTAAACTTCAAAGCTAGTGCCGAGCAATCTTCCAAAGGTCTAGTCAACAAAATATGCATATCATTTCTTATAAGAATTATTAGATTTTTTTTTTAGAATCCCGCCAATCTCTTCACCAACCTCTCTAAACTTTGATTTTTCAACAATTTTTTTTTCATAGTATCTCTCTGATCCATCTAAAGAAAAAAGCTCAGCTTCTAATGTTAGCTGGTCACCTTCTATTTTTGAATGAACACCCACTGCAGTTTCACAGTCGCCCTCTAAAACTTTTAAAACATTTCGCTCAGAATGTGCCCTTCTGTAGGTTTGATCATGATTAATCTTTTTTAAAATTGAAATAACTTCATCATCATTTTCTCTACACTGAATAGCAATAATACCTTGTCCAGCACTAGGTATAATTTCTTCAGTTTCAAAAGTTTCTGTAATGTATTCATCAAGTTTTAAAAATTTTATTCCGGCACTAGATAAAAGTATTCCGTCATAAAGTCCATCTTTTAACTTTTTGATTCTTGTATCTACGTTTCCTCTTATGAGTTTACAATTAAGATCAGGTCTTTTTTTTTTTATTTGAAACTCTCTACGATAAGAAGAAGTCCCGATTATAGAATTAACATCTAAGTCTTTAATTTTTTTTTTATTAAATGTTATAAGCATTTCCCGTGGATCATTTCTTTTAAGAAATGAGTCAGTTATAAGCCCTTTCGTTTCATTTACTGGCATGTCTTTAAGAGCGTGGACAGCAATATCAATTTCTTTTTTTAGAAGTTGTTTTTCAATTTCACTAGAAAACAAACCTTTGCCACCTACTTCAGATAATCTTATATCTTCAATCTGATCACCTTTTGTTGATATTGACTTTATAAAAATCTCATCCTCCCTAAAACTAGCGCTTTTAATAATCTGATCTTTCACTTTTTGTGCATAAAGTGTAGCTAGCTTGCTTCCTCTTGAACCAATTGTTATTTTTTTTTTCATAAAAAATATATTTCTTACTTGTATTGAGATTGTACAATTATTAAAACTTATTTGAATGAGCAAAAAACCCTTAATTCTCGGAATAGAATCAAGTTGCGATGAAACAGCAGCATCTTTAGTTACTGAAAATGAGCAAGGGATACCAGTTGTTTTATCTAACATTGTTTCCAGTCAAGAAGATGTTCATAAAGAATTTGGGGGAGTAGTTCCTGAATTAGCAGCAAGGTCACACATCGAAAAAATAGATTGGATTGTAAAAAAAGCTATTGATAAAAGTGGAAAAAAAATTGATGAAATTGACGCTATAGCTTCTACAGCAGGGCCTGGTCTGATCGTATGTCTATCAGTCGGGTTAAGCTTTGGAAAAACTTTTGCACTTATAACAAACAAACCATTTATTGCTGTCAATCATCTTGAGGGACACGCCTTGAGCCCAAAATTAAATTCTAAACTAGACTACCCATATCTGCTCTTGCTGATTTCGGGAGGACATTCTCAATATTTAAGTGTGCAATCTATTGGTAAATATAAACGATTGGGTACGACAATTGATGATGCTTTAGGAGAAGCATTTGATAAAACTGCGAAACTTTTAGAAATAGAATTTCCAGGAGGACGTGAAATCGAAGTTTTGGCTGAGAAAGGGAATCCAGAAAAATTCAAATTGCCCAAACCAATTATAAATAAAGGTGGATGCAATTTA
Source organism: uncultured Pelagibacteraceae bacterium (assembly GCA_902538495.1). GTDB lineage: Bacteria > Pseudomonadota > Alphaproteobacteria > Pelagibacterales > Pelagibacteraceae > Pelagibacter. Next base: position 12,877 of record CACBFJ010000008.1, on the reverse strand, counting down.
TCTTTTGCAGGATTAAAAACCGCCGTGCTTAAAATATCCAAAACAATTAAAAATGATCAAGAGAAATTTGATCTTGCAGCTTCTTTTCAAAAAACGATCGAAGAAATTTTGTATAAGAAAACAATTGTTGCTTTTAATGAATTTGAAAAAACAGATAGCCCAAAAGAGAAAAAATTTGTGGTTGCTGGTGGTGTAGCTGCAAATAAAAAAATAAGAGCGATGTTAATGAAATTATGTGAAGAAAAAAATTACCAAAGTATTTTTCCCCCAATAGAATTCTGTGGTGATAACGCGGCAATGATTGCCATGGTTGGGTTAGAAAAATTTAAACTAAAATTATTTAGTGATTTAGACCATCCCGCAAAACCTAGATGGCCATTAGATGAAGATGCGGCATTTCTTAAAGGAGCTGGCGTCCAATTATAATGAGTTATTGGTTGCTTAAATCTGAACCAGATGTTTGGTCGATTGATCAACAAAAAAAAGCTGGAAAAAAAGGAGCCCCTTGGGATGGTGTTAGAAATTATCAAGCCTCAAAAAATTTAAAGAATATGAGAACTGGAGATCAATGTTTTTTCTACCATTCAAATATTGGAAAAGAAATTGTTGGCATTGTTGAGGTTATTAAAGAAGCTTATTTGGATAAAACTGACAAAACTGGTCGATTTGTAGCCGTAACAGTTAAATTCATAAAAAAACTTAAAACACCAATTTCATTAGAAACTATTAAAAAAAACAAGGAATTAAGCCATTTATCATTAATAAGACAAAGTAGACTTTCGGTTATGCCAATAGACTCTAAAAGCTGGAAAATCTTGAATAAGATGAGTAAAATTTAACTATAAAATTTAACTTATGCCTAAAAAAAAAAAATCTAAAAATAGAAAAAAAATTAAAAAAAGAACTAAAAGAAAAGTTAAAAAAAAAGGTCTTAAAAATAAGAAATTAATTAAAAGAAATACTTTATCTAATAAGAAAAAACAAAATAAAAAAGAAAGCTCATCAGTTTCTGAATTAATAATAAAAACTAAACCTGAATGGATTAAAGGTAGTCTCGCAAATAAAGCCCAATACCTAAAGAAGTATAATGACTCAATTAAAAATAATAACGCCTTCTGGAAAAAAGAAGGAAAAAGAATTACTTGGATAAAACCCTACAAGAAGATTAAAGATGTTAAATATAGTAAAGATGAAGTTAGAATTAAATGGTTTGAAGATGGAACTTTAAATGCATCAGCAAACTGTATTGATAGACATTTAAAAGATAAAAAAGATAAGACTGCTATCATTTGGGTTGGTGATGATCCTAAAGACAGTCAAAAAATTTCTTACAAACAATTACATCAAAAGGTATCAAAAGCTGCAAATGGATTAAAAAAACTTGGAATTAAAAAAGGAGATCGAGTTACAATTTATTTGACTATGATACCAGAGTTAGCGGTTTTAATGCTAGCTTGTGCAAGGATTGGTGCAATTCATTCTATTATATTTGGAGGGTTTTCAGCTGAATCTATTTCGGGAAGAGTTAACGATTGTGAGTCAGAGTATATAATTACTGCGGACGAAGGTGTCAGAGGAGGAAAAAAAATACCTTTAAAGGCTACCACTGATGAGGCATTAACAAACTGTCCTAATGTTAAAAAGTGTATTGTTGTTAAAAGAACTGGAAATTACGTATTTTGGGATGATGATAGAGACGTTTGGTATCACGATTTAATCAAGGATGTTCCGGCCCACTGCGAACCTGAGGAGATGAATGCGGAAGATCCACTGTTTATACTTTATACTTCAGGCTCAACTGGTAAACCGAAAGGTGTTTTACATACGACTGGTGGGTATATGGTCTATGCATCAATGACTCACCAATATATATTCAACTACAAACCTAAAGATATTTATTGGTGTACCGCAGACATTGGATGGGTAACTGGACATAGTTATATAATATATGGTCCACTTTCTAATGGAGCTACAACTTTAATGTTTGAAGGTATACCTAATTACCCTGATAGCTCCAGATGGTGGCAAATAGTTGACAAATATAAAGTAAACACATTTTACACAGCACCAACTGCTATCAGAGCTTTAATGAGAGAAGGTAGTGAACCAGTCAATAAAACATCAAGAAAAACCCTAAAATTATTAGGCACTGTTGGAGAACCAATAAACCCTGAAGCTTGGATGTGGTACTACAAAACTGTTGGAAATTCAAAATGCCCAATAGTTGACACGTGGTGGCAAACAGAAACTGGAGGAATACTCATCGCACCTCAGACAGGAGCTATTCCACTGAAACCTGGTTCTGCAACCAAACCTTTTTATGGAATAAAACCGTGCTTAGTAGACAAAGACGGAAAAGAGATAAAAGGAGCAGGTGAAGGTAGACTTTGTATATCCCAGTCTTGGCCAGGACAAATGAGAACAGTTTATGGTGACCATCAAAGATTTATTGATACTTACTTTTCTCAATTCGATGGAAAATATTTCACAGGCGATGGATGTCGAAGAGATAAAGATGGTTATTATTGGATCACAGGTAGAGTAGATGATGTCATCATAGTATCAGGTCATAATCTTGGAACAGCAGAAATTGAAAGTGCTTTTGTTGCACATCCCAAAGTTGCTGAGGCTGCTGTCGTAGGTTATCCTCATGATATAAAAGGCAATGGACTTTACTGTTATGTTACACTTAATGCTGGAGAGACGGAAACGGGTGATCTAGAAAGAGAATTGAAACTATGGGTAAGAAAACAAATTGGCCCACTTGCAACACCTGATCTTATACACTTTACTCCAGGATTACCTAAAACCAGATCTGGTAAAATCATGAGAAGAATTTTAAGAAAAATTGCAGCCAATGAACACGGTCAATTAGGTGATACAACCACTTTAGCAGATCCAAATGTTGTTAATAGTCTAGTTGAGAACAGAAAAAATAACTAAAAATTTATTCTTTCTTGAAATTCTTTTTTAACAGTATCCCATTTTAAGATAACTGAATTTAAAACAATCTTTCGATCCAAAGTCTTTAATTCTTCCGCGATAGGTGCCCATTTATATAAAGATAAGGCGCTAGAGTTAAATGGAAGATCACTATAATAATTATCCCAATTTATATTATGCAACCTTTCACTAAAATTATTTTTTGCATCATCTATAATATTAAGTGGCATCTTATTGGAAATTTCATCATCTAAAATTTTTAAAAAAATTTCCTTAGATTTTTCAAGATCATTAAAATTGAAATTATTCTTAAGGTAAGAAAATGTGTATAATGTAAGATCTTGCAGAGCTACTGAATAAATGTTCCATTTTGCTAAGTTAACTGATGACATAAACTCATCATTTTCAAAATGAAGAACATAGCGTGTTCCCATTCTAGTTTTCAAATACCCATAAAGTGTAACTTGGGTTACCCAAGCTGACTTAGATTGAATAAACTTCTCTAGATCATCAAGACTCTTAATCTTTTTTTTTGGAATGAAAGCCTTAAAGAGAGCAAAAAGGTAAATCTTAAAATCTCTCCACGTGAGATCTCTCCAAGTAAGCTTATATTTACCCATAAAATAAGATATTTTTATTATATATATCCCAAAAATAGTGAGATTTTGAGCAATTTTAACACTTTAAATCTCTTTGATAATGGTTATGGTTTTGAGCAGTTATAACTAATAAGAGAGAGGTATAAATGTCAAAACAAGAACAACACTGGGAAAAATCCAAGGGTTTGCTGATGATGACGTTGGCAATTTGGTTTGTATTCTCAATTGGCATCTTCCTTTTCGGAGCAGAAATGAACGAAGTCACGGGACCATTCGGTTATCCATTGACTTATTGGTTCACATGTCAGGGATCTCTTGGAATATTCGTAATACTAATTTTTTGGTTTGCAAATAGACAAGAAAAAATTGATGAAGAGTTCGGCTTCAGTGAAAAAGGAGATGACTAATGATTAAAGGTAATTTTATAGACAATCTACCTAAAGTTTATGGAATCTATACAGGAGGTTTCCTGGCTTTCATAATCATTATGTCGATTGCCGAGCAGATGGGCGTGACTGCAAAAACAATTGGAATTTGTTTCGTTGCTTTTACAGTAGCCATCTATGCTATAATTGGTTATCTATCACGTACAGCTCAAGCTGATGCGTATTACGTAGCTGGAAGACAAGTACCAACCGTGTTCAACGGAATGGCAACTGCAGCAGACTGGATGTCTGGTGCATCATTCGTTGCAATGGCAGGTGGTATTTATTTTAAAGGTTACGGCTATATGGCACTACTTGTAGGTTGGACTGGTGGATATGTATTAGTCGCATCACTATTAGCACCTTACCTAAGAAAATTTGGCTGTTACACAGTTCCAGACTTTATTGGTACAAGATACGGTGGTAATTTAAGTAGATTTATGGCAGTGGTAGTTTTAACTGTTGCTTCATTTACTTATGTGACTGCACAAATTAACGCCACAGGTACTATTGCATCTGTTGCACTTGATATTCCATTCCAATACGCTGTTTACGTTGGACTAATAAGTATTTTACTTTGTTCAATGCTTGGTGGTATGAGAGGAGTAACTTGGACACAGGTAGCTCAATATATCGTACTTATCATAGCTTATTTATTACCAGTATTCTGGATCAGTAACAAAATGGGTGCGGGTTTCTTCCCTCACTTCATGTTAGCTGATGAAGTATCGAGAATAGCTGAATTAGAGGCTCAGTTTGGTTTTGTGAAAAACTCTGCTGAAAATCTAAAAGAAGTGCCAAAAGGTTTGGCTGGAATAACTAAAGCTCACTCAGCGGTGAACGCAACACCTTGGGCATTTATTTCATTAGCGTTAGCAATGATGATGGGAACAGCTTCATTGCCTCACGTTATGATGAGATATTTTACTACTCCAAGTGTAAAAGCAGCTAGAAAATCAGTAGGTTGGTCATTATTCTTTATCTTCCTACTTTATTCTTCTGCTCCAATGTTAGCGACACTATCTAAGTTGTCATTGATTGATCCTTCACTACCAACAGGTATTATCGGTAAATCAATTTCAGAAGTTCAAGCGATAGATTGGTATCAAAACTGGAACCAAGCAAACTTAATGTTTGTGAGCGACTTTAACGGAAATGGAACACTCGAATTAAATGAGTTTTTCATGGGTGGTAAAGCCGTTGTGTTAGCAACTCCAGAAATAGCTGGATTACCATATGTAATCTCAGGTCTAGTTGCTGCTGGAGGTATGGCTGCTGCCATGTCAACAGCTGATGGTTTGATTTTAGCAATTGCAAATGCAATCTCACACGATGTTTACTATAAGATCATCGATCCAAAAGCTGAGACTGCGAAGAGACTAGTTGTTGCAAGGGTTTTACTTGTAGTAATTGGTTTTGCAGGGGCAACAATCGCAGCTCTTGAGATCCAAGGTATTTTAGGTTCAGTAATCTGGGCTTTTGACTTTGCGATGTCAGGACTATTCTTCCCACTAGTACTTGGTGTATGGTGGAAGAGAGCTAACAAAGAAGGTGCTATAGCTGGTATGGCTTTAGGATTAATTTCCGGTGCTGCTTACCTAGTTTGGGTAAGAACAGGTGGAAGTGGATTCTTGGGTATTACTCAGTTAACATTTGGTATCTTTGGTTCGGCTGTCAGCTTAGTAGCTATGGTTGTAGTCAGTTTGATGACACAAGCACCTAACGCTGCGACGCAAAAAATGGTTGATGAGGTTCGAGTACCAGCTGGTAAATCGATCCTTGGCAAACAACACTAAATAATCTTTATTAAGGGGCGATTAATTTCGCCCCTTTTAATTTCAATCTTTTTCCAATATAAATTTCTCAATGTCGGCTAACTTTCATCCTTTAGTATATATAATTGACTATATTCTAGGGGTAATCATGTGGACTTTAATTGGAAGAGTTGCAATGAATATTTTTCAAAAAGAAGACTCTCAATTTTTTTTTATGAGAGTTTTTGTCAAATTTACTAATCCTCTTATTAACTTATTTAAGCCTATAACTCCGTCTTTTATAATTCAACCAATCGTGCCCCTTTACGTTGCTTGGTTTTTTTTCATGATAAGGTTTTACTTTATGCCTTGGATTTTAGGATACTCAGTAATGGGTATGCTATCATTTCCGTTAGAAAGTGAGATTTCGAGACAAATTTATCAATTTTTTAATTAAATTAGATTTTAAAATTTGGTACTAGTTAGTTAAGTAATCTATGAAAAAAATACAAATTTCACCCTCAATTTTATCTGCAGATTTCAGTCAATTAGGAAAAGAAATAAAAAAATTAGAAAACGCAGGTGCGGATATGATTCACGTTGATGTAATGGACGGTCACTTTGTACCTAATTTAACTATTGGACCTCCTGTAATTAAGGCACTAAAAAAGAATTCACAACTACCCTTTGATGTTCACTTGATGATCTCGCCAGTCCATAAGTATATTGAGAGCTATGCAAGTGCAGGTGCAGATATTATAACTATTCATCCAGAGGCAACAAATGATCTTTTAGAATCAATAAATAAAATTAGAGAATTTAAAAAAAAGGTAGGCGTATCATTAAATCCGGAGACAAAAATTGAAATCATAAAGGAGTATTTAGATCAAATAGATTTGATCTTGATAATGAGCGTAAATCCAGGTTTCGGAGGACAAAAATTTATGCCTGAAGTTTTGAACAAGGTAAAAAAATTAGATGAAATTCGTAAAAATTTAAAATTGAATTTTGTTATTGAAATAGATGGTGGGATTGATTTCGAAAATTCAAAACTAGCAATTGAGTCAGGAGTAGATATTTTAGTATCGGGGACTACTATTTTTAAAAATAATAATGGGGATATCAAAAAAAATATCAATTTATTAAGATCGATTTAATTATTAATCTAAATTAATTTGATTGGGATATGTTTGATTTTATAAAACAGATTTATCTTAATTCCATATTTTATGACAAAAAAATATCATCTAAAGTAATTTGTGAATTAAGATATAAATCTAGTTCATATTTACTATCATCTATTGTTAAAACTAGAACAAAAAAATTTAATATTGAAAATTTTTTATACGATAATTTCTGGACAAGTAAAAAATTAAATCAAATACAGTTGAAAAAAATGAGTAATTTTTATTGGCTTTTTAGTCTCGATTTAAAATCCTCAAAAGAATCTGTTCAGATGGTAATAAAAAATTGGATAGAGAAAAATTACAAATACGACTCCAAAAATTGGGATTTTGCTACAACATCAAAAAGAATTATATCTTGGTTATCTAATACACAGCTTACTTGCAATGATAGTATTAATCAGTATCAAAAAGATTTTGACTCAATTTTACATAAACAAACTTTTCACTTAATCAATCAAATAGATGGAGAGAGAAAACTCAAAAATAAACTTAGAGGTGTGGCGGCAATTATTCTTGTGGGTCTATCTTATGGAAATGAAAAAAACTTTACTTCAAAAGGCTTGGAATATCTAAAAAAAATTATTAAACATACGTTTGATAATAATGGTTTTTTAAAATCAAGAAATATCAAATCATCCATTTTTTTTCTTAAGTACCTGATACTTATAAGGGAATGGTTTAAAGAGTCTCAATCTGAAATACCTAATTTTATTGATGAAAATATTTTTAATCTTGGACAATCTTATGCTTTTTTTTGGAAAAATTTAAAATTTGACCCTTTGTTTAATGGAAACAACAATTCTGATAATCAAGAATTTGATAATTATTTAAAAAGATTAGGTTACTCGTTTAAAAATAATGATTATGAATTTTCAAATTATGTAAGCTTAAAAGATAAAAAAATTAATTTGATAATGGATCTTGGTTCATCACCAAATAAAAAATTTTCAGAGGAATACCAAGCTGGTGCTCTTTCATTTGAGTTTGTTTCAAATGGAAAAAAAATATTTACTAATTCAGGTTATTATGATGATGGAAATACTAAATTTAAAGAAATTTCAAAATCCTCAGCAGTACACAATGTTTTGATTCTTGATGATAATTCGTCTTGTAAGTTCGTCAAAGATTCAATGTCTAAATTTAAGATTAAAGATGGATTAAAAACTTTTGGAAAAAAAATTAGCTTTGAAAAAGATGAATGGAAAGTAATAGCTTCACATGATGGTTATTTAAAAAAGTATAATTTGATTTACGAAAGAGAGATTCAATTTTTTCCAAAAATTAATAAGCTTGTGGGGATTGATAAATTATATTCTAAAAAATTAATTCCAAATATAAAATTTGACATAAGATTTCATTTGGATCCACTTGCAAAAATAATGAAAACACAAGACCAAAAATCAATTCTGATCGAGATGGATACCGATGGGTGGAGATTTATTTGTGATAATTATAATATTGATATTGATAATGGTTTATATTTCGGTAATAAAAATACTCATATTGAAAATCAAAATATATTTATCTCTGGAATTATAAATGACAAAAATATCAATATTGAATGGGAACTGAAAAAAATATAATGAACAAAATTCGAAAGGCTTTAATTTCAGTGTATGATAAAAAAGATTTAAAGCCCCTTGTAAATACTCTTTCAAAATTTAAAATTGAAATTATAAGTTCTGGAGGAACTTATAAAGAAATAAGACGACTCGGATTTAAGTGTATTGAAATTTCAAAATTTACAAATACACCTGAGATTTTAGATGGAAGAGTTAAAACACTTCACCCAAAAATCTATGGAGGTATTTTGAATAAAAGGCAAAACAAGAAACACTTAAGAGAAATAAAAAAAAATAATTATGAAAATATAGATCTAATAGTTGCTAATTTTTACCCTTTTGAAGATACTTTGTTAAAGAAAGTTGATCACACTAAAATTATAGAAAATATAGATATTGGAGGTCCAACAATCGTGAGAGCGGCAGCAAAAAATTACAATGACGTAGTTGTTATTTGTAACCCTAATCAGTATGGACGATTCATAAATGAATTGAAAACTAACAAAGGATCTACGAGTCTAGATTTTAGAGAAAAGTTAGCGGAGGAAGCTTTTATGGAAACTGCTTTTTACGAGTCAAATATTTTCAGATACTTTAATGAAAAATCTGACAATACTTTTCCGCAAAAAAATGTATTTTCAGGTAAATTAATCGGACAAACGAGATACGGTGAAAATCCACACCAAAAAGCAGCGATTTACAAAAAAAATAACGTACAAGATATCATTCAGATAAGTGGTAAAGACTTAAGTTATAATAATTATAATGATCTTTATTCTGCATTGAGCACCACACAATTATTACCAAATAACAAAGGAGTTGCTATAATAAAACACGCTAATCCTTGTGGAGTTTCTATTAATCAAAATAAAGTAAGATCCTTTAAAGAGGCTTTAGAGTGCGATCCAGTAAGTGCTTTTGGAGGGATTGTTTCATGTAACTTCAAAATGAATATCAATTTAGCAAAAGAAATCAATAAGATCTATTTTGAGATAATAATTGCAAAAGGTTTTGACAAAAAATCCACGAATCTTTTAAAAAAGAAAAAAAATTTAAGAATAATTGATGCTTCAAATTTTAAAGGCGAAAGCACATTAAACTTCACAAGTAAATACAATTCAATATTGATACAAAATGTAGATAATAAGAATTTCTCTAAAAAAGATTTTAAAGTTGTATCTAAACGAAAACCAAACACTGAGACTTTAAATAAACTTATTTTTGCATTCAATGTTTGTCGAAATGTCAAATCAAATGCAATAGTGATTACTAGTAATTATAAAACAATCGGAATAGGATCGGGACAACCAAGTAGATTAGATAGTTGTGAGATTGCAATTAATAAAATGAAAAAATTTCAGAGCTTAGAAGATAATAGTGAACTATTTGCGGCGTCAGATGCTTTTTTTCCATTTGTTGATGGTATTGAAAAATTGGTACAATCTGGAGTTACTGCTGTTATTCAACCATCGGGATCAAAAAATGACAAGGAAATTATTAAATTTGCTAATTTAACAAATACAATTTTGGTATTTTCAAAAACAAGACATTTTAATCACTAATCAGCTAATTTTATCTATCTTCGCTGCAAGAATAAAATCGCTTTCTGCTAAACCTTTAATAGCATGAGTAAAAATTTTTATTCTTGCATAACCCCAACCAAACCATAAGTCAGGATGGTGTCCCTCTTCCTCGGCAATTCTGCTAACTTTATTTATAAATTCTTGACTCAGTAAAAAATTATCAAATTTAAAATTTTTTATTAGATGAAATCCATCAATCTTATCCTCAACAACCTTCCAACCATCTATCTCTTTTAGATATTTATGAATTTCTTCTTCATTAAAAGGAGGAATATTTCCCTCACAAGGAATACATTTCTTATTTGCTAAATCGCTCATAATCAAATTAAATAATGGAGCGGGCAAAGGGGGTCGAACCCTCGACCTTCTCGTTGGCAACGAGACGCTCTACCACTGAGCTATGCCCGCACATGAGACAGTATATTAAGCTGCATTTTATTATTCAAGCAATATTAAATGTGGTATAATTAATTTTATGAAAAAAGAAGATCTGCCCAAAAAAATTGCTGTTTTTCCTTTAAGCAATTTTATAGTTTTTCCCAAAACAACTGTCCCACTAAATATTTTTGAACCAAGATATATAGATATGATAAACGACAGCATAAAATCTAATAAACTAATTGGTATGATCCAGCCAAAAATTCAAAAAAATGAAAATTTAGGTTCACCTGAATTATATAAAATTGGTTGTATGGGCAAAATTATAAATTCACAGAAAACTGATGATGGTAGATATTTGATAGAACTTAAAGGTTTAATTAGATTTAACATAATTAGTGAGGTTGTATCAAAAAAAAAATATCGGGAATGTGAGATTAATTTTGACAAATTTTATGATGATTTGTCAGACCAAAAAGAAAATTTAAAATTTTCTGATTTAGAGTTAATTTTCAAAGATTTAAAAAATCTTTTTGAAAAGAAAGGTTTTATAATCAATTGGAAGGCTTTAGAACATCAAAGTTTAAATGAGACAATAAATGCATTGGCTATGGCGTCTCCATTCACTTTAGAAGAAAAACAAGTTTTATTGGAAACAAAAAATTTAGATGCTAGAAAATCCAAAATAGCGGATATTTTGACTACATACACTTTTGATCAATTTAATAATACAACTATTCAGTAAAAACTAATTTTAATATATTATACAAGATCATACAATTTTGCATGTCTTGGACAAATTTTTGGTTTTTAATTCTTGCCCATAGGTACTTGGATCTTTACCAAATCAAGACCCTCTTTTGAATAGTCAATCGCAGTCTTTATTGTCAATGGGTCTAACTCTTTATCCCCAAAATTAATTCTACCTTTATTAAAAAAATTTGGATTTGGACTTGTTTTTCTCATTTTATCTAAAGAAGACTCCTCGATTACTTTTGAAATAATTTTATCGTCATGATCACAACCAAGATGCTGAAATATCTTTTTAACAACCTTTTTTTTATCCATACATAAATCTTCATAAGTGATTATCAAAAATTTATTCGGAATTTTTTCAGTTTGTAGTAACAAACTTTTAACTTGTTTATTCCACAACTTAGACCTTTGGATAATGTATTTATTTAAGTCTAATTCTCCATCTATTCTCATAATATTTAAGTGCTCCTGTGACTTTTCTATTTTATACATACGTTGATTGTGATCCCATGCAGATAAAGCGATATCGATAGGGTTTCTGAAAATTATGATTGTTTTACTATTTGGAAAAACATTAGATAAATTCGCTAAATTTTTTAGAAGAAAATTATTATCACTTAGACCAATAAATTTAACTTTTTCATTACGATTTATGGCTATATCTTTAATAAGATAATAAAGATTTTTCAAAAAAACCTCTTTATCTATTTTTTTATATTTTTCTGCACCAGTTCTTGATGCCAGTGATGAGAGGATAAAGTTATATTTATTGTGAATATCTAAAAAACTTTGAGCTAAAAATTCTATATTGTCTTCCGAATTACAACTTACTTCTGGATGGAGATCTAAAATTCTTTGAAGAAGGGTAGTGCCAGATTTTGGAAGCCCACCACAAAAAAATAAATTTGACATATCCTTAAAAACTACTCCACAGCAGAAGATTTAGCAAGATTCGGTAGCTTATCTAAAACAAAAATCCATTATCAGCAATTTCAATAAATTTTTTATTCAAATTGAAATTTTTACCCAAAAATTTTGCTGTTTTACTAAAAATTTTACTTTTTGTTTTTCTTTCAAAATTAAAGAATTCGTAAATAAAATCAATTCCATTTGAGAAAATATAATTCAAATGTTTTGATTTTTTTTCAAATTCTTCATTTACTGATAGATCTAAAGGAAGGCCTAAGTTAAGTTTTTTCTGAATTATCTCGGAAAAAGTTTTAATATCTCTTAAAGTCATATTAAAACCTTGTCCAGCTAATGGGTGAATTTTATGTAGCAAATCTCCAAAAGCTAAAATATTACCATGATAATAATTTCTTAAATTTGACATTTGAAGTTCAAATCGCGAAAAATTATTAATATGTAAAATATTATAGGATTTATTATAAAATCTAATTAGATCTTTAAAATCAATTTCTTGATTTCCTTTTACAGAATAAACTACAGACGTCTCAGTTCTAGAAACTGGTAAAAAGGCTAATGGACCTCTCGATGTAAAAATTTGAATTGCTTTATCATTAATATTTTTTGAATGTTTAATAACTGTTGTGTAGGCATAATTATTGTAATTTTTTGTGATTTTTTTAGTGAAGAATTTTTTAGTTATAAAATTTGAAAACTCACAATTTATTATTAAATCATATCCATGTGTTAATATACTTTTATTTATTAATTTTGTTTTAAATTT
>CACBFJ010000007.1 GCA_902538495.1 uncultured Pelagibacteraceae bacterium | reverse complement strand
GAAGTTACAAAAATATTAAAAGAACAAATTAAAAACTTTGGAGAAAAAGCGGAGGTATCTGAAGTAGGTCAAGTTTTGTCAGTCGGAGATGGTATAGCTAGAATTTATGGACTTGACAATGTTCAAGCAGGAGAAATGGTTGAGTTTACTGATGGTTCAAAAGGTATGGCTCTTAATTTAGAGAGCGAAAATGTTGGAGTTGTTATTTTTGGTGATGATAGAAATATTAAAGAAGGAGATATAGTAAAGAGAACAGGAAGCATCGTTGATACTCCAGTCGGAAAAGAATTACTGGGTCGTGTAGTAGATGGTTTAGGTAACCCTATTGATGGAAAAGGTGCTTTAGATAAAGGTGTTAAAAAAAGCAGGGTAGAGGTAAAAGCACCAGGTATCATACCTCGTCAATCTGTTAGCGAACCGATGCAAACAGGTTTAAAATCTATTGATAGCTTAGTGCCAATTGGAAGAGGACAAAGAGAATTAATTATTGGAGATAGACAAACAGGCAAAACAGCAGTTGCTGTCGATGCAATCATCAATCAAAAAAAAATTAACGAGTCAGGGGATGAGAAACAAAAGTTATATTGTATTTATGTAGCTGTTGGTCAAAAAAGATCAACTGTAAGACAAATTCAAAAAACTTTAGAAGAGGCTGGAGCAATGGAATATACCACTATTGTTGCTGCCACGGCATCAGACTCAGCTCCTTTGCAATTTTTAGCGCCGTACACTGGTTGTGCTATGGGAGAGTATTTCAGAGACAATGGAATGCATGCACTAATTATTTATGATGATCTTTCAAAGCAAGCTGTTGCTTATAGACAAATGTCTTTGATCTTAAGAAGACCGCCAGGAAGGGAGGCATATCCTGGGGATGTATTTTACCTTCATAGTAGATTACTTGAAAGAGCAGCAAAACTAAGTGATGAGCACGGTGGCGGTTCTTTAACAGCATTACCAATTATAGAAACACAAGGTGGAGATGTTTCTGCTTACATACCCACAAATGTAATTTCAATTACAGATGGACAAATCTTTTTAGAAACTGAACTTTTTAATCAAGGTATAAGACCAGCTATAAATGTAGGGCTTTCAGTTTCAAGAGTTGGATCCGCAGCACAAACAAAGGCTATGAAAAAAGTTTCTGGTTCAATGAAATTAGAATTGGCACAATACAGAGAAATGGCAGCTTTTGCGCAATTTGGCTCTGACTTAGATGCATCAACTCAACAACTACTTAATAGAGGATCAAAGCTTACAGAGTTACTTAAACAAAAACAATATTCTCCGATGACTGTGGCTGAGCAAGTAATTTCAGTTTTTTGTGGTGTTAAAGGTTATCTAGATGACATAGAGCTAAAAGAAATTGCAAATTTTGAAAATAAAATAATTGAAAAATGCAAATCTGAAAAGCCAGAAATCATAGAATCTATTTTAAGTTCAGGAAAGCTTGAGGAAGACTCTGAACAAAAATTAGTAGAAGTAATAAAACAGCTAAAACAAAAATTTAATTCATAAAATATTTATGGCTAGTTTAGATGATTTAAAAAAAAAGAATTGCGAGTGTTAAGTCTACACAAAAAATTACTAAAGCTATGAAGATGGTTGCTGCAGCTAAACTTAAAAGGGCTCAAGATAGTGCAGAAAAAGGAAGACCATACTCTGAAAAAATGAATAATATAATCTTAAATTTGTCAGAGGGAATTTCTGATAAAGAAAATGCCCCTAAGCTTTTATCCGGAACAGGAAAAGATCAAATTCATTTGTGTGTTGTAATGACCTCAGATAGAGGTTTATGTGGTGGCTTTAATTCTAATATTATTAAAAAAGCTAAAAGTTATTTTTCTAAATTATCTAGCGAGGGTAAAGAATTAAAGATTATAACAGTAGGTTCAAAAGGTAATGATCAGTTAAAAAGATTTTTTGGCGATAAAATAATTGAAAATATTTCATTTAAAAACTCAAAAAATGCTAATTTTTTTAATGCTGAAAAAGTAAGTAAAATAATTATTGAAAAGTTTCAAAAAGAAGAATTTGATATTTGCACAATTTTTTTTAATCAATTTAAAAATGTAATCACACAAATACCTCAAGCTCAACAAATCATACCGTTAAAAACAGACATTGATGATAAGGAAAAATCAGAGGATAATTATGAATTTGAACCTGATGAGGATGAGATTTTAACTAATTTATTACCCAAAAATATATCAACACAAATATTTAAAGCAATGTTAGAGAATTCAGCTAGCGAACAAGGTGCAAGAATGAGTGCTATGGATAATGCAACTAGAAACGCAGGTGAAATGGTTGATAAACTTACTATTGAGTATAATAGAAGTCGTCAGGCAGCAATTACAAAAGAACTAATAGAAATAATATCAGGAGCAGAAAGTTTATAATTATGAGCAAAGGAATAATTACACAAGTTATAGGAGCGGTAGTTGATGTTAAATTTGAAGGAGAGCTTCCAGAAATTTTAACAGCATTAGAATGCAAAAATGGAAATAATCGTCTAGTTTTAGAGGTTGCTCAACATTTAGGAGAGTCAACTGCAAGAACTATTGCTATGGATGCCACAGAAGGGTTGAAAAGAGGTGACGAAGTAATTAACACAAAAGCTCCAATTAAGGTCCCAGTTGGTCCAGAAACTTTAGGAAGAATTATCAATGTAGTTGGTGAACCAATAGATGAAAGAGGAGACGTTAAAACAAAAGAAAATTGGCCAATCCATAGAGCGGCACCAGAATTTAATGATCAATCAACTGAAACTGAAATTCTTGTTACTGGTATTAAAGTTATAGACTTGTTAGCTCCTTATGCAAAAGGTGGAAAAATTGGATTATTTGGAGGAGCAGGTGTTGGAAAAACTGTTTTAATTATGGAATTAATTAACAATGTCGCTAAGGCTCATGGAGGCTTTTCTGTTTTTGCCGGTGTTGGTGAAAGAACAAGAGAGGGAAATGATCTGTATCATGAAATGATAGAGTCTGGTGTTATTAAAAAAGAAGGAGCAGGATCTAAAGCTGCCTTAGTATATGGTCAAATGAATGAACCTCCAGGAGCAAGAGCAAGAGTTGCTTTAACAGGTTTGACGGTTGCTGAATATTTCAGGGATCAAGAAGGACAAGATGTTTTATTTTTCGTTGATAATATATTTAGATTTACACAAGCGGGTTCAGAGGTGTCAGCTCTATTAGGAAGGATTCCTTCTGCTGTTGGATATCAACCAACTTTAGCAACGGATATGGGTAACTTACAAGAAAGAATTACGACCACTAACAAAGGATCTATTACATCAGTACAAGCAATATATGTCCCTGCTGACGATTTAACTGACCCAGCACCCGCTACATCGTTTGCTCACCTGGATGCAACAACAGTACTTTCAAGACAAATTGCTGAAATTGGCATTTATCCCGCAGTAGATCCTCTTGACTCTACTTCAAGAATTCTTGATCCTAGAATAGTTGGAGATGAGCATTATAGGGTCGCGAGAGAAGTTCAAAAAATACTTCAAACTTATAAATCTTTACAAGATATAATAGCAATTTTAGGTATGGACGAACTATCCGAGGAAGATAAATTGGTAGTCGCCAGAGCAAGAAAGATCCAAAGATTTTTATCACAACCTTTCTTTGTTGCTGAGGTGTTTACAGGATCTCCAGGAAAACTTGTTGATCTTGAGTCCACAATAAAAGGTTTTGATGCAATCTGTAAAGGTGAGTATGATCATCTTCCAGAGGCAGCATTTTATATGGTTGGTACAATTGAAGAAGCCATAGAAAAAGCCGAAAAAATGAAAAAAGATGCTGCTTAATGAGTGAAGAGTTTAAACTTGAAGTAGTAAATCCAGAAAAATCTTTTCTTTCAAAGGAAGATGTCACTGAGGTGGTGGTACCAGCATTTGAAGGAGAGATGGGAATACTTAAGGATCATATATCTATCATTTCATTTTTAAAACCCGGCATGATCAAAATTTATTCAAAATTAGGTGAAGAAAAATATTACGTTGAAGATGGAATAATTGAATTCAAAAATAACAATCTATCAATTCTTACAAGCTCTATTTTCAACATTAAAGATATGGAAAAAAGCAAAATTGATGAAATGTTGAGAGTTGCCGAAAAAGAGACAGCTAAGGACAACATAAGCGATCAAGCAAAATATCTAATTGATCAGAAAATTGAAGTTTTAAGAAATATTAATTAATAATCTTTTCTAGTTTTTTTTTTGAAGGATTTTATAAACATCAAGCTTGAAACTTACAACTATTTCTGTAATAGAATTTAGTTCTATCCATTTCCATTCAAAAAATTCTGGTTTACTTGTTTTAATATTAATTTCATCGTCACTACCAAGATGTCTCATTAAAAACCATTTTTGTTTCTGCCCTTTAAATTTACCTTTCCAAATTTTCCCCAGAAGATGTTTTGGTAGTTCATAAGTGGTTATTTCATCTATTTCAGTTATTAACTCCACGTTTTTAATACTGGTTTCTTCTTCTAGTTCCCTGTAGGCAGCAGATAAATAATCCTCACCTTCATCAACACCTCCTTGTGGCATTTGCCAAAAACCTCTTGGGTTGTCAATTCTTTTTGCTACAAAAATTTTATTTTCTTTATTTAAGACAATTATACCAACACCTACTCTGTAAGGTAGATTTCTATATTTTTCTTGAACTTCATCCATTAAGTAATTTAATAGCGTAATTCAATTGATTGTCAGTTTCAGTTTTAATTTTAAAATCATTACTTTCTTCATCAATTTCAATGTCGGGTGACACACCTACTTCAGAAATAGATTTGCCTGAAGGCAAATAATACTTAGCTACAGTTAATCTTATAGCTCCTTTATTTTTTAGAGGAATAATAGATTGAACAGATCCTTTTCCATAACTATTTTCACCAATTAAAATTGCTCTTTTATGATCTTTTAAGGCGCCAGCTACAATTTCAGATGCAGAAGCAGAGCCATAATTTATCAAAACAAGAATAGTTTTTCCTTTGGTAAGATCTCCTTTTTTTTTGCAAACCATTTTCGATTTTCTGATTTTTGTCTACTTTTTGTAGAGACGATCTCACCATTATCCAAAAAGAAATCAGAAATTTTAATAGCCTGAGATAGTAGTCCACCCGGATTATTTCTTAAGTCTAAAATATAAGATTTTAAATTTTTATTTTTTTCAAATTTATTGATTTCTTTTTTTTATTTGTCCAGCACTATTTTCATTAAAGGAAGTTAATCGTATATACCCAATATTTTTTTTCTAGTAATTCTGCTTTGACCGATTTGATTTGAATTATTTCTCTTGTGACATTAAAAGTTAAAGCTTTTTTTTCTCCTCGCCTTCTTATTGTTAATTCAATAGCAGAACCTACGGGCCCTCTCATTAACTCGACTGCCTCACTCAAAGATTTACCTTGTACTTGGGTATCATTAATTTTAACAATATAATCTCCAGCTTTTATTCCTGCTTTGGATGCAGGTGTATCATCTATTGGAGAAATAACTTTTACAACTCCTGACTCCATTGTAACTTCAATACCAAGCCCCCCCAAACTCACCAATTGTCTCAGTTTGCATTTCGTTAAAAATTTCTGGAGACATGTAGCCTGAATATGGATCTAAAGATTGAAGCAAACCGTTAATAGCAGAGTCCATACTGTCGGATTGATTAATTTCATCAACGTATTCCTTATTAATTTTTTCTAAAACCTCGCCGAAAACATCTATTTTTTCGTATATTTCGTTTTCAGAAGAAATTACTTTTTGATTAAATAAAAATAAAATAAAAATAAAAGTTAAAAAGTTTAGTATAGCTTTTTTTTTTCATATAATTAATTTTTCTTTGGGTATCAACTCAGACCACATCTTTTCAAGTTCATAAAAACTTCTTTTTTCTGGGTGAAAAATATGCACTATAAGATCAATACCATCTACTAGTTTCCATTCATTACTATCTTTACCTTCAATTTTAGAGTCTTTTATTCCACTATCTTTAAGTTTTTTTAAAACTTGTTCAGACAAAGCTTGAATATGTCTAGATGAAGTTCCACTAGCTATAATCATATAATCAGCCATAGAACTTTTATCTTTTAAGTCTATACTTACAATGTCTTGAGCTTTATTTATGTCGAGAGTTTCAATGATAATTTTTTTTAAGCTTAAGATTTTATCCATTAATTATATTTACCTTATCAAATTTTCCTCAATTGAGAAGATGAAATATTAACTTTATTAAATTCGATGAACTTTAAACTTTTTCCATTTAATCTTTTATATGAGACTGAATTTAACGATTTTTTTTTTATAGCCATGACGATCAAAAACAATAATTTGACATTTTTTTGAAATAGCTTCCCACTTATACCACTTATGAAAATTAATAAGATTATCTGCCCCCATTAGAAAATAAATTTCAGCTTTGGTAGTCCTTTTTAGAAAATTTATTAAGTCAATAGTTTTATTAGATCCTATTATCTTTTCATAAAATTTTATTTTTATAAAATTATTTAACTTTATGATCTTTTTACAGCTATGGATTCTTTCAGAAATACTTGTATTATTTTTTTTCTTTAAAGGATTTTTTAAAGTAATTGCCCAAATTATTTTTTTTTAATTTGTACACTTTTACAGCTTTTTTTGATATTGCTAAATGACCAATATGAGCAGGATCAAACGACCCACCAAGAACCCCAATTTTATTTTTAAATCTCAAATTATTTCCTTATTCTCCCATTACTTGATATTTGATACTTATAAGAAACTAGTTGATTAAGTCCAACAGGGCCTCTCGGAGGAAGCTTGTTAGTTGAAATACCAACTTCTCCGCCAAAACCAAATTCTCCACCATCTGCAAATTGAGTTGATGTATTATGCATGGCAATTGAGCTTTTAACTTCATTTAAAAATTTTTTTGCTGATCTCTTATTCATAGTGATAATCGAATCAGTGTGCATTGTTCCATATTTATTAATATGATTGATTGCATCATTTATATCTCTGACACATTTCACAGAAACTGTAGCTGACAAATATTCTTTTGACCAATCTTTATTAGTAGCTCTAATAATTTTCCCTTTATAATTTTTTTTGACTCTGTTGTCTCCAATAATTTTGCATCCATGATCTTCTAAGTGTTTTAAAATTATGTCACATGATTTTTTTTTAAGATTTTTTGATGAACTAAAATCGTTTCTGTAGCCCCACAAATTGCTGTATTTCTTAATTTTGCATTAAAAATAATCTTTTTTGCTGTATTTAAGTTTGCGTTCTTATCAATATAAGTATGGCATACTCCTTCCAAATGACCAATCACCGGTAAATTAGATAACTTCTGGACTTTTTTTACTAAATTTTTTCCTCCCCTCGGAATGACTACATCAACATATTTATCCATTTTACTTAATAGGTAATCGACAATATTTCTATTAGTTGAGTCAATAAATTGAACAAAATTTTCGTTAATATTATTTTTTTTTAATGAGTCTCTAAAAAGCCTTGACAAAATTTTATTTGAAAAAAAAGCCTCTGATCCACCTCTCAAAATTACTGGGTTACCAGATTTAAAGCATAATGATGCGACGTCTGAAGTAACATTTGGCCTACTTTCATAAATAATAGCAATTATTCCTATCGGAATTGAGATCTTAGAAATATTTAACCCATTTGGTCTCTTCCATTTCTCTAAAACTCTATTTGTTGGGTCTTTAAGTCTTATTACAGATTTTATTGAACTAATAATGTTATCTATTTTTTTTTCATTTAAAATAAGACGTTCAATTAAGTTCTTTTTAACCCCCTTATTTATTGATCTATTAACATCTCTCTTATTAGCACTAATGATAAATTTTTGATTTTTTCTAATAAGTGAACAGTAGTCTAGTAATACTTTATTTTTCTTTTTAGTATTCACCTGATGTGCAAAGGCACTTTTTGATTTTTTCCCAATATTGGTTAAAATTTTTTTTATCATATTTTTACCATATCGTCTTTATGGACCACTTCAGATTTTGAAATATAGCCAAGAATCTTATTTATCTCATTAGAGTGGCATCCTAAAATTTTATTTATCTCATTTGATGAGAACGAACTCAGGCCTCTAGCAAATTCTTTACGTTTATTATCTAAAATTTTTATATGATCACCTTTTTTAAAATTACCATTAACCTTCTTTATACCAGCAGCCAAAAGACTTTTTCCATTTTTTTTAATGCTTTCTTGGCACCATCATCAATGATTATCTCTCCTTTTGGTGAAACAGAGCTAATAATCCATTTTTTTCTAGCATCTAATTTTGGAACTTTAGAGATGAACCATGTTGAACTTTTTTTCTTTTCTATCTGATTAATTGGATTTAAATATAATCCATTTGCTATTACCATATTACAACCAGCTAAATTACATATTCTTGCAGCTTCAATTTTAGTATCCATACCTCCACTTCCAAATTCTGTTCTTCCTCTAATATCAACATTTTTCAAATCCTTTTTGATGTTAAAAATATTTCTAATTAACTTTGCATCTCTAAAATTTTTGGGATTTTTTGTATAAAGACCGTCTACATCTGATAATAAAATTAACGTATCTGCATTAGTAATTTGAGCCACTCGAGAGGCCAATCTGTCATTATCCCCAAACTTTATTTCTGATGTAGCAATAGTGTCATTTTCATTTACGATAGGTATATAATCAAGTTGAAACAAATTTTCAAAAGTTCTTTTCGCATTTATTGATCTTCTTCGTTCCTCAGTATCCTCTAATGTAAGCAGAATTTGGGAAATATTTAATTTATGCTTTAAAAAAGTTTCTGAAAATAAATTCATCAATTCTATTTGTCCTATGGAGGCTATTGCTTGACTTTTATCCAATTTTAAACCTGATTTACTATAATTCATTTTCTTGCAACCAAGAGCAATAGCTCCTGAACTTACTATTACAACCTGTTGATTATTAGATTTTAAATTTTTTATATCTTTGGCAAAACTCAGTAACCATTTTTTTCTTATTTTTTTGTTATTATCAATTATCAAAGAAGATCCGATTTTAACTACAATTATTTTTGAATCTTTAAGAGACATATGAAATAAGTTTAGCCTTAATTTTAGATATTGAGTCTTTTTCCAATGTAGACAAAGTTAAAACTTCACAATTTTTATCCTTTGAAAAATTTTTCACTGTTTTTTTAACAATATCTTTATCTAATAAATCTATCTTGTTTAAAACAATCAATTCCTTTTTTTTAATAAGATCTTTACTATAATTTCGGAGCTCTTTTTTGACTTGATTGTAAGATTTTTTTAAATCATCATTTGTAATATCTATCAAATGCAAAAGAGATTTACATCTCTCGATATGTTTTAAAAATTTCGTACCAAGGCCAGTTCCCTCATGTGCTCCTTCTATTAAACCAGGTATGTCTGCTAGGGTAACTTCTTTATCATCATAACTTGCAACACCAAGATTTGGATTTAAAGTAGTAAATTGATAATTTGCAATCTTTGGATTAGCATTTGTTATAGCTGCCAATAAACTTGATTTACCTGCATTTGGTAATCCGATAATGCCTATGTCAGCAATAGTTTTTAATTGAAGCCAAATTGTAAACTCTTCACCTACCATACCTTTAGTATATTTTCGTGGTGCTCTATTTGTTGAACTTTTAAATCTTGTATTACCTAAACCTCCTTTTCCTCCAGAGGCAACAATGAACTTCTCTCCAATTTTGGTAAAATCATACAAGAGTGTTTTGTTGTCTTCCTCGAAGACTTGTGTTCCTAGGGGTACTTTGAGAATTAAATCTTCTCCACTTTTTCCAGTACGATTTTGACCTGAACCATTTTCACCTCTTTCAGCTTTGTGATGTTGCTGATATCTAAAGTCAATTAATGTATTCAAATTTTGTTCAGCTTTTAAAATAACAGAACCTCCTTTTCCACCATCACCGCCGTCTGGTCCACCAAACTCAATAAATTTTTCTCTTCTGAAACTAGGAGAACCATCTCCACCGTTTCCAGCTTTTATATAAATTTTTACTTGATCTAAGAATTTCATAATACAACGATATTTTAAGTTGTACTATTAATTGGGTTTTACAGAAACAAAAGTTCTATCTGATTTAGTTTTTTTAAAAACAACTTTGCCCTTAATAACAGAAAAAATTGAATGGTCTTTACCCATACCAACGTTTTCACCGGGAAAAATTTTTGTTCCTCTTTGTCTTACGATTATGTTTCCTGGCACCACGGTTTCACCACCATATTTTTTCACACCAAGTCTTCTACCAGCACTGTCACGTCCATTTCTTGATGATCCACCTGCTTTTTTTGTTGCCATAACCCTACCTTACTTTACTTTTTATTTTCTTTTGTATCCTTTGCTAATGTTTTTGTCACTTTAGAAACCTCTTTAGCTTCAGATAAAACCTTACCATCTTTTGAAAAAATCTTATTTATTCTGATCATAGAATATTGTTGTCTATGGCCATTCTTTCTTCTTGAATTTTGTCTTCTTCTTTTTTTAAAAATTAAAATAGTTCTATTTTTGCTATTTTTTATCAAGTTTGCTTCAACTTTCGCACCTTGTACCATAGGAGATCCAATTTCGATCTCTTTTTCATTTCCGTAAGCTAAAATTTCTTTAAATTCTATTTTAGTATCCGGTTTTGAATTTGGTAGTTTTTTCAATTTTTAGGATTTCACCTGACACTACTTTGTATTGTTTTCCACCAGTTTGTATTACTGCATAAGACATAAGGATCTCAATTTTTAATATTCGCAATATAATCTGAGCGAAACTTTAGTCAAGCTCAATAAATCAAAAATTATCCTTTAAATCTCTCAGTTTTGAAAAAGTCTCAATATCCTCAGCTTTTAAAAATATATTACACTCTAATTCCTCATCTAAAACAGAAGGAATAGTTGGTGAATTAATTTTTAGATTATTCTTAATTTTTAAAACTTTTTCTTTTAGCTTTAAATTGTCTGGATCATTGAATACACAAAATTCAGAATTTTTTAGTGTATATTCATGACCACAATAAATCAGAGTATCCTTAGGCAATTTTTTAAATATTTTTAAAGAGTTAAACATCTGCTCATAAGTTCCCTCAAAGATCCTGCCGCAACCTAAAGAAAACAAAGTATCACCTGTAAAAATTATTTTTTCTTTAAAAAAATGGAATGCAATATGACCTGATGTATGACCCGGTGTATGGTAAATTTTTGCTTCAAAATTATCTTTTTGCCAGATTTGATTATTTTCTACAATAACATCTATTCCTGGAATTCGCTCCTTATCATCTTTAAATCCAATAACATCACAATTATATTTTTTTTTCAGTTCAAGATTGCCACCAATATGATCATGATGGTGATGGGTATTTAGAATGTATTTTAGATCAATCTTATTCTTATCTATAAAATCAATTATTGGCTTAGATTCGCTTGGGTCAACTACACAAGCAGATTGATTATTTTCATCAATTATTACATAACTGTAATTATCTTGAAGACATTTAATAATTTTTTATTTTCATTTGTTTTCAATCAAAAAAATTCCAAGCTCTCCAAATAAATTTTTCAAAAAAATATTTGATTTACTTATATTCGAAATATTTTTATTTATCAGAGCTAAGGATTTAACAATTTTGAAGTTCATAGTATCTGAAAATTTTACAAAATCTTTAATAGTACACATATGAATATTTGGGGTGTTGTACCATTCATGAGGTAGTGAACTTGTAATTGGCATAGTTCCTTTAAAAAGTAAGTCTAACCTTACCTTCCAATTTCCAAAGTTTGGAATAGTCACTATGGCTTTTTTGCCAACTCTTAAAAGTTCCTTAATAACAATTTCCGGATTTATAAAAGCTTGAAGTGTCTGACCCAAAACAACATAATCAAAAGAATTTGTTGGAAATTGCTTTAGGTCAAGTTCTGCATTGCCTTCAATAACTGTCAATCCTTTAGCTATGCATACTTGAACCTTTTCCTTAGAAATTTCAATTCCTCTTATATTCACATTTTTGTTTTTTTTTCAAAAATTCCATCAAAGTCCCATCATCACAACCAACATCTAATACAGTCGAGTTACTTTCTATTATATTTGCAATTAAATTATATTCAGCTTTCATTATTACTTTCTATATAAGATTTATCTAAAAAATTTTTGAGTGCATTTAAAAAATCTGGAACCTCTAGTAAAAATGAGTCATGTCCTTTATCAGACTCTATTTCAACAAAACCTACATTCGCACCAATTGCGTTTAAAGCAATAACTATATCTTTATTTTCTTGAGTTGGATAAAGCCAATCTGATGTAAAAGACATAATAAAAAATTTTGTTTTGGTTTTTTTGAAAGCGTTTGATAAATTGCCATCAAATTGTTTGACTAAATCAAAATAATCCATTGCTCTGGTTATAAAAAGATAGCTGTTAGCATCAAATCTATCTACAAATACTGAACCTTGATAACGTAAATAACTCTCTATTTGAAAATCAGCATCAAATCCAAATTTAAGATCATCTCTTTCCTGGAGTTTTCTACCAAATTTTTCTTGAAGCCCTTTTTTAGATAAATAGGTTATATGAGCAGCCATTCTTGCTACAGCTAACCCTTTATCTGGCAACGTGCTTTTAGAATTATATTTTCCATCCATCCAATTATGATCAGCAGTTATTGCCTGTCTACCAAGCTCATTGAATGCAATATTTTGCGCTGAATGGCTAGATGTACATGCAATAGGGACAGCTGTTTTAGCTTTGTCTGGAAAATTACTCACAAATTGTAAGACCTGCATCCCTCCCATCGATCCACCAACTACAGAAAAAAGCTTTTTAATATTAAAAAAATCTAATAAATTTACTTGGGCGTTTACCATATCATTGATCGTAATAACTGGAAAATCTGTTCCATATATTTTTTTTGTTTCAGGATTTTCGTGACTTGGACCAAAAGACCCCATGCAACCACCAATCACATTAGCACAAATTACAAAATATTTATCTGTGTCGATAGATTTCTTTGGGCCTACCGCATAAGACCACCATCCATCTTTTTTAGTTATTGGATTTGTACCTGTTACAAATTGATCGCCTGTTAAGGCGTGAAAGACTAAAATTGCATTATCCTTATTTTCATTTAATTTGCCATACGTCTCGTACGCTAGAGGAAATTTATTAATAGTTCGACCACAGTCTAACTTAAGTGGTTTTTCAATTATCAATGTTTTTATATTTTCTCTTAAATTCATAATTATTGCTGAGAATTGAATTGTGAGAAAAAAACTTTTTTAGCGGTTTTTTTAAAGCGCTCGCAATTCAGATAAATCAGCGCGGAAATTTTGTACAAGAAGTTTTGAGCTATGTCAATTTTAATATATTTTAACTAAAACTATATAAAAAAATCTTAATTTATCTATAAAGAGCATAAAAATTAAAAAAAAGAAAATATTATGAGATTTAAAAAATTCAATATTGATGCCTATGAGCCAGGTAAATCTAGCGTTAATAATTTGAAAAAGGTTATTAAATTATCAGCTAATGAGTCCGCTCTTGGTATGAGCTCTAAAGTAAAGAAAATAATATCAAATAAAAACCTTAATTTTTTTAGATACCCGGATGGTAAATCTAAGGTGCTTAGGTCTCAAATCTCAAAGAAATTTAAATGCGATAAAGACAGAGTTATTTGTGGGGCTGGATCTGATGAGGTTATTCAGATGTTATGTCAATTATTTTTTAAGACCAAAAGATGAAGTAATTGTTCCCCAATTTAGTTTTTTAATGTACAGGATTTATTCAAAAATAGTAGGTGCAAAAGTAATATTTGCTAAAGAAAAAAATTATAAAATTTCAATTTCAGAAATAATTAAAAAAGTTACAAAAAAAACTAAAATTGTTTTTTTAGCAAATCCAAATAACCCGACAGGAACTTATTTGACTGAAATTGAACTTATTGAATTAAGAAAAAAACTGAGAAAAGATATTTTACTTGTAGTAGATGATGCTTATGCAGAATATATGAAAAATAACGATTATAAATCAGGTTTAGATTTATTTAAGAAAAAAGAGAATGTTTTTATTTTAAGGACATTCTCGAAAATTTATGGTTTATCGTCATTAAGAATAGGATGGGGATATGGGTCAAAAAAAATTATAAAGTCCCTCAACATTATCAAACCCCCATTTAATGTTAACGAGGTAGCCCAAAAAGCAGCAGTTGAGTCTCTTAAAGATAATAAGTTTATATCTCGTTCAATTAGCCATAACATTTTTTATGCAAAAAAAATAAAAAATTTTTTGAAAAACTATCAAATTAATTCTAATAAAATTTCAGCTAATTTTTTACTTTTGGATTTTTCTAAATGTAGAATTAAAGCTAAATATTTTTATGAAAAACTAAAGAATAAAGGAATAATTTTAAGATCTACAGAGGATGGGTATAAAATAAAAAATATGTTGAGATTAACAGTGGGTTCAAAAACTGATAATATAAAATTTATGAAAGCAGCTGAAAGTATATTTAAGAGATGAAAAATATATTGATTATTGGTTGTGGTCTACTAGGTTCATCTTTAGTCAGAAAAATTTCCAAAAAAAAAATTTCAAAAAAAATTTTCATTTACGAAAAATCAAAAAAAAATATTGAAAAAATAAAAAAACTTAAATTAAAAGGTACCATTGTAAAAAAATTAAAGGATGTAGTGCCACTTACAGGTTTTATTATTTTTTGTACACCGATGAGTGAATATAAAAAAATAATTTTAAAAATAAATGATTATCTTTCATCTGAGCATATAATTACGGATATTGGTTCAGCAAAACTAAAATCCAATGAAATAATTAAAAAAAATTTAAAAAAAAAAATATTCTGGACCTCAAGCCACCCCATTGCAGGGTCTGAGGTCAGCGGACCTGAAAATGGGAAAGAAGATTTATTCGAAAATAAATGGTGTGTTTTAATAAAAGATAAAAAAACTAATATTAAACATTTAAATTTTTTAAGATCTTTTTGGAAAAAGGTAGGCTCTAAAACTGTTGAAATGAATTCTGAAAAACATGATAAGATTTTTTCAATGACAAGTCATTTACCGCATTTAATTGCTTATAATCTCGTAAAATCTGCACAAGATTTTGAAAAAAAACAGAAATATAATTTAATTAAATATAGTGCAGGTGGTTTGCGAGATTTTTCAAGAATAGCCGCATCAAATGAAATAATGTGGAGAGATATTTTTTTTAACAATAAAATAAATGTATCAAAAGCAATTGATATTTTTGTGAAAAATCTTCATTCCTTTAAGAGAGACATTATCTTAGGTGATAGTAAATCAGTTATTAAAAAATTAACTCAAACTAAGAAAGTAAGATCTAAAATTGTTAAATTGAAACAAGATACTAGCAAACCTGATTTTGGAAGAAATTAATATTTTTTAATATTACTAATTTTTATAATATTTAATTTAGCTGTTTTATCGATCAACATAATAGTAAATTTCGTTGGCATTATTACAACTTTCTTTCTGGGACCATAAGCATGAATAAATTGATGTTTATTAAGACACATCCCAACATGTCCTTTCCAAAAGACGATATCTCCCTCTGACAAATTTTTACTTATTTTTTTTTGACAATATTTCGCTTGATCTTTTGAATCTCTAGGAAAAAAAGTTCTATTGTAATAATAGTATATTTGTATTAATGCAGAACAATCAATACCATCAGCTGTCTTACCACCCCATTTATATTTAGAATTTAGAAATAATCTTAAAATTT
This sequence comes from uncultured Pelagibacteraceae bacterium, assembly GCA_902538495.1. Classification (GTDB taxonomy): domain Bacteria; phylum Pseudomonadota; class Alphaproteobacteria; order Pelagibacterales; family Pelagibacteraceae; genus Pelagibacter. The sequence continues at coordinate 33,794 of CACBFJ010000007.1, read as the reverse complement.
TTTTATAATTTTTTTCAAAATGTGTAATCTCTCTTAAATCCTTATTTCTCAACCATTTATTATCTTCAAATTGGGTAAAAGCTTTATTTTTACTAATTAAAGATATTCCTGAGGCAAAATATAAAAATTGATTAGTTGGTAAAAATTTTTTTTTTACTTTTTTGTAAATTTTTGCTTTCAACTTATAAACTTTTTTTGTTGGCTTAAATTTTTTCTTAAAATTATTATTTTTTATAAAGCCTACATAGTTATCATAACTAGTTTTAATTTTTACCCAACTTTTTTGTTTTGATAATATTCTAAACTTTTCTCCGTATATTATTTGTGAACTAACCTCTGCCTTACTAGACGGTTTAGTATATAAGTTAGATACGGATGTATTTAAAAAATTATATCTCATTTAATTTTTTACTGGTGCTACTTTACTGATCCAAATAATCAAAATGAGAACAGGTAATCCTAAAAGAGCAGTTAAAGAAAAAAAAATATGGATATCCCATAATATCAACCCAGCTACCAGCATACCCGGCAATTAACTTGGGTAAAAACAACATGATGGAGCTGAATAAAGCATATTGTGTTGCAGTAAACTTTATTGAAGTTAAGCCCGATAAATAGATTACAAAGGCAGCTCCAGCAAATCCACTAGATATGTTATCAGCTGTTATCACCGCAATTAAAAAATTAATGCTGATTGGGGATACTGCTAACCATGCAAACAATAAATTACTTAAAGCAGCAATCAAGGCACCAAAGAATAAGCATTTCATTGTACCAAATTTATATGAGCAATAACCTCCAATAAATCCACCAAATATTGTAGCAAAAACCCCAAAAAATTTTGAATAAGTTGCAATGTCTGAAATTTTATAACCTTTTTCTAAATAGAATATATTTGCCATAACTCCCATTACGATATCAGCAATTCTATATAGCGAAATTAAAATAAGTATTAAAAATGCAAATTTTCCATATCTTTGAATAAAATTTAAAATTGGACCCATATAGCTCTTTGAAATTTTATTTTTGGGAGCAAATTGAATTAATATAAGTAAAGAAATTATCAAATACGAAAAAACAAAACAGATTATTAATCTTGATAATGAAAATATAAAATTTATTAAAACATCATTTTTTTCAAAAGGGCTATCTATAACTGAGTACAAATAAATAAAACCTATAACAGCAATAAAGATACTTATTAGAAATTTTACATGATTGCCAGAATTTAAATTTTTTTTTAATTTTGGCTCATCTGAGATAAAAGTTGCAAAAACTCCAACAAACATGAACAAAGACATAATTAGATAAACTTTTTTCCATACATTTTGGTCATAGATCTCTGTCCCAAAAAAGGATGCTAACCACAAACTTCCAGCACCTGCGACAAGCATCGCAATTCTATAACCAGCGATATACATAGATGATAACGGACCTTGCAAAGATTGTGGAGCGGACTCAATTCTAAAAGCATCGATAAGAATATCTTGAGTTGCACTAAAAAAGGCGAGAATTGTAATGAATAAAGCAGTAAAAAACAGACTTTCTTTGGGATCTGTAAATGCAGTTAATATTAATGCAGTAATAATTAAAAATTGAGAAAACAATAGCCAGCTTCTTCTATGGCCAAATTTTTTGAAGATTGGTAATTTGTAATTATCTACTAGTGGTGACCATAGATATTTAAATGCATACGCAAATCCTGCCCAGCTGAATAATGTTACAGTACTTCTACTTATTCCTGCCTTAACGAGCCAAACCGAAAGAGTTGAAAAAACCAGTAATATTGGAAGCCCAGATGAAAATCCTAAACAAATCATTTTTAAAGGTTTTTTTTCAAAAAAAATATTAATATTTTTCATAATCTAATTTCTCCAGAATGAGGGTAAAAATAAAACTAATATTGCAAACAATTCTAGTCTTCCTAAAATCATTCCTAAACACAATATCCATTTTGATATGTTTGGTATTGAGGAAAAATCCCCATTGGGACCTATAGTTGAACCTAAACCTGGTCCAACATTGGATATTGATGTAGCTGCTCCAGAAATTGAAGTCACAAAATCTAGTCCAGTTAAAGATAGCATAACAGCAAGAAGAAAAAATATAATTAGATACAAATAAATAAAAGAAATTATTGACGAAATAAATTTATTATCGATTGGGTTTTGATCATACTTAAGAACAAAAACTCCTTTTGGATAAATAATTTTCTTTAAGTTATTAATCACAAAAGAGTATAAAATTTGGATTCTAAATATTTTAACACCACATGTTGTCGAACCTGCGCAACCACCTATAAACATTAATATTAAGAATAATACGAGTGAAAAACTTCCCCAACTATCAAATTGAGCATTAACATAACCTGTACCAGTTAATATTGAAATTACGTTAAATAACACTGCAATAAAATCAAATTTAATTGAGCCATTAAAATTGAGATAAATCGATAAAATTACTATTGAAAAAAAGATTATTTTTAAAAATGTTTTGATTTGTATATCTTTGAAAAAAATTTCTCTATCACCATTTAAAAATTTTATGTAGGAAATAAAAGGAATACTCCCTAATAATATGAAAATTATTGCTGAACTTTCGATAAATCTACTATTAAAGAAACCTAACGACTCATTATAGTTCGAAAATCCACCAGTAGCTATTGTAGTCATAGAGTGAGTTATACTATCGAAGAAATCCATCCCAAAGATTTTGTAAGACGTTGCACAAAATATTGTTAGAGTTGTGTAAACAAGTATCAATCTTAATGCTATTTCTTTTGATTTAGGTAGAATTTTTTCAGATGAGTCATTATTTGAAATTTTAAAAAGTTGCATACCACCAACATTCATAATTGGCATCAATGTAATTGCCATTACAATGATACCAATGCCACCCAACCACTGAAGTAATGCTCTCCATAATAAAATACTCTTTGGCATATCCTCAAGATTAGAAATGATAGTAGAGCCTGTAGTAGTAATACCAGACATGCTCTCAAAAAATGCATTTGTAAATGAAAAATTAATACTTGAGAACAAAAATGGAAGTGAACCAAATATAGCAATACTTAACCAAGACAAAGCAGTTAATAAAAAGGCCTGCTGAAGATTCAGTTTTTTATTATGATCTAGGTTTGATAGAAAAAATAAAGTTCCAAAAATAATTGTTACAATTGAAGCACCCAAAAAGGAGGAATCAATTTCATTATATAAAAATTGCGCACCAACTGGAATGAACATAAAAATTCCGAGTATTATTTGCAGAATTCCAAGTGTGAAAAAAACAGTTTTATAATTAGACATTTTGAAAGAACATTATTTTATGGTAAATAAATTTCAACTCTATAAGAATTAAGTTGTTCGTAATTTAGAGAATTTATTAAGTTTATTAATGATAAAAAAAGAAAATTTAGACAAAACAAGTGCATGGCCTTTTGTTGAGGCAAAAAAAATGCTTCGAGAAAGAAAGTCCATAATAGAAAAAAAAGGTAAAATTACTCTACAAACAGGTTACGGCCCTAGTGGACTTCCTCACATAGGAACCTTTGGTGAAGTTGCTAGAACCTCAATGATTGTTAATGCCTTGAAACATCTTACCGATCTTCCTACTGAAATTGTTACTTTTTCTGATGATATGGATGGACTTAGAAAAGTTCCAGACAATGTACCAAATAAAGACTTGCTTGAAGAAAACTTACATAAACCGTTAACTAAAGTTCCAGACCCGTTTAAAAAGTTTGATAGTTTTGGAGAGCATAATAATCAAATGCTTAAAAATTTTTTAGATAATTTCAATTTTCAATATAGTTTTAAAAGTTCAACAAAACTCTACAAGTCAGGTTTTTTTAATTCGTCACTTCAAGAAATTTTAAAAAATTATGATGGAATTATGAATATTATATTGCCAACATTGGGAAAGGAGCGTCAGAAGACATATTGTCCTTTTTTACCTATTTGTCCTGATACAGGTCGTGTTTTAGAAATTCCGATGAAAGAAATAAATAAAGAAAAATCGACAATAATTTTTGATAATAATGGGAAAGATTTAGAGATGAGTATTCTAGATGGTAATTGCAAGCTTCAATGGAAAGTAGATTGGGCAATGAGATGGTATGCTTTAGATGTAGATTTTGAGATGTATGGAAAAGATCTTATTGAGAGCGCAATTTTATCCTCAAAAATAATAAAACTAATAGGAAAAACAAATCCATCTGGATTCGCTTATGAATTATTTTTGGATGAAAAAGGGGAGAAAATTTCTAAATCAAAGGGGAATGGAATTACGATTGATCAATGGCTAAAATATGCTTCACCAGAAAGCCTTTCCTTATATATGTATCAAAATCCCAAAAGAGCTAAAAAACTTTATAAAGAAATTGTTTCAAAAACTGTTGATGAATATCTAGAATTATTGGATAAGGCGAAAAATCAAGATGATTTCAAGTTGTTAATGAATCCTGTATGGCATGTACATGATAGTAAAGTTCCTGAAGAAAAAATGATAATGTCCTTTTCAATGCTTTTAAATCTTGTTGAAACAAGTAATGCTGATAATAAAGAGCTTCTATGGAAATTTGTAAAGAAATATAAAAAAGATATTGAGGAAAAAGATTATCCAATTTTTAATGATTTAGTAGGATATGCAATTAAATATTTTAACGATGTCATAAAAAAACAAAAAAAATATAAAATACCCAATAATGATGAAAAAATTGCACTTAAGGCTTTAGTTAGTACATTAGATAATTGTAATGATGAAATGTCACCAGAGGATATCCAAACATTAATTTATTCAACTGGTAAAGAAAATGGATACTCAAAAAATTTAAGAGACTGGTTTAAATTAATTTATGAGGTTGTTTTTGGTGACCAAAATGGACCACGAATGGGATTTTTTATAAGTTTTTTTGGTGTCCAAGAAACAAAAGATCTTATACAAAAAAGAGTAAAATGATGTTTTCAAATTTAAGATCTTTGATTTTTAAATTAGATCCAGAGACAGCCCATAATTTGGCTATAAAATCACTAAAATTTAATTTTATTCCAAATATTTTAGATCGTGAAAAAAATAATCCCTTGTTTGAAACAAAATTATTTAATAAAAAATTAGAAAATCCTATTGGTATGGCAGCAGGTTTTGATAAAAATGCTGAAGTATATAATTCATTATTTAAATTGGGGTTCGGATTTGTAGAGGTAGGCACTATAACTCCTTTACAGCAATATGGAAATCCCAAACCAAGAGTATTTAGATTAGAAGAGGATGAGGCATTAATAAATAGACTTGGCTTTAATAACTCTGGTGCAGAAAATATAGTCCGTAGAATTAAATCTAATAAACAAATTGGTTTACTAGGTATAAATATTGGACCAAATAAAGATTCTGAAAATAGACTTGAGGACTATTTAAAGTGTTTTAAAACCTTCCATGATGTTGCTGATTATATTACTATAAATATTTCTTCACCAAATACTGAAGATCTACGAAATTTTCACGATCAATCAAAATTAAATGAATTGTTAAAAGAAATAGAGAATGAAAAAAAAGAATTAAATTCAACAATTCCATTAGCAGTAAAAGTTTCTCCTGATATAGAAGATGAAGAAATTAATAACATTTCAGATGTATTATTAAATAATAACATTGAGGTTGTTATTATTTCAAATACTTCAGACTCAACTAGGGATAGTTTAAATAATATACAAAAGCACCAAAAAGGGGGTCTATCTGGAAAACCAATTGAAGAAAAATCTACTAATTTAATTAATAAATTTTACAAAATTCTCAAAGGAAAAATTAAAATTATAGGTGTTGGTGGAGTTGATTCAGGAAAAAGTGCTTATGAAAAATTTTTAGCGGGTGCCAATTATGTTCAACTTTACACAGGAATGGTTTATAGAGGGCCTAATATTGTAAATTTAATTAAAAAAGAGCTTAAAGAATTACTGATAAAAGACGGTGTTAAGAATTTCTCAGAAATTATAGGAAAAAAATAAAATTCAAATTTTATAAACTTGACGCAAGCATTTTCTAATCTTATATAGTCGGTCTATTATGTCAAAAAAATGTGAACTTACTGGGAAAATTCCAATGAAAGGTCATAATGTTAGTCACGCTAACAATAAGACAAAAAGAAGATTTTTACCAAATTTGAAAAAAGTTAAATTCACCAGTGAACTTTTAAAAAGAAGTTTAAAATTAACAGTGAGTAATGCTGGAGTAAGATCAGTCGATAAGAAAGGAAGCTTTGACGAATTTTTAAAGACTGTAAAAAATAAAAATTTATCACCAAGATTGAAAAAATTAAAAAAAAACCTTTTGATTAAGTCACCATTTCAAAAAAAAATAATCCAATCTAAAAACGCCTGATGAATAAATTATTTTTGTTACTCTCATTTATTATGGGGGTTGTAGTTTTAGCTTCAAACTACTTAGTTCAATTCCCAATTAACTATTATGGTTTAGAAGAGTTATTAACTTACGGCGCTTTTAGTTATCCTATTGCCTTTTTAATCACAGACTTGGCCAATAGATCTTTTGGAAAAATTGTGGCTAGAAAGATTGTATATATTGGCTTTACGATTGGAATTTTATTTACATTGGTGTTCTCGACAAATTTTACCGATATTATTTCAATTAGAATTGCAATAGGATCAGGGACGGCATTTATAATTGCTCAACTTTTAGACGTTCAAATTTTTGATCAGTTGAGAAAAAGAAAATGGTACATAGCTCCTTTAACATCGTCTTTAATTGGCTCAACAGTAGATACATTTCTGTTCTTCTCGATTTCGTTTTATGGAACAGGAATACCTTGGACCACTCTTTCATTAGGAGATTTAGCAGTTAAAATTTTTGTTGCCTTAGTTATGCTTATACCTTTTAGACTACTATTAGGTACATTAAAAGCAGCCTAACTAAATTTTAGGTTCTTGTTGGGTCATGCAGTGAATAGCTCCAAATCCCCATATTAATTTACTGCAATCAACTGTTTGAACTTTCTTTTTTCTAAAAAAGTTTTTGAATATTTTAATGGCGATAACATCTTCTTTAACTTTAAATATTGGAAGTAGTACTTTTTTATTGCAAATATAAAAATTCAAATAACTTGCAGGTACTCGTGTGTTCTTGATATAGATAGGCGATGGCATAGGCACCTTTATAATTTTAAATTTTTTCCCTTTCTCATTTTTACTTTCTTTTAAAATTTTCAAATTTTGACTTAAGTTTTTGTAATTTTTATCTTTCTTATTAGTCTCAATCGCGGTCATAATCGTATTTCTAGAGACAAATCTCGTTATGTCATCAACATGTCCGTGTGTATCATCACCTGCAATCCCTTTTTTAAGCCATATAAAGTTTTTTATATTTAAATATCTTCTAAATAGTTCCTCATAATCTTTTTTGATAAAATCTTTATTTCTTTCCTGAGTTTTGCTCAGTAAACACTCCTCAGTTAATAGAATTGATCCTGAACCATTTATATCAAATGCACCTCCTTCCATAATTATTTTTTTAGTTTTTCCATTTTTTTTAATTATTGGATCAATCTTTTCCAAATTAGAAATTTTACTGATATTTTCATTGATTTTATTGTCATTTTTGTAATTACTGTATTTTGACCATCCATTAAAACCGAAATTCAAAATCATTTTTTTATTTTCTTTTCTATTTGTTATAAATATTGGTCCGGAGTCTCTTAACCATATTCTATCAGTTTTAATATTATGAAATTTGATATTAGTGATTTTATTAGAATTTATTAGCTTTTTAATATTTGTTATTTTTTTGTTAACAATCAAATTAACTTTAAGACTTTTTGAAATGATAAATATAATTTCTAAAATTACTTTAGGAATAAATTTATATAAACCTGGCCAATCATTTTTATTATATGGCCAAGCAATCCAAACTGATTTTTGAGGTTCCCATTCAGCAGGCATTCTGAATTTTTTAAGCTCCTCACTCATCTACAGGATTTTTTAGTATGCCTTTATAAAAGTCGATTCTTCTATCTCTTAAAAAGGGCCAATGTTCTCTAGTGGTATCAATTTTTTTGTAATCTATTTCACGGATTAATATTTCCTCTTTTTTATTGCCCAGTTCTCCAATTATTTCTCCACTTGGATCAATTATCATTGAGTTTCCCCAAAACTCTATTTTTTTATTTCCTTTTTTTTCAACACCAACTCTGTTTACTGCAACGACGTAAGTACCGTTTGCAATTGCGTGAGATTTTTGCATTGTGATCCAAGAGTTTAATTGAGTTTTTCCAAATTCCCTTTTTTCTTTAGGATGCCAACCAATAGCAGTAGGGTAAAAAATTATTTGTGCACCTTTTAGTGCAGTCAATCTTGCAGCCTCAGGAAACCACTGATCCCAACATATCAAAGGTCCAATTTTACCAAACTTAGTTTTTACAGATTTAAAACCTAAATCGCCAGGAGTGAAATAAAATTTCTCATAATAACCTGGATCATCTGGAATATGCATTTTTCTATACTTAGATAAAATTTTACCTTTTTCATTAATAACGATACTAGTATTATGATAGAAACCGTGCGTTTTTTTTTCAAATAATGAAATCATTAATACTATTTGTAATTCTTTTGCTAATTCACAAAATATTTTTGTAGTTTTACCCGGAATTTTTTCTGCTAGCTTAAAATTAGAATGACTTTCTGTTTGACAAAAATAACTTGATAAAAACAGTTCTGGCATACAAATTATCTTAGCTTTTTTTGACGCTGCTTTCTTTATATTTTTTATAGCTGAAATTAAATTTTTTTTAAAATTATCTGAAATTTTACTCTGAATAATTCCAATTTTTACTTTTTTGATCATCAATCAAAATATTTTGGAAAAGTTTTTTCTATCTCTATTTTTCCACTCACCTGTGTGATAAGCATCACTTGCAATCAACGGTAAAACAGATGTTGCTTCAGCAAAAACCATTTGTTCTTTAGTTGTATCGACTTTACCCCACGAACTTGCTTCTTTAAGTGTTGAGCTGCTACAAGCGCCATCTCTTGAATCTGCAACTGTAATTTGCACAGCATATTTATGCATATCTACGTTTTTACCTAAAAGTTCAGCACATATAACAGTATCCTGAATAAAATTTTTTGGAACTCCACCACCAATCATAAACAATCCAGAACCTTTAGATTTAATCTTTATTTCAGTTAATTCTCTAAATTCTTTAATAGAGTCTATTGTGATGTGATTATTAGGGTTTCTTTCTTGATGCATTACTAGACCAAAACCTGCACTGGAGTCTGTAAATGCTGGGCAGAAAATTGGAACATTATTATCATACGCTGTTTCTATTAAAGAACCCTTCTTCTTTGCATTTGATTTTAAATATTTTCCAATTTCTTTTATAAACTCTCTTGATGTATAAGCTTTAGGTTGTAACTTGTCAGCTATTTCACCTATTATTTTATCACACATTTGAAGTTCTTCTTCATCAATGTAAGTATCATAAATCCTATCTATGTAGTTATTTCTCAACTCATTATCATTCTGGTACTGAGAACCCTGATAATGTTTAAATCCAAGCGCCTCAAAAAAATCCATGTCAATTATTGATGCACCAGTTGCTACAATTGCATCGACCATATTATACTTCACCATATCTCGGTAAATATGCATACATCCAGCTGCAGAAGTAGATCCAGCTAAGGTTAGAAATATTGTGCAATCCTTATCTTTCAACATATCATTATATATTTCAGATGCATTTGCTGTTTCTCTTGAAACAAAAGACATTTTTTTCATGGAAGAAATAATTTTTCTAGAGTCAAATGAGGTAATATCTATATGCTCAACTGGGCTTTTAAGAAAATCCTTTTTGCTATTATGGCCGAGATTTTTTTTTTCAGACATTAAGCAACTAATGTGGCTTTATTAGCGTCTTTCCCATATAGACTCATTATTGGATTATCTTCAACTTCATAAATTTCATCTGAGAAGAAACCATTAAATTCCGTCCTAAATGTAAGACCATACGCACCAAGCTGACCAAGCTCAATATAATCATTTTCTTTAATATTATTGGGTAAAACAAAAGGACCTTTCATGTAATCCATACTGTCACATGTTGGACCATAAAAGTCAAAAGCTGTTAACTTTTTAGAAATTATTTTATTAGAACTTTCTTTAATTAATTTTGACGGGAAAACTATATTTGGTGTCCCAGCATCAAAAAGAGTGCCATAAGTACCATCATTAATATAAAGCTTTTGTTTTTTTCTTAAGTTTACTCTAACAATTGTTGATCCACTTTCAGCAACTAATGCTCTTCCTGGTTCACATATGATTTCAGGTAAATTATTTAATTTTAAGTTATCTAAACTCATTTTTATTTCTTGAAAATAATTATCTAATGATTGCGGAACTAAATCTGGGTATATAGTTGGAAATCCTCCACCAACATTTATGTATTCTGGTACAATTTTTGTTTTCTTAATTATATTACCTATCTCAGCTATTCCTTTTGTGTAAGAAATTGGATGCATACATTGTGATCCAACATGAAAACTCAAGCCAATTTTTTTTGCATATTGTTTTGCAAGTCTCAATAACCCACTAGCCTCATTGTTCATGGCTCCAAATTTTTTTGATAAGTCTATTTCTGCGTGTTCATTTGATACTGCAACCCTTACAAAAATTTCAAGATCTTTAGCATTTTTAGTGCTCTCAATTATTTTTATTAATTCTTCTTTAGTATCTAGTGCAAACGTTTTTACGCCATACTTAAAATAAGCCTCTTCTACATCCTCACGACTTTTCACCGTGTGCATAAAAGAACATTTTGCGCTTTGGCTAAATTTTCTAACAGACTTAATTTCTGATATTGATGCAACATCAAATTCACTGATACCACTTTTTACGAGAGTTTTAATTACTTCTGGATGAGGATTTGTTTTAACGGCATATAAAATTCTACCGGGAAATTTTTTTTGAAAAAACTTTGATGCAGAAAGAATTGATTTCTTTCTTATACAATAGACTGGTTTATCTGGTTTCAGCTGATTTACTAAATTTTCAACTGATGTAAATTTTTGCATTTAAATGCTCCCTCAAAAAAAATTTAACAAAAAAAAAGCTTTTTATTTAAAAAACTTTAATAAATCGAGCAATTAATTCAATAGTAAAGCAATGTAAAGAAAATAATACCCTATTGAATTGTGGAAAAAAAACACCATATAAACCTCATGAGATCAGACGCTACATTGCAAAATTTAAGTGATTTTGAGAATAAATCGCTATTAATTGTTGATGACGATAACCCTTTTAGAGAGAGATTGGCTAGGGCAATGGAAAAAAAAGGTTTTGAGGTATTTCAAGCTGAGAGTGTGCAAAAAGGAATAGAATCCGTCAAATCTAAAAAACCTGGTTTCGCTGTAGTTGATCTAAGGTTAAATGATGGTAATGGATTAGAAGTAGTAAAAGAAATACAATCAAATAACTCATCAAGTAGAATAATAATGTTAACTGGCTATGGAAACATCCCTACTGCTGTAGCTGCAATCAAAGAAGGTGCCATAGACTATTTGGCCAAGCCTGCAGATGCCGATGATGTTGAAAAGGCTCTTTTAGCTGATCCAAACAAAAAGGCAGTTCCACCAGAAAATCCGATGTCAGCTGACAGAGTAAAATGGGAACACATACACAGGGTCTTTGAATTATGTAACAGAAATGTCTCTGAAACAGCAAGAAGACTAAAAATGCATAGAAGAACTTTACAACGAATTTTATCTAAAAGATCTCCTAAGTAAATCTCCTAATTTTTAGTAGTTGTTTTGATAGCACTGTGAGTATCAAGATTTTATAGATTTCTATTAGTAAAAATGGTTTTGCCCCAACTGAGAAAACATCATTAAAAGTCTTATCGAAACCCATATAATTCCACAGACCTCCTAATCCAAGAATATAAATTAAACTTACCGAAAATAATAAATATAAAAACACAATTATTGGGTCTTTATTTTGATTTATATGACCTGCAAAAAATGCAGTAAAAATAAAACCAACTAAGTAACCTCCGGTTGGACCTAAAAGATATCCAATGCCACCACCTTTAGCAAAAACTGGTAGTCCAAAAGATCCCTCAATCAAATATAAAATAACAGTTAGTGTTGCTAATTTATATCCTAATATAATCCCAAGAAACATAACCACAAAAGTTTGCATAGTTGCGGGCACTAAAGTAAATGGAGTTTGTATCTTAGATGATATAGCTAGTAAAGCTGTCCCAATTATTACCAAAATAGCTGATTTGATTATTTTCGTATAGTTGATAATGTTTTTAGTAAGTTCCATAAAATAATAATACTCTTATTTTTTTAATAATCTATATTAATTTATAATGAGCAAGATTCAAAAAACAGATCACTTTTACTTGATTGATGGATCGGGCTATATATTTAGAGCTTACTATGCTCTTCCGCCTTTAACAAGAAAAAGTGATGGTTTGCCAACCGGAGCTGTAAGTGGCTTTTGTAGTATGCTTTTTAAACTTCTTGAAGATTCTAAGTCAAAAGAAAATTTACAAAAACCATCTCACTTCGCGGTTATTTTTGACTCAGCCAGAAAGACATTTCGGAATGAAATTTACAAAGATTATAAAGCTAATAGAGCAGAAGCACCTGACGATTTAGCACCTCAATTCGATTATATTAGAAAGTCTGTATTAGCATTTAATTTACCATCAGTTGAGCTAGCTAACTATGAAGCAGATGATTTAATAGCAACCTATACAGATATGATTTTAAAAGTTGGGGCTAAGGTGACAATAGTTTCTTCAGACAAAGATTTAATGCAATTATATAAAAAAGGTGTTCGAATTTATGATCCAATGAAAAATAAATTTATTAACGATGAAGATATTCAAAAAAAATTTGGTGTTACAGCTAATAAGGTAATAGATGTACAAGCATTAGCCGGAGACAGTAGTGATAATGTACCCGGTGTCCCAGGAATTGGTGTAAAAACTGCAGCTGAGTTGATAAACAAATATGGAGACTTGGAAACCCTTCTAAAATCTGCAAGTGAGATTAAACAAAACAAAAGAAGAGAAACTTTACTCGAAAATGAAGACAAAGCTATAATCAGCAAAAAATTGGTAACATTGAAAAATGATGCTCCAATTGAAAAAAATCTAGAGGAATTTCAGTTAAAACAAATAAATAAAGAGAAGCTTTATAAATTTTTAAGGGAAATGGAATTCAATAGACTGCTTAGTTCAGCTATCTCAACTTATGGTGAGCCAAATTTTGAGGATAAAAAAAAAGATACTAAAATTATTGAAACTCAAGAAAAAATTTCAAATAAGAATTATTTTTTAATAAATGATATAAAAGAAATAGACGATTGGATTAAAGAAGCTGAGCAGGTTGGAGAGCTTGCTGTTGATACTGAAACAAGTTCTTTAGATCCTCATCAAGCAGATTTGATAGGAATTTCATTAAGTTCAAAAATTGGTAAAGCTTGTTATATACCCCTTAATCATAATTCTAAAAAAAATATTAATAAGGACCTTGTCCTAAAAAAATTAAAACCTTTACTTGAAGATCCTAGTATTAAAAAAATTGGTCAAAATATAAAGTTTGATTTTATAGTTCTACTTAATCAAGGCATAAAACTTACCTCAATGGAGGATACAATGCTTATGTCATATGTTCTCGATGCGGGGAAAAATAGACATAATATGGATACACTATCTGAAATCCATTTAGGTCATAAAACAATAGCTTTTAAAGATTTAGTGGGAACTGGAAAAAAAGAAATAAATTTTAGTGAAGTCGATCTTGAAAAAGCAAAAAATTATGCTGCTGAAGATGCTGATATTACTTATAGACTTTATAAAAAATTTTATAAGAGTCTTAAAGATGAAAAAATGATTACTGTTTACGAACTTTTTGAAAAACCAATGATAAAAATTCTTGCAAATATGGAAATTGAAGGAATTAAAATAGATAATAAGTTCCTTAAAATTTTATCCTCAAATTTTGAAAAAAAAATTTTAAAGATTCAAAAAGAAGTTTTTAAAATATCAAAAAAAGAATTTAATATTGCATCGCCAAAACAACTTGGTGAAATTTTGTATAATGAGCTCAAAATTGCTGATCTAAAAAAAACTAAAAAAGGTAGTTTCGCTACTAGTGCGGCGGTATTGGAGGATTTGGCCTTTAAAGGTCATGAATTTCCACAATTAGTTTTAGATTGGAGACAAATATCAAAATTAAAAAATACTTATTCAGATACTTTGCCAGAGCACATTAATCCTAAAACAAAAAGAGTTCATACCTCTTTTTTACTTGCTGCAACTACCACAGGAAGATTAGCTTCTAGTGAACCAAACCTACAAAATATTCCAATAAAGTCTGACGATGGCAAAGATATCAGAAAAGCGTTTATAGCAGAGAAAGAACATGCTTTGATCTCGGCAGACTATAATCAAATTGAAATGAGAATTTTAGCGGATATTGCTGATGTAAAAGAACTTAAAAAAGCTTTTAAAAATAATGAAGATATACACTCTTTGACTGCAAGTCAGATTTTCAATATTGATATTAGAAAAGTTAATGATGACCAGAGAAGAAAAGCAAAAGCAATTAATTTTGGTATTATTTATGGAATTTCACAATATGGATTAGCAAAACAAATTAATGTTTCCAACCATGAAGCAGAAGAATTTTTGAATTCGTACTTTGCAAAATTTCCTGAAATTAAAGTTTATATGGATAACACTATTAAATTTTGCAGAAAAAGTGGTTTCGTAAATAATATTTTTGGAAGAAAATCACATTTTGTTAGCATTAATGATAAAAATTATAATGTGAGAAATTTTCAAGAAAGAGCAGCTATAAATGCTCCAATACAGGGATCTGCGTCTGAAATTATGAGGTTAGCAATGATAAGATTGCACAAAAAACTATTAGAAGAAAAGAATAAAAAAACAAAAATACTATTGCAAATCCATGATGAATTGATTTTTGAAACTCCAAAATTTGACGTAAAAAGAATAAGCAAAATAATTATTGATGAAATGACCAGTGTTGTTAACAGCGATCACCATTCTTTTTCGATACCTTTAACAGTAGATTTAAATACTGGCGATAATTGGGGATCGCTCCATTAATTTAATTTGATTGCCCAAATTAGAACAATTTAGTATTTTTATATTGTAGTATGCACAAACAAACAATTGCTTTGATTGATGATGACAGAAATATACTGACTAGTCTCAGTATAGCTTTAGAAAAAGAGGGTTTTAAAGTTCAAACATATATAGATGGTGAGAGTGCGTTAATTGGATTAACAAGGACTCCGCCTGATCTAGCAATCATTGATATAAAAATGCCAAAAATGGATGGAGAAGAATTGTTAAAAAAATTAAGAAAAAAAACTTCATTGCCAGTGATATTTTTGACTTCCAAAGATGATGAAATAGATGAATTGCTTGGATTGAAGTTAGGAGCAGATGATTTCGTTAAAAAATCAGGAGGTTTCTCAATAAAAGTATTAATTGAGAGAATTAGAGTTCAATTAAGAAAAAAAGATACCAAAGATACTATTGAAGAAAATAAGAGTATTATCTCACATGGAAAATTAAAACTAGATCCTTCACAATTAGAATGTGAATGGAATGGTAAACAACTACCTGATAAATTAACTACTACAGAATTTTTACTTGTAAAAGAATTAGCAAAAAGACCTGGTATAATAAAAGAAAGAGCTCAGTTGATGGATATTGCTTACAGAGAGGATACAGATATTGAAGACCGCACTATTGATAGTCATGTTAAGAGAATAAGAAAAAAATTTAAAAAAGTTGATCCAGATTTTTCAGCTATTGAGACTAGATATGGAAGTGGGTACAGATGGAATGTTAGCTAATGCTAAGCAACCTTCTTAAAAATTTGTCAATATTAAAAAAATTTCTATTTATAAACTTAATTTTTTTTACAATAATTGGATTATTTACATTTATATACCTGGAAAACGTACAACCAAATTTAATAAAGAAAAAATCTTCTAATCATATCGAAATTATAAATAACACTATTGATAATCTTAATAGACTTAACGTTAAATTTATTGAGGAAGATATAAGAAAATTTTTGTTTTCTACAAGATTTCTTTTTCAAAATTTGGATAGAGTTATTTTTTTTGATAATGAATTAAACTTAATTGGGGACACTGATACGTTAGATCTTGACCCAAGATCATTTTCTACAAGATTAGATATAATAGAATTAGATATATTAAACGAAGATAAAACAAAAGAAATTACAGAGGACAAGAATATAAATATGGGTAATGAAAACAATGTATCGCTAAAAGATATCTTATCTAATTATGCTGGATCTAAAAATTATGGAATCCCCTTTACGTTTACCGAAGATGAATTTAATAAATTTAAACTAACAACTATTAAAAATGTTATGAAAAATGACAAAAATATAGGATATCTTGCAATAAGCGAAAACGCAAATGATATTAAGGCTGCCATTGACGAAAGAAAAACATTTATTATCAGAACAGCTATAGCCGTTGGAATAGTAATATTAATTTTTTCATTTGTTTTAAATAGATATTTTTTGAAACCAATTAAAAATTTAGTTACTTACACAAAAACAATTAAAGAAAAAAATTCAAAGATAACCAACATTGAGAATTTAAAACTTAGAAATGATGAACTGGGATTACTCTCAAGTTCTCTAGATGATATGACTTTAGAATTACAGAAAAGAATTTCACAAGCTGAAAATTTTTCAACAGATCTCGTACACGAGATAAGAAATCCATTAGCCTCACTTAAAAGCGCATCAGAAATTCTACAAGATACAAATGATATAGATCAAAGAGTAAAATTGATAAATATCTTAAGTCATGATGTTCAGAGAATAGAGAGATTAATCACAGATTATTCTCAAATGCTAAAAGATGAGGTGGCATTAAGCAAAGAAAAGATAAAAAAATTGGATGTTGAACCTATCATAAAGTCTGTTGTTGATGATTTTAATAATATTTACAAAGTGAAAAGAGGAATAGAAATTTCTTATGAAAATGATGGTAAAAAAAATTACTTCATTAACGGTATTGAAAATAGAATAGAACAAATTATTGCAAATCTTTTAGATAATGCAATATCGTTTAGTGAGGATAATAAAAATATAATTGTAAAAGTTTCTCAATTGGAGGACAAAAAAATTTATATTGATATTTTAGATGAAGGAGATGGATTTAAGGAGAAAGACACTAACAAAATTTTCAAGAGATTTTATAGTAATAGACCAGATAAATTTGGTCAACATTCTGGTTTAGGATTGAATATTGTTAAAAATTTAGTTGATCTACATAATGGTTCTATTAAAGCATCAAATCGAACTGACAAAAAGGGCGCAAGAATGGAAGTCATTTTTCCAATGTTATAAAGTTCTATTGATTAATTAAAACTTTGTTGTTAGAAGATCCACAACATGGCAGATTTTAAAGTTAAAGATATATCTCAAGCAGAATTTGGACGTAAGGAAATCTCAATAGCTGAAAGCGAAATGCCTGGATTGATGGCATTAAGAGAGGAATATAAGGGGAAATCTCCCCTTAAAGGAGCAAAGATTATTGGTTGTTTGCACATGACTATTCAAACAGCAGTCTTGATTGAAACATTAGCCAATTTAGGTGCAGAAGTAAGGTGGTCATCGTGCAATATTTTTTCTACTCAAGACCATGCAGCTGCTGCTATAGCTAAAGCTGGAATACCCGTTTATGCTTGGAAAGGTGAGACGGAAGAGGAGTATTTATGGTGCATTAAACAAACAATCATAGGAAATAAAGATTGGAAACCAAACATGCTTTTAGATGATGGTGGCGATCTTACTGCAATAATGCATAAAGAATATAAAGATTTATTAAAAGATGTTAAAGGCGTTTCTGAAGAAACTACAACCGGAATTAAAGCGCTTAATAAAATGGAAAAAGACAAATCACTGTTAGTTCCAGCCATAAATGTTAATGACTCTGTTACAAAATCAAAATTTGATAATCTTTATGGTTGTAGAGAAAGTTTAGTCGACGGAATACGAAGGGCAACAGATGTAATGATGTCTGGAAAAGTTGCTATTGTTGCAGGTTTTGGGGATGTTGGAAAAGGTAGTGCCGCCTCACTCAGACAAAGTGGCGCTAGAGTTTTGGTCACTGAGGCAGATCCAATTTGTGCTCTACAAGCTGCTATGGAAGGTTATGAGGTTGTTCTCATGGAGGATGCTATAGGCCAAGCAGATATTATTGTTACAGCTACTGGTAACAAAGATATTGTTACTGCTGATCATATGAGAGAAATGAAAGATAGAGCAATACTATGTAATATCGGTCATTTTGATAATGAAATTCAAGTCGATGCTTTAAAAAATTATAAATGGACAGAGATTAAACCTCAAGTCCATGAAATCGAATTACCAAGTAAAAAAAGGATAATTCTTTTAGCGGAGGGCAGATTAGTCAATCTAGGATGTGCAACTGGGCATCCAAGTTTCGTGATGAGTGCATCATTTACCAATCAAGTAATTGCACAAATAGAACTTTGGAACAATCACAAAAATTATGAAAATAAAGTATATGTCTTGCCAAAACATTTAGATGAAAAAGTTGCTACTCTACATTTAAAGAAAGTTGGTGCAAAGTTAACTAAACTATCTAAAGATCAAGCAGACTATATAAGTGTCGGCGTTAATGGTCCATTCAAACCAAATGCCTATCGCTACTAACAGTGATAAAATAATTTTAAACTCTGAAAAAGATACCAAAGAATTCGCTAAGAATTTTTCGAATAAAGTTAAACCAAATTATATAGTTTTTGTATATGGTGAAATGGGAGTAGGCAAAACTACGTTTATAAAATATCTCGTGAATGCTTTTCAACAAAAGAATAAAGTAAAGATTACAGAGGTGATAAGCCCTACATTTAATCTTTTAAACCAATACGATGTGAATAAATTTGTCGTAAATCATTACGATTTATTTAGGTTAAAAAATGATGGTGAATTAAACAGCCTGGGTTTATTTGAAGATAATCTAAATACAATTACATTAATAGAATGGCCTGAGATTATTAAAAAAAAACCTGAAAAATTGATAGAATTATTTTTTAAATATGAGGATGATTATCAAAAAAGATCAGTGCAAATTAAAGGTCTAATACTATAATTTTTGATGAAAAATTTGAAAAAAATAAAAGGTGATGCGTCTTTCAGAAAATTTTACAGAAAAAAAAGTAAAAACGCTAATTCCATAATAGTCCTTGCAAAAAAGGAAAAAATTAAAAATTTAATTATATATGAGGCAATAAATAGAATATTAAATAAAAATAAAATTTTAGCTCCAAAATTAATTAAAGAGAATTACAAAAAAAACTATATAGAAATTCAGGATTTTGGTTACTACACAATATTTAAAACTCTGAAAAGAAAAAAAGTTAATAAATTTTTATATTTTAAAAAAATAATAGATTTATTGATTAGGATACAATTAATAAAGAATAGAAGTATAAAAAATTTTAAAAATAAGATTTATCATATTCCTAAATATAACGAAAAAATTTTAATCAATGAGACTAATTTATTTAGCAAATGGTATGCAGAGGAAAATCTAAAAAACTCTAAAAAAAAAACTTTTTCAAAAAAATTTAACAAAGTAATTAAGGAATTAATATCAAAATTAAGTTTAAAAAATAATGTGTTTGTCCATAGAGATTTTCATGTATCAAATCTTATGTTAGTCAGGAATGAAATAGGAGTTATAGATAGTCAAGATGCTTTAATCGGAAATAAGGCATACGATTTAGCATCTCTAATTGACGATGTAAGATTTAAGACATCAAAATCATTTAAAAAAAAAGTTTATGATCACTACCTTAAAAAACAAAAAAATTTGATAAAGAATAAATTTAAAAATGATTTTGAAATATTATCAGTTTTAAGAAATCTTAAGATAATTGGAATTTTTACACGTTTATCTTTGAGAGATGGAAAAAAAAAGTATATTAAATTAATTCCATATACATGGGAATTAATAAATATGCGTATTAAAGAAAACGAAGTATTCTTTAATTTAAAAAGTTTACTAAGTCAAAATTTTGAAAAAAAAATTAAATGAGAATTAGAACTGCATTAATATTATGTGCAGGTTTTGGTAAAAGACTGAATCCCCTAACTCTTGAAACTCCAAAACCTCTGCTGAAAATCAAAGATACTACAATTTTAGAAAACTGTATTAATGTAATTTCCAAACTTGGTATAAAAAAAATTCTTATAAATACATTTCACCTTGGAGATCAAATAAATAAATTTATTAAAATGAAAAATTTTGAGGTAGATATTGAGATTAAAGAAGATGGAAAGAATATTTTGGATACAGGCGGTGGTATAATGAATTTAGTGAAAAATACTACAGATCAAGATTTTTTAGTTTTTAATCCTGATACTTTGTGGAACTATAAATATGTTAATGAAATAAATAAAATGCAAGATTTTTATTTTTCTAATAAATTGAGTTGCATTCTTTTAGTTGCAGATAAGAAACTAAGTTTTGATAAGAGCTTTAATGGAGATTTTAAATTAAAAGATAATCTATTGCAAAAAGGTGAAGATAATAATTTTATTTATATTGGTTGTAAAATTTTCAATAAAAGTTTGTTTGAAAATTACGTTTTAAAAAATTTTTCAATTTTAGAAGTATGGAAAGAATTACGAAACAAGAATCAACTTAATGGATATGAAAGCTTAAATAAATTCTATCATTTAACTAATTTAGAAACTTTCAAAAAAACTAAAAGATCTTTAGCCCTCTCTTTATCAAGATACTCACATTTAGTGATTTTCAAACTGTTGTCTAACTTTATCAACAAAGGATTTCCCGTAGGTATTTCAAGATTTGAAATCAGATTGTTATCTAATTCAAAAAGTTTTTTGCATAAAGCTCTAATAGAATTGCCATGGGCAGAAATTAAAATATTAGTATTTCTCAATTTTTCTTGGATTTCTTCCTCAAAAAATTTAACGACTCTGTTGTAAGTATCTTTTAAAGACTCTGTGCTTGGAATAAGCTCCTCTGGAACATCTTTATATATACTTATGTTACTAGGATGGTGTGGACTTTCTTTACTTAGGGCATCTGGTTTCATATCCCAAGATCTACGAAACTCGTGCACTTTTTTTTCCCCAATTTTTTTTGCCATTTCAATCTTATTTAAGCCAGTAAGAGCTCCATAGTGTCTCTCGTTAAGCTGCCAGACAGATTTGAATTCTTTTTCATCATTTAAAATTTCTTTTATAATTTTTAGGGTATGTTTTGCTCTTAATTGAACAGATGAATAATAATAATTTATTTTAAGGTTTTGTTCCTTAATAAGTTGACCTGCTTTTTTAGCTTCAGATTTGCCTGTTTCTGTAATATCTACGTCAACCCATCCTGTAAATTTTTTCTCAAGATTCCAAGTACTTTGTCCATGTCTTACAAGTATTAAAAAACTCATATTATATTTTTAAAATATATTTATAAATAAAACTATATAATTAATGATAAAATTTTTTTCTAAATATAAAATAATTTTTTACTTTCTGAACTTTTGTCTGATTTTTTTATATATTTTTCCAGGTAGTTTAATTGGCTTTTTTCTACATGGTGATATTAAAATGCAACCTCAAATAACTCCTAACTTTATTATATCATCGAATCATTTTTATGTCTTCATTTTGTTATCAATGGTAGGTTTTCTTACCTTTTATAAATTTAATGAAACTAAAATATTAATAATCTACTTGCTCGTATTATCGATAATTCTAGAAGTTTTTCACTTATTGATACCTGAAAGAAGTTTTCAATGGCAAGACCTTTTTGGAAATATATTTGGAGTGATAGTTGTAATTTTCATCAAGAAAATTATAAATAAATATGGCTCATTTAGAAAATAAATTAATTATTTTATTTTTTTTTTTGTTAACAAGTTGTTCATCAATTCCATCAAATACTTCAAATAGTTGCTCAATATTTAACGAGAGATATCTTTGGTATAAGCACACAAAAAAAGTTGAAAAAAAATGGGGCACCCCGATTTATATTCAACTAGCAATTATAAAAATGGAGTCAGACTTCGATTGGTTAGCAAAACCTGCAAGACAAAAAATTTTTAAAGTGATTCCTTATAAAAGACCATCAAGTTCATTCGGTTACTCACAAGCCGTTAAAGGAACATGGGAGCAATATAAAAAAGAGACTGGAAACAAATTAGCTACAAGAGCAAGATTTAAAGATAGTGTAGACTTTATTGGTTGGTATACAAATAAATCTGAAACAATTTTAAAAATTTCAAAAAAAGATGCTTTCAAGCAGTATCTTGCTTACCATGAGGGTTGGGGTAATTTCAAACATTATAAAAAGAATAAGAAGGTAATTGGATTAGCCAAAAAAGTGGAAAAACAAGCTGGCCTCTATAGGAGACAATTATCAGAGTGCAAAAAATCTCTTAATAAAAATAAATATATTATTTTTTAGATAATTCTTTTTTTAATTCTAAATCAACTTCATCTATTCTCTTCGTATTTTTAGCTAAAGCTAAGTACATTGATGGAGTAATATATAATGTAAAAAATGTTGAAATAATCATTCCACCTAGAATAGTTGAACCCACAGCCAATCTTGAACCCTCGCCAGCACCCGGCCCAATGTTGCCTATAACGAGTGGTACCATTGCAATCATAGTACTTAAAGATGTCATGATGATTGGTCTAAACCTCACTGAGCATGCCTCTTTAACTGCTGACTCAATATTTTTTCCTGTAGTTCTTATTCGATTGGCATAATCGACTATTAAAATACTATTTTTTGTAGAGATACCTATAAGAATGATGAGAGCAATTTGAGAAAAAATATTCACAGAACTGTTTAAAAATAATATGAAAACTAATCCTCCAAATATTGCTAATGGAACAGTTAAAACAATTATAAATGGATGAATAAAAGAATTAAAGGTTGCAGCCATCACTAAATAGGCAGTTAGTAAAGATAAAACAAATATTATAAACAATTCATTACTTGTCTCTTTTATTTCCTCAGATTTTCCTTTCCAAGTAATTTGATTTTTTGGGGCTAAATTTTCCATTACATCTTCAAAAAATCTTATTGCTTCAATTAACGTATAGCCTTCATTAATATTTGCAGATATTGTTACTGCTCTTTGTCTGTTGTATCTTGATAATTCTTTTGCAGAGCCTTCTTCTTTAAAGCTTACTAAATTTGCAAGTGAGATTAGTTTTCCAGTAGTGTCGGAACGAACAAATATCTTTGAAACTCCCTCTTTATTTCTCCTATCCGACAAATATTGTTGGACAATAATTGGATATTCTCTACCTAATTTATTAAAAGTAGTAATTTTCTTGCCACCATAAAGAGTTTCTAGAGTTTCTCCAATGGCTTTTGTGGAGACTCCTAGATCTTTAGCTTTATTTTTGTTTATTATTAATTTAACCTCAGGTTTATTTCTATTGTAATCAGATTCAATTCTTGAAAGATTTTTGTTAGATCTAATTTTTCGAATTATTTGTATTTGAATTTCTTCGAGTTCTTCATAGCTATTACCATAAATAACCATTTGCACTGGCTTGTTGTAATTAGAAACTCTTATGGATTGTGGAGATATGGGAAAAGCCAGGGCTTGGGGGAGAGTAACAATTTTTCCAATTGCCTCTCTTAATATAACCTGTTGTCCTTTTTTTCTTTTTTTCCAATCATCTAAAAGAGCAATTATAATAAAACTATTAAATGAGTTTGCTGAATTACCAAATCCAGGTACTCGCATAATAAATCTTGAGTAGGGACTATCTTCAGATTGTAAAAGTGGTATTAACCTAGCCTCAACTTTTTGCGCTTGTTCTTGTGTATATTCAAAAGAGCTTCCTTCGTCAGTAGCTCCTATAATTAGATAAGCACCACGATCTTCCATAGGCAACAATTCCTTTTTTGAAAAACTAAATAATAAGATAGAAGAAATAATTATGAAGACTATAAAAATACCAACAAACTTAGTTTTGTGAACAATAATATCTAAAGTTTCTCTATAAAATTTAGCAAAATTTAAGAAAACTTTCTCAAATTTTTGTATAAAAATTTTCTTTGAGCTTTTTTTATTTAAGAATTTACTAGCAAGCATTGGTGAAAGTGTTAATGCTACAAAAGATGAAATTACTATTGAAAATGACAACGCGATTGCAGTTTCTCTAAATAATGTTCCAGAAATTCCCTCAATAAATATTAGCGGTAGGAACACTGCAACCAAAATTAGTGTTGTTGCAATTATTGCAAATGAGATTTGTCTAGACCCCTTGTAGGCTGCAACAAGCGGTGTTTCTCCATTTTCTATTCTTCTATATATTGCATCTGTCATGATTACAGAGTCATCTGTAATTATGCCTATAGCCAATATAAAACTTAAAAGTACAAAAATATTTATTGATAAACCAAAAATATAAAGACCTAAAAAAGATGCTATCAAACTTACTGGAAGAGCAATAGCTGGCACAACTACAGCTTTAAGATTTCCCAAGAATAAATAGATTATTAAAACAACTAAAACAAATGCTATAAGCAATGTTTTATATACTTCTTCAATTGCAGCTTCTACATAGTTAGCCCTATTAAATGAGACTCTTAAGTCTAGTTCCTCAGGTAAAGATTTTCTTACCTCAATTATTTTCTTTTTAATATCCTTAGAAAGTTCAACAGTTGATGCACCGCTTCTTGCATAAATACCAATTCCAACGGTTTTCAAATTTATTTGATCTTTAGTTTGAGCTTTAAAAAGAGTTTTTTCTGAAACAGGTCCAAATTCAATATTTGCAATATCAGATAATAAAATAACTTTATTATTAGTTTTTTTTATCGGTAATTGTTTAATAGAATCTATATCATTATAAGATTTGTCTAAATTAAGCGTTAGATCAATGTTATCCGCCTCAAGAGTTCCAGCTGGAAGACTAATATTCTCTCCCCGCATTGCAATTTCAACTTCATTTATTGTTAGATCATTTGCTGCCAGTTTAATCGGATCTATCCAAACTCTAATACTTAATTCTCTTAGACCACCAACCAATATTCTTCCAACATTTTTTACACTTGAAAATTGATCTACTAAATATCTTTTCGCATAATCCCCTAATTCAAGATCACTCCAACTAGACGAGGATAAGGATAACCACATTGTTGTTGTAAAACCCGCAGCTCTTTTTAATATCTGTGGGGGTTCTGACTCTGTGGGTAAATTATCTACAACTCTTGCAACTCTTTCTCTAATATCATTTGCAGCATTATCCAAATTTATACTTGTATCAAACTCAACATTTATCGTGCTCCTGCCATTTTCAGATTTAGAATCTATATTCTTTATTCCTTCAGCACCCCCTATTACATCTTCAATAACTTGAGTAACTTCTTGATCTATTATTGACGCTGATGCTGAGTTATAATTTACTTGTACTTGAACTACAGGTGGCTGAATACCGTTAGGAAGTTCTCTAACTGGTAATTTCCAAAATACAAATAATCCAAAAATAATTAGTATTAGGGACATTACCCAAGATACCGCAGGTCTTTTTATACTTAATTCAGTGATAAACATTTATTTTGTAATAGGTTTAATTTTACCGTTCGGTCTAACTTTTTTAAGGCCCTCAGCTACAACAGTTTCTCCTTCATTAAGTCCAGAGATTATTTCAATATTTCTATTGCTTCTTAATCCTGTCTTCACCTCAGTTTTATTAGCAATATTTGAACCATTAATTTTGTAAACATATGATTTATCGCCTTCAATCATCACGCTGGTATCAGGCACACTTAATGAATTTCTTAAGTTAAATTTTATACTAACCTCCAACAATGAGCCTGAAATTAATTCTTGGTTTGAATTATTCACTTTAATTCTAGATAATAAACTTCGTGTATCTGCGTTTATTCTACTTGAAACAAAATCAACTTCTCCAGAAAAAACTTTATCTTTGTAGCTTGATAATTTTACTTCTACTGGAAGTCCTTTTTTTATTGATGCAGAATAACTTTCAGGAATCTTTATATCTGAGTAAATTTCAGAATTATCATCAAGCGTAATAATGAATATGTTATTCGAGACTAAAATATCCTCAGTAAGCCCTGTGTAACCGAGCACACCACTAAATGGCGCAACAATGTCTCCACTCTTTAACCTTATTAATTTATCTCCTTTTTTTACAAAATCTTTAAGCTCCAAATTACCTAGGAGGTCGTCTTTTTTAATTTTGAAAGTTTGTGATTTTTTGGAAATTGCGGTGCCAAAAGTTTCAATTCTATCTGAAAATTCTTTGTTTATCACCTCTGTAACTATTATTCCAGGAGGAGGTATCTTACTAAATTTTTTTTTAAAATGATTGGCTATTAAAGTTCTTGAAATAATTACAGCTGCAATAACAAGAAAAAATATTAAAATTATTGATATTGTTTTTGTAGATCTTTTCATACTTCTAAATTAATCCGTATTCAGCCCAAGAACCATCGTAAATGCAAGGTAGATATTTATCATTTATTAGGGAATAAGCTAGTGCCAAAACACACGCAGTAACTCCAGATCCACAAGAAAAAACTACATTCTTATCGGTAGTACTATCTAAACATGAATGAAAAATTTTTTTAAGTTCAACTACGTCTTTAAACGTTTTATCCTCATTTAAACAAGAGATATATGGTATACAAAAAGAATTCTTAATATTTCCACTTTTTAATCCTTTTCTAGGTTCAGTAACTTTTCCATCAAATCTTTCTCTGCTTCTAGCATCTATAACTTTAAAAATGGGTTTAATTATATTTTGATTTATCATTTTCATATCTTTAACTAATTCCTTTTTTTCTAAACTTTTATATCTAGACTTATTTATAAAAGGTAAATCAGCAGTAGTCGTTCTTTTTTCTTTAATCCACTTGTTTAGACCACCATTTAATATATGGACTAACTTTGGATCATGACCAAAATAAATAAAATTATACCAACATCGACACGAACTTATTACATCAGAATTGTCATAAATTACTATTTCATCATTATTTTTAATTCCCATGGCTGAAACAATTTTTTTCCCACTCATGTTTATCAACCAGCATATGTGGAAGATTTGTTTCTTTGTTTGAATTAGAATCTAAATCAAAAAATATGGAGTTGGGAATATGCTTGGTTTTGTACTCATCAAAACCATTTCTTTTTGTTAAAGGCATATGCCATGAACAATCAATAATTTTTACATTATCTAGATTCTTGTCCAACCATTCAGTCTCTACTAAAGACATTTATCTTTTTTCCAAATACCTTTGATGATATTCCTCAGCAACACAATAATTTTTTAAGTAATGATATTTTTGTTACGACTCTGCCCGACAATCTTTGATTAACTTCATTTAAAACCTTTTCAGCTATTTTTTTTTGATTATCATTTAAATAAAATATTTCACTCCTATATTGAGTTCCAAAATCAGGCCCTTGAGAATTTAATGTGGTTGGGTCATGAATATCAAAAAATATATTTAAAATTTTTTCGAATGAGATCATTTTTTCATCAAAATCGAGCTTAACAACCTCTGCATGATTAGTTTTTCCTGTGCAAACTTCTTTATAGGTAGTTTGTTTGCTATCGCCTCCACAATAACCAACCTCTGTTTTAATTATCCCATCAATTCTACTGAATTTTATTTCAGGTCCCCAAAAACATCCAAGAGCTAAAACTGCTATTTCCATTGATAAAGATTTAAATTAATTTACAAATTATTCGTATGCTAAGTAAAAATCAATTGGGTTTTTTGTACATGTTTATGTCTGTTTGTGCATTTTCGTTAATGGACATAATTGTTAAGTGGTCGGTTGATTATCCAATAGGACAAGTTTTATTTTTTAGAGGATTTTTTGGTATCCTATTTTATTTCCTCATAATACCCAAAGATAGACTTCATAATTTTTATTATACAAAAAGGGCTGGTTTGCATTTTTTACGTTGCATGTCGGGCCTTGTTGCTTTAGTTGCAATTTTTATAGCTTTAAGAAAACTACCTTTAGCAACCGTTGTTAGTATTTCATTTGCTGCACCAATATTTACAACAATCCTATCAATATTTTTATTAAGTGAAAAAGTTGGGATTTACAGATGGCTCGCAGTAATAATTGGTTTCATAGGAATATTAATTATTACTGAGCCAGGTATAAGCCAATTAAATATTTATTATGTTTTCCCTGTAATATTTTGTCTTGGTTTATCTTATGTAGCCATTACTTTAAGACAATTATCAACAACAGAACCTGTATGGTTAATTTCTTTTTATTTTTCTTTATCTATTACTTTATTAAGTTTTTTAAGTATTCCACAAGGATGGGTTATGCCAAGTTTGAAAGATTTTATATTTTTATCTTTGGTTGGTATTTTTGGTGGAGTAGCTAATCTATGGCTGGGTCAGTCTTATAAATATTCTGAAGTTTCTCTTGTTACCCCATTAAAATATTTAGCTTTATTGTTTGCTATAATCTTTGGTTACTTCATATGGGGAGAGGTGCCCACATATAAAACGCTTTTTGGAGCATCACTAGTCATTGTATCTACATTGATTATCTTTAGAAGAGAAATTTATAATAAAAAAATAATCACTTCTAAAACAATAAATGACTAAAGTTCCAAAATATTGGAAAAAAGCAAAAAATTACCTATCAAAAAAAGATAAAGTATTAGCAAAGTTAATTAAAAGCTATCAAAGTCCATCAGAAATAATTCTTACTTCTAGAAGAAATATATTCTTTTCCTTGTGTAAAAGTATTATTGGTCAACAAATTAGTGTTGCTGCTGCAAACGCTGTTTTTTTAAAATTTAAAAAGAAGTGTAATAATAAAATAAATCCAAAGATAGTATCTAAATTAACTACACTTCAATTAAAAAGTTGTGGTCTGAGCCGCCAAAAGGTATCTGGCATTAAGAATTTAGCAAAAAAGACTTTAAATAAATCTTTCAATCCAAAATTAATAAAGAATATGAGTGATGAAGAGGCAATACTTTATCTTTCTCAATTAAAACAAATCGGAAGATGGTCAGCAGAAATGATTTTACTTTTTACATATAACAGATCTAATATTTGGCCTATCCAAGATATTGGCCTTTTAAGAGCAATTTCAAAAAATTATAAAAAAAAATATTTACCACCAGAAAAATTTGTAATGCTTTTAAAAAAAAAATTTTCACCTTATTGTTCTGTAGCAACATGGTATTTATGGAGAAGTATTGATCCAGAACCTATTCAGTATTAAAACCCTCAACTATTTGCATATGTCTGATAGTTGTTTTTCTTGCTAATTCCCAACCAGCTTTATATTCTTTCGATTCATGACACTTTAATGCTTGTTCGAAACTAGGAAATTCCCAAACCACTGTTCTTAAAAAATCATCACCATCAAAAGTTGTATGTTTTCCTCCTCTAACAAGAGGCAAACCACCATAACTTTTTATTATTGGTGTAACAGTCTCTGCATATTTTTTTAAATTTTCTTGATTATCTACTTTTAAGTATAAACTTATCCAATATGCTTTCATGATTTCTCCTTTTTAAATAATTTCAATTATGATAATAAATTTCATGGCAGAGAAATTGATTATCAGCTTTAATGAGTATACTAAAATAGTTGAAAAACTAGCAATACAAATTCATCAAAAATATAAACCTACAGTATTAGTTGGCATTATGAGAGGAGCAGCTCCAATCATTGATATTTTGTCTAGAATTTTAAAACTACCTATCGCATACATTGTCATTCAAAGTTATTCAGGTGAAGGCATGGAGGATCAACAAGGCCAATTGATGTTTGCAAGAGAAATAAGCTCTTTAGCTAGTAATGAAGATTTTAACAAAGTGCTTTTAATTGATGATCTCTCTGACACTGGATTGACATTAAACAAAAGCATCGAATGGCTAAAAAATTATGGCCCCACAAAAGATTATATAAAAGAGGTAAAAACTGCTTGTTTATGGAAAAAAAAATCTTCAACTTTTGAACCCGATTTTTGTCCTATAAGACTAAATTCAGATCCATGGATTGTCCAGCCTACTGAACATTACGAAGAATTATCAATTGAGGAAATATTAAAACAAAATAAATAGGGCTAGTAAAAACTAGCCCTATTTCATAAATGTTTAGGCAACAACAAAACTTATAACACTTAAAACTGCTATTAACCATATAGCTGGTGAAGTAGTTGAAAACTTACCAGTGAATATTTTGATTAAAGCGTACGACACAAATGCTAAGGCAATACCATTGCTTATACTATAAGTTAAAGGCATAGTTATCATAGCAAGAATAGCCGGGGCAGACTCTGAAACATCGTTCCATTCAATATCAGTTATATTTCTAATAAATAAAACTGAAACAAAAAGTAAAGCAGCACCATCTATTTGTTTAGGTAAACTAGTTGCTAATGGAGCGAAAAATATACATGCTAAAAAAAGTATACCAATTACTAATGATGTCATTCCAGTTTTTCCACCAGCTTTAACTCCTGCACCAGACTCTACGTAACTAGTAACCGTAGTAGTTCCCATCATAGCTCCTGCAACAGTACCTACACTGTCAGATAACATTGCTTTATTTATGTCTTGAACTTTTCCATCTTTGCCAACCTTTCCAGCAACATTTGCCACTGAAGTTAATGTTCCTGCAGTGTCAAAGAAGTCTATAAATAATAACGTAAATATTACCGTAGACATTCCAGCAGTCATAGCGGCAGATAGATCAAATTCAAAAAGATAAGTCATCGGCGGTGGAGAACTTGCAATACCGTTAAATTTTGCAAGGCCTGTCACCCAAGCAATAATACTAAAAACTAAGATCCCAATAATGATATTACCTTTAATATTCATCTTATCTAAAACTATGATTGCAATAAAAGTTGCACATCCTAATAATACAAGAGGATCACCTAAGTTACCTAGTTGCACCAAGGTTACTGGATTGTCGACAACCACTTCCATTATTTGAAGGCCGATGATTGCAAGGAATAAACCTATTCCAGCACCTATACCTAACTTTAAACTTCTAGGAATTGAATTTATTAACCAAGCTCTTAAAGGGGTTAATGATATTATTAAAAACAATACACCTGCTACTAATACAGCACCTAGAGCTTGCTGCGGCGTATAACCCATTCCAGCACAAACTCCAAATGCAACGAAAGCATTGATTCCCATTCCTGGCGCCAATCCTATTGGCCATGTTTTTCCATAGAACGCCATAATAAAGCACGCTAATGCAGTCGCTAAAATAGTTGCTGTATAAACTGCGCCGAAATCAAAGAAACCTTTTTCGGGTCCGGCAAACTCTCCCGACAAAATAAATGGATTTAAAAACATGATGTAAGCCATGGTTAAAAACGTTGTAGTACCAGCGATTACCTCTGTTTTAAAATTAGTTTTGTGTTTTTTATAATTGAAATATTTATCAAGCATAAATCCTCCTAATGAATTATAATTATTTGATTCTGTTTAAAAATACTCTTTATTAATATGCTTTATTCACAAAATTCAACTAAGAAGTTTATATTTATGCCATAATTATGTTGGTAACTTATAATGATGAATAAACTAAGATTTTTTTTAATAACAATTATATTTGTTAATTTACTGACAGGGTGTCAAACTGTTAAAGAAAAAACAGACGACATAGTTCAAAAAGAAAACGAAAAATTAAGTGAATTTATAGGAAAATCTTTAAGCGAACTTAAGATGGAATTAGGTAAACCTGATGAAGATTTCAAAAATGCAAAAGGTAATTTAGAGGTAATTTACAATACAAAAAAATACTTAATCCCCTGCGAAAGAAGATTTGAAATAAATTCAGACAATATTGTAATAGGCTTTGTATCTAATGGATGTTTTTAAAGTTTACTTGCGAGGAGTACTCCTCGCAAGTAAGGCTAAGCTTATCTAATTTCGATAAGCCTTTTTTTCTTATGATCTGGTAAAATTCTCTCACAAGCTACTGTTAAAAGACCATCTTTTAACTCGGCGCTATTCACTTTTACATCGTCTGCAATCGTGAATGATCTTGCAAATTGTCTTTGCGAAATACCTTTGTGAATTATTTCACCATCTTCATTTTTTTCATCAGATTTGTTAACTTGTTTTGTCCTGACTGTTAACAAATTATCTTCGAACTCAACCTCAACATCTTTCTTACTAAAACCAGCAAGAGCAACTTCTATTGAATAGTTGTCTTTCCCAGTTTTTCTAATGTTGTATGGTGGATAATTCGACTGCATAGTCAAATTACCATTACCCAACATGTTTTCGAATTGGTCAAACATATCGTCAAAACCAATTGAGAAAGGTCTTAGTGAGTTGAATATAGATAGATCCTTACTTGTCATATATCCTCCTTTTTTTTTAAGCAAGTTTATTTATGCAAGCCCCATAAGGCGACTTACGATATTTATATGGGAATTATATTTTTTTTTTCAAGTATTTTTTAAATTTTATTTGAAATTTTTAAAATAAATCCATAATCAAAAGCAATTTCTTCTATTGCACCATCTCGACCAGATTTTCCACCGTGTCCCGCATTCATTTCTGTCTTAAGTAAAAGAAGATTGTTATCGGTTTTATAATCTCTAAGTTTTGCTGTAAATTTTGCAGGTTCGTCAAACAAAACTCTATTATCGCTTAGGCTTGTTGTGATTAAAATATGAGGATAATCCATTTTTTTAATATTATTGTATGGAGCATAAGAATAAATATATTCGAAATGATCTTTGTTATCTTTAGCATTTCCAAACTCGTCAAATTCTCCAACTGTTAATGGAAGTGAGTGGTCTAAGTTTGTAGTTAATGAATCTACAAAAGGTACTGCCATCACTATGCCAAGAAATAATTCAGGTGCTTCATTTACAACTGCGCCCATTAATAAGCCTCCTGCCGAACCACCCATGCCAATTATTTTACCTTTTGATGTATAATTTCTTTCAATTAGGTTTTTTGCAACAGAAATGAAATCTTCAAAAGTATTTTTTTTATTAAGAAGTTTACCTTCTTTCCACCATTTCATTCCTCTTTCCATTCCGCCCCTTATATGAGCAGTAACCCAAATGATATCTCTGTTAATTAGACTGAGTCTAGTTGATGAAAAATCAGGAGACATTGAATTACCATAGGATCCATAACCATATAGTAGTAAATTTGCCGACCCATCAATTTTAGTTTTTTTGTGTCTAGTTATTGTAATAGGTATCAATCTACCATCGTGAGAAGAGCATTCTAATCTTTCAACAATATAATCATCAGTGTTATGACCTGATGGAATTTCCTGTTCCTTTACTAATTTTTTTTCTTTCGTCTTTAAATTATAAAGATAAGTTTTTCCAGGCGTCTTTGGAGATGAATATGACAAATAAACTAGATCAGTATTTTTATCTCTTTGTGTCAATGAGATACCAGGGACAATTACTTCTTCATCTGAAAATATTAACTCCTCTTCTAAATTTGTTTTTATATCTCTTAAGTATAATTTCCCAAGAGCATTTGACTTTTCACTTCTTATAATCCAATCATTTAAAAATATTAAGCCGCCTATAAGAACTTCATCTTTAGCATTTATATAAACTTCCCAATTTTGTTTAGATAAATCACTACATCTCTCTATTTTGAAATCTTCAGCATCTTCGTTTGTATGACAATAAAAATAATTA
>CACBFJ010000006.1 GCA_902538495.1 uncultured Pelagibacteraceae bacterium | reverse complement strand
ATATTCAATTTATTAAAAAACTATCTATTCAATTACAAATTGAGCCTTTTTTTAAAAAAAAATATAGTTTTTTTCTCTTTTTGAGCGAAAATTGGATAATAATTAAATTTCTTACATGATTTATTAAAAAAATTTCTTTAAAACACATTTTTTTATTTTAATTAGGCTCTCCTCTTATATCTGTAGTTAACTCTTGATAAATCAAAACTGTAATTGCGTTAAAATTATTAATAATTCTGTTAAAATTCTAAATGGTATCAACGTTATTACAATTTAATTCTCTAAAGTAATAAACTTTTGCTATTGGAAGCGTTTGGAATATATCTTCTGAAATAATATTAAGCTTATTTGTTTTTTTTTCAATTGTAAAATTATATCTACAAACATTTGACGTCACCCAAAACAAAAGAGCAGAAATAATTATTGCAAACAAGACTATTGTCTTACTTATCGCAAACATAAAAAAAAATTATGCTCCGTCTACAACTACAATAGTCAGATCGTCTTTTTGAATACGACCAGACTTAATTATATCCTCAACAATTTTATTTAATCTTTCGTGATTAGGTGTTTGTTGATACTTTGTAATATAGTTTTTGAATCCATCAGACTCTAACATATTACCTTCAGGATCTTTCATTTCTGTTATACCATCAGTGAATACGTACATCGAACTTTCAGAAAATTTTATTTTTGTCTCTTTGTATTTAATCTTCGACATAATTCCTAAAGGTGGACCTGCTTCAGTATAGTTTGTAAATTTTCCGTCTCTAGAATGAATTAGTGGTGGTTCATGTCCTGCGTTAGCAAGTAGTAATTCTTTTTTATTACTGTCATAGATACCTATAAGCATTGTTACAAACATTCCACGTGCAGCTGTTTCACAAATTTCAGAATTAAGTAAGTTTAATAAATCAGCAGCAGAAAAAATTGTTTTACTTAAACATCTATAAAGACTCGAAGCCTTTGACATTAAAAGGGAAGATTTAATTCCTTTACCAGATACATCTGCAACACCAAAACCAAATTTACCATCACCTAGATCAGAAAAATTATAAAAATCTCCTGATACAACTTTTGCTGGGATGTTTATTCCTGCTATAGGAAAGTTTTCTTTTTTGTTTTGCGACAACAAAGTTTTTTGTATCTCGCCAACAATTTCAATTTCTTTTTGCATTCTATTCTTATCGACTAAATCTTTTGCCATCTTAGCATTGTTTATTGCTAATGCAGCCGGACCAGACAAAGTTTCTAAAAGTTTTCTATCATTCTCTTCAAAAAGTTTATTATTAGTTTTTTTGTTTAAGCAATGAATAACGCCAATACATTCATCCGATACAATTAAAGGGGAACATAGAACTGAATAAGTTGTAAAATTTGTTTTATTATCTAAATCAAAATAAAATTCTGCAATTTCTCTAATATCTTTTCTAACATCACCAACTCTAATACATTTTTTCATGACTGCAGCTTTTCCCATAACTCCTTGAGTAATTGGGATTTCGAAATCCTCAAGATATGCTTGATGTTTGGAAGCAATACATTGGAACGATTGATTTTTTTTATCTATTAAAAAAATATTTGCTGCTTGTGCATTAATTCTTTTTATAATTAATTCTAATGAGTTATTAAGTGTTTCTTTTAAATCAAGAGACATTGCAAACTCTTGATTCATTTTAGTTACCAGCTCTAAATCTTTACTGCTAGTGTCATCTATTTTGATCGTTTCCTTTTTTTTTACACCAAAAAACATGTTATTTATAAATTGATATTCGTTAATTTTTTGATAATTTTGAAATTGATGGAAATCATTATTCATGCGCCTAATTTCTATTTGCACCTAACTGATGCAATTATGTTAGTACAATACTGCATTAATGGGCTCATAGAATTTTCCTCTCAAATTAAACTCTAAACTGTGTTCTATATTATAGCATTTATCCTTGGAAGTATATGGGGGAGTTTCGCAAACGTTTGTATACACAGGCTTCCAAATGATGAAAGTATAGCAATTAAGAGATCTTATTGTCCAAAATGCAGTACAAGGATCAAATGGTTTGATAACATTCCTCTATTGTCTTTCTTTATACTTGGTGGAAAGTGTAGAAGTTGCAAAGTTAAAATAGATATAAGATATTTTATAGTAGAATTAATCAGTGTCTTAAGTTTTTTACTAGTTTACCATATTTATGGTTTAACCATCACAACTCTGTTGTTAGCTTTGTTAAGTATTTTTTTTATAATCATATTTTTTATAGATTTAAATCATTTTATAATCCCTGACAGCCTTACTTTTCCATTAATGATAATTGGTTTTGCAAAATCATTTGCTCCAAATTTAGACTCAAATCTCTTTCCTATTTATCTTAACTCACTTATTGGAGGAATTATGGGTTACTTAGTCATTTGGTTAATCATTCTTTCTTATAAAAAATTTAAGAATAAAGAAGGTATGGGACTGGGGGATGCTAAGTTACTCTCTGCAATTGGTTTCTGGTTCGGCTGGATATGTATCCCCTTTATAATTTTTATATCTTCTGTTGTAGCACTTCTAATTGTAACACCATCTCTAATTAAAAAATCAAAAACAATGTCCTCACAAATTCCATTTGGTCCGTACATTATAATCGGGTGTGTGATTTATATTTCTTTTTTTGATAAATTTAAAATATTTTTATTCTAATAATTTTCTCGCCAATTTCCTCTGAACACTGAGATTGCTCCGTCATTAGAAAGTAAAGATATAAGTGTATCTTCTTGGTCTTCACTATCTGTTGTAATGTTTGCAAAAAGTTTATCTGCAAACACCTCTAACTTCGAAAGAACACCAGGTTGTAGATAATAACAACCTGTCTTTTCATCAAAGCCAGCATTTGCATCCATCTGTCTGCTTGCTCGTCCAATTTCTTCTGAGGTATTAATTCCACATTCATCATCAGCGGCACAGACATAAGCGTTTCCGACATTACACTTTCCGCCCTCTGGTGGTTGATAAACAGGATAATAAACCGTGCCCTTAAACACAGTGGGTGATGCAGTAGCTTTGTGATATAAATTTTGTGTTAAATTTGGAGCTCCTGTATCAGTAACTAAAGACTCGTCTTGTCTTTTGTCAAATGGCTTATCTAATTTAAAAACCCAGGCGTCCTTAGATATCGCAGGACAATCCCCCTGATCATTTGTTTCGTCAGCAGTATTTACACAATTTGAACTTAAACTATATCCGTCTTCTGCATCAATCTTTCTTGCATTCATAGCCTCTGTTAAAGACCCGACGCCTCCAGAATTTACCATTCTAAAATTTGGAAAATCAAAATCTCTTATTCCATATAAGATGTTATCCATTCCTCTTGATCTCCGCGCGATGTCATTAAAGTCCCCAGTGGCTCCAAACAAATATAAGTTTTTAGTATCCATTCCAAAAGCAGCGTCCATTCCAAAAAAACTAACTCTGCCGTTTTCCTCGTTTGTATTTAGAGAAAATAAAGTAGTATGATCATATAATTCTATTGGCGCCGGATTAGAGCCTTTAGAAGTCAGTTCATTAGTTAAGTTAATTTTTGAAATTTTCCCCTCATAATCGTTTACATAAACCATTGCTCCCCGCCATTTCGCACCTCTAAAAGTATCTGGAGTAATTACC
Organism: uncultured Pelagibacteraceae bacterium; assembly: GCA_902538495.1. Taxonomy (GTDB): domain Bacteria; phylum Pseudomonadota; class Alphaproteobacteria; order Pelagibacterales; family Pelagibacteraceae; genus Pelagibacter. Next base: position 75,221 of record CACBFJ010000006.1, on the reverse strand, counting down.
ACTGGGTCGCCCAATACTGAATTAGGAAGATCGTTTAATGTACCTCCATAAGCACTTTCAAATGAGTTATCGATATCGACTAAATCGATTAACCCATTCCCTCCGCTAGCTATTTTCCCAGGGTATTGGCCTCCACTTTGCTCACTCATGGACTCTAAATCTATTACATATACAGCTGAACCAACACCGCCAACTCTACCAAATCCAGCGGGCATTACTGCAACATATCTATCACTATCTATAGACTCTTCTCTTTCAACTGGAAGTCTGAATATTCTTGGCGTTGCCCAAGTTTCACCCATCTTACTATAATCATATACTGGGTTTTCAGTTCCTATATTAGGAATTTTAACAGTAAAGAAAGTTGTCTCATCATCGGATGCTAGAGAACCGTCATCTTCACTCAGATTAATTACTAGTTCCTCTCTAAATGTAATTGTTGCTAATGATGCTTCTTGTACAATCGTATCTACGGTTAATGATGTAACAGTTCCATCTATAACTTTTTGAACAGGTAAAGTTGATGGATCATCAATAAATTCTTGCGGCATAATATATGGAAATCTCCAAACTCTGCCTTTGTAACAAGCGGCTGTACCACCCGAGTAAAAATTACTGTCGGTCACACAATCTCTAATCTTATCCCTTTCAGTATAATCATTACCAGTGCTATCATTAGCTAGGTCAGCATTTCTAGCTACTTCAATATTAAATTTAGCGTTTTTAGCTTCCTCTGAGTCATTAATATTCAAGCTTCCACCTGTATAATCTAATGCTGGAGCTGGTGAGTCTTCACTGTTAATTATTTCACCATCACTTAAAGCTATCATAACTTTACTTCGAACAAAATCATTGTAAACAGAGAATACATGAATTGGTTCTGATGGCTCTGTCACATCTAAAATAGAGTATCCTGCACCACCTCTTCCGTAAGGAATCATTAATATAGTACGCCAAGATTTTGTTGCCTCTGGCTGCCCATTAGGTTTCACAGCTTTAATAAACATGTCATGTACAACTGGTGAACCATCAACTGCAAATATTGCATTCGTACCGCCTTTTCCATTACCAATTGCTTGATCTAGGTTATCATTTACCATCTCCGGTAACTTTCCAGCAATGAACGGTGGAACAAAACCCCAAAGCTCCTCTCCAGTTTTAGCATCAAACGCGTGCAACATTCCATCATTAGCTCCTACATAAAGAACTCTTTGCCTTTGGCTTAAACTAGAAGCAAAACTAGCATAACCATTTTTTTGTCTGTAGTATGCTTCTTGATTTGTGGCTGTGTAGTTCGTGTTTGCGCCTGGAGGTCCAACCTCAACAATCTGAGAATGATATATGTCCCCAAGAATATTTTCTCTCTTATCTCCTTTTCCAGAACATCTGTCGTTACCTGTGCGGTAAAGAAAGTAATCCGCACCTCTGACGAAATTAATCAAACCTTTTATATCATCATCATTTCCATCTGGTCCTGGACAAGTAGAACCCGTTTTATGATAATCGGTAACAGTGTTTCCTAAAATTTGAAATAATTTATTAATTTCAGAACTGTTTCCTTCAACCCAGTTGTTCCAGCCACTTTCTATGTAACTTTTACCCTGCAGAGGGGTCCAAATTTTTCTAGTAGATATATCCCTGTCTGCTAATTTTTTAGCTGCATCCCAATTATTTGCAGGGTCCTCATGAATAACAAAACCGTCTGGTGTAACGCCCTTTCTCATTAGATGTCCTATCCACTGTTGTCCTTGTGCTAATGAAAATTGTCCCTGAAACAAATCTCCACCTTCTTGCACGGTAGCAGTTATGGCTGGAGCAGAAAATGAGAGCCTACTAGCAATGATTCTCTCTATCTCACTTTTTAATTTTGTAACTAACTCTTTTGGATTTTCTGCAATAATTCTTTGTCTACATTCTGGATCTGTTTGAGCAGATGTACCAAAATTAGGATCATCACAACTACCAGCTTTTGCTGCTTCTTGAAATTGCTCGTCTCCTCTATCTTTTATTCCTCCACCATAGGCTATAAAAATTGTCTTAACTCCTTTTGCATTTCCAAACCGATCCTTGTTTACCCCCGCTGCTGCACTATCAATTCTTAAATCTCTAATTTGTCTCAAAGCCCGGTCGTGGTGTTGCCACATACCATCACCTATTACAATAACGTAGTTAAGTTGACACTCAGGACCGTCTTTAGTTATTCCAATATTTGGGTCTAACATATACTCGTAGGCAAGTTGAGAAAAAGCAGTACCATCTGTTCCAAATCTTGTTTTCATTCTATCAACAGCTTCAACTATTCGATTAGATGTATTTGGTCCAATTCCTACAGGTATACAAGAATTGTCATCACATTGGACAGATTTACCCGAAGGATGTTGGGCAGCGTTAGACCACCCCCGGTAATAATCACAAAAATCATTACATCTTTGAAATTTTTTTGCCTTGGGACACATGTTGTGACAAGAATATTCTGTAAACGGTAACCATTTTCCCTTAGCTCCTCTTCCGTTTGCTCTTGTTCCAGCGTTCCAATATCCATAACCAAAATACGCTCCACTAGTTAATGAACTGTCGTTAACAACTGCTTTAATTGCTCTTTTGGCTCCTTCAGCTCTACTTACTATTTTAGTTCCCAATTCGTCAACCCAAGTCATAGACCCTCCGCTTATATCGAATTCTTGAATTGAATTTTTCGCATTACCAACCCAAACTCTGTCATTCGACACATGAAGACCCATAGGTATATTAAAGAGAACATTTGATGCTGTGGACGCTGTTGGACCGAACCCCCCAACAGTTGCTGTAGTAGTTATGTTCGATGAGTTAATTGATAATTTTTGCAGTGTATGGCTGGTGTTACTTGTTGCATAGATAATACTTTCATCTTGTGGATCAATACTCATTTTCGCAACTAGATTGTAAACATTGCCATTAACATTTCTCTGAAAACGTGTAGGCGCTTCAAGATTTGGACAAAAGTTTACGCCATCAGATGAAATTGAAATTTTATAAATTTCTCCGCTAACAACGTAGTAAAGATTGTTTCCACTATCCATAGAAATTGAACTTGTAGATCTTAAGTGGGTTCTGAATGTTGAATTGAGACTATTAACAGGACAAAGCAATTGGTTACCAGTCGAGAGATTTCTTGAAAAAACAAATTCTTCTTGACTATATCTAAAACAAACCCATCTCTTTCTTTTTTTCTTTCCTACCCTTCTTTCATCAAGGCAGACTTCTTGATGACCCGTTACAATTAAATGGTCTTGGCTATCAATAGTTTTAATATCCAAACCTAGTGGATACAATTTATCAAATCTTCCAGTAGACATTTTCCCAAGTTCAGCACTACTAATAACCTCTACGCAATTGCCAGACGCATCTATAGCTACAACAGACTCATAATCATACGAGATTGAATAAATAACTTCCTTACCTGCTGGTGAAACTCCAATTACATCTGATGACTTATCCATTTCACGAACAGTTCTTACTCTGCTATCTTGTCTGCCAGTCTCTAATTCACACGAGGGCATACTGTTTGATCCTTGGAATAGCCTATCTCCCTTGCCATCACCGTCAGGATCAACAAATGTTGGATCAAAATCCTCTGTGTCGTAATCAAATTTTACAATTGCGCCTCTGGCTTGCCCAACCATTACATCACCATCATTAAGCAAAATTAAATCATTTGGATTATAAATTGCTGCACCACCAAAAGGGTTTCCGTTCATACTAGCTGATGTATCAAGAAGAATTAATATATTTGCTTTAACATCGCCTGTACCTGAACCCGGTGGTAATGATTTTGAAAGGGCATTTTGATTAAACGCCATAACTAATGCAAATAGATAGAAAAATAATCTTTTTATTGAGTCCATTTTAAACATTACCAATACTGCCTATATTCATTAGTTGTAATTATTAATTCTTCCTCGACCAAAACATCCAATCTTAAAGTTTTACTATAATAATATTTCTTATTATCCTTCTCCCAACTAATATGTCCAAGCCATTTTGGATCAAAAACTTCTTTGGCTTCTTCTCCATAATTTTCTTGAATATAATAAAAGAGAAAAGATTTTTTATCATTTATCTTAGATATATTATTATTAAGAATTAACTCATAACCAATAACAGTTTCTCCACCTAGAGAGTGAATTCTAATTTCAGTTTCCTCCGGATGATGGTCTGGACACCAATTTTTAAAATTCGTTGTTGCAAACCAATAATTTGTTTTTTCAGCATTTGGATTCATATCTATTAATTCAATATTCTTATCTATATCAGGCTCACCTAACATCTCAGTGACACTTGAAAAACTCTCTCCAATTTCAAATTCTAGATCACATTCTTCAGAATAAACAGGATTAAATTTTAGAAAAGTTAGTAAAAATAAAGTTATTAAAAATATATTTCTTCTCATGATTTTATGTCGGCATTACCACAATACTTTCTAAAGGTATTAAAATTTCAACCTCTCCATTGTGGTATTCTCCTCTGCCTCCTGGCCCATAAAGAATCCCACAGGAATATATTTTATATGCTGTTCCTTGTGAGTCAACATTACTGACGTCTGTTGCAACACTAGATCCATCATTTCTATATGCAGCTGCCCCCACATTTACGATAAAATATTCATAAGCAAATCTTTTTAAGAAATTAAATTCTGCACGAATAAATTTTTCTTTTTCTTCAAAATCCCTAGGATTATCGCCTCTCTCATTAACTACTTCATCATCAGTGTTAAAACTTGTACTGTCAGGATCTAAACATTCCGCATTTGTTCCTGTGCATAGAAGTGGTCCAACGATATCCAAAAAACTTTTTTCAACTGGAAGTTGGCCTTTTCCAATAATTGATACGTTATCATCTTCATCTGTATCTATGTTTTTAAAACTCATTAAGCATTGTGAGCTATCTCTAGCAACTTTTGTATCATTTTGAGCTGGCCCTCGTATAAATGTATGTCTAAAGAAACCATTTTCTGATTTGCTTGTGTACTCAGTTTTTGTATCCTGCCATATCTCATTTTTAATATTCCAGACTGCTAATGGACCAGGTTCTGCAGGAGGATCTCCGAGGACATCATTATCACTGGGCATGCTATTCATCCAAGGTCCAAGATATTTATCCAAGATCCATTTCTCTCCCTCTAAAAGACCAGCTTCAGCGACATAAAAAGTTTGCTGGTACTGATCGCTACTATTATTACTTTGGTGATCCCCTGATGAAATAACTATTAATGAACCGCCCATCAAAGACATTACTATTAAAAGTACAATTGATAAAACTAATGCAAATCCTTTTTCTTTATTATTATTCATTAATTAGTCATTCCTATTCCACCCAAGTTTCTTGTATGCACTGTTAAAAAAATTGGATCTCTTTTGAAAGCAGCATCTTCGCCAGTAAATTCTGCAGCTTCTCTTCCTAGTGATAAAATTTGTCTTTTTGTTCCCTGCCTGAGATTTTTAAAAAATCCAGATTTTGAAGCTGATCTAAATGTTAAAGTAATATCAACCGATCGAATATTATAAATATTTTCAGGATCTTTTGGATCTGCATCCACTGCTCTACCAAATTTATCCATAGCAACAAATGACATGTCGGATAAATATTCTCTTACTAACTGACCTGAGTAACAATCATTTTCTGGAGGACAATTATTGACAACCCATTCTCCTCCTTCTGGATCATCTATAGCCTGTTTCCAATATTTCTTTGATCTAAAAACTCCATAAAATTTGTCATTATCTTTTTGCATAGCATGGGCAAAATAAGAAATCTTATATCTTGTATAAAATTGTTCTCCAGCATCAATATCAGCGTTTGCATCAAAGTCTCCATAAACAATATGGATTTGATCACAGCAAACATCATTTATTGGTTCATCAATCAAAGTATATCCAGGAACAACAGGGTCTTGATCAGACAATCTAGTTGCATCCCCAAGTCTATTTCTATAAATAACAACTGGTTCATGGCCTTTTTTTTCATCAGAAGCACCAGGGACAAATCGTAGATAGTCAATTCTTGGAATTCTCTTTGCTTCAGTTCTTGCTTCATTCTCAGCATTGTAACCATAGTAATATTTAAAACCGGCCATCCTTATGTCTCTCATTATCATGGAAACTATATCTCTTCCTGACTTACTAATACCAGCAACATCCGATACCCTTGAATAAGTTTGGTTTATTACTGAATAAGTGGTGTACATTGCACCAATTATTATTGCGGATATGACGATACCTATAAGCATCTCTATCAAACTAACTCCTGCGTTTTGATGAGTTCTTATCATTCTTCAGCTCCTCTAGCTTGATATTTAGGCTCATAGTCTGCTTGGAAATATAAAAATCTTCTTTTTTTTCCATCATTTAAATTGAATTGAATTCTTCCTACATACATTCGATCATCAAATATATTATTATTAGTATATGTACATTTATTTGAGGACCAACGACACATATCAAACATCTTAATTGACTTTGTATCTTTTTCGGTTTTACATTTAATTAATTGATCTTGATTTAAAATTGCCTGCCATTTCAGTATTTGGTTTGAAGCAGCACTTTTTCCTCCCCAAACTGATGCCTCATCTTTTTTATAAAGAGGCAACTTATCTTCTGTCGAGCATCTATCCGTATTTATGATAGTATTTATATTATTAAGCTTAGTGTCTGATCCACAAGCATTAGTATCCTCAGTTTCATCAAAATCCAAATTCGTATAAAATTGTACAAATTTTGCACACGCTTTTCGATCTAACTCTGATGGCATAAATGCTTTACCATCCTCAAAAATCAATGCTTGTTCATCATCTTCACTTACCCCCACATAAGTATCTTTATAACCGAGCACTCCTTCTGCAATCATTCCAACTAAATGTCCAGCTTTTGATCTCTCTCCTGAAACATCAATAGAATTTACTGCATAGCCAACCATTTGAAAAATTCCTATGAAACCAATACCAACTATTACGCTTGCAACAATTGCCTCTAATATACTCATTCCTTTTTCTTTATTATTCTTCATTCTATTGAGTAACCCAATCTCCTTTTACTTCAGCCCATTTTTCAAGTTTTATATTTCCAAATCTTGACCAAATAATGCGATAATCACATTGAGGACCTCTTCGTTTATCCATTTCGTCCCTAGGATTTAAATGCCTATCACAAAGACCTCCTGTACCAAATAGTTCTAAAAAATTTACTCCCGCTAAACCATTAGTAGTACTATACCATCTTCCGTCTTTAGAAAAACATACTCCTTCCTCAGCGTCATCGGGTAAAATTGTTTCAAGGTTATCTAAAACTACACTAGACACCTCAGGCCTATCAGATATGGTGCCATCATGATCCCAGTCAGCTATATCTGCAGAGCATCTTTCAGATGCATTTCTAAAAGCTCCTGAAGTAATTTTGTCACCTAATGTATCAGCTGTTATTCCTCTTGATGTAATTGTAATAGAAGTACCAGCATCATCTGAAACCTCATTAATTATGTAAACTTGAACAAAAGCATATAGTCCTCTTTGTACTTGTGAATTTATTTTATCAAACACATTAAATGCTTTAAGGACATCTGATTGCACTGCTCTAGCTTTATTCCAATCTGATATTCGTGGATAAGAAATAGCTGCCAGAACGCCTACAATACATAGCACAACTATAACTTCTAAAGTTGTAAAACCTTTATTGTTCTCTACCAGCCGATGCATCAATTTTACCTGCTTTGACAAGTTCCTCTAATGATTTTGTCATTGTAATCATTCCTTCCTTAACGGCGGTCTGCATGATGCTTGGTATTTGGTGGATTTTAGATTCTCGTATTAAGTTTTGAATTGGTGCAGTACATTTCATTACTTCAAAGGCACCACAACGACCTTGCCCGTCTTTTGTTTTTAGAAGTCTTTGGGTTACAACCATTTTTAAAGATGTAGAAATTTGAGCTCTAATCTGCGCTTGTTGTTCTGGCGGAAATACGTCTATGATTCTGTTTATGGTACTTGGGGCACCACTTGTGTGCAAAGTTCCAAAAACAAGGTGACCCGTCTCAGCTGCAGTTAAAGCAAGTGAAACTGTTTCAAGATCTCTCATCTCACCTACTAATATAACATCTGGATCTTCTCTCAATGCGGCTTTTAATGCGCTAGCAAAAGATTGAGTTTGTTTTCCAACCTCTCTGTGAGAAACAATACTCTTTATATCTTTATGAATAAATTCAACTGGATCTTCAACCGTTATAATATTTGAAGTTCTTGTCTTGTTAATTTCATTAACTATTGCTGCAAGGGTTGTTGACTTACCCGAACCTGTTGGACCTGTCACTAAAACTAAACCTTTGTGCATATCGATGATATCATAAAGAACAGGCGGTAGGTCAAATTGATCCATCGTCGGAATTACACTCTCAACTCTTCTTAATACTGCAGCAGGACCATGAATAGTTTTGTAAAAGTTTGCTCTAAATCTTAGTCCACTCAAAGTTACTGAGGAATCTAATTCATGAGTATCCTTAAATCTATTCATTTCAATTTCATTACAGTTTGTTGATAATAAATCTTGAAGATCCTGGGCTTTGACTACAACCTCTTGAATTTTATGAATTTCACCAGTTTGACGATAAGCTAAAGGCCAACCACTTCTAATATGAAAGTCGGAAATTTTTTTATTATTTTTTGCAAGTTCTTCTAATTTTTCAAACATAACAAATATTTATATATAATTATTAGAAAAAACAATATTAACTTAGCTCAGTTTGAGCAAAATAGTTCATTATTAATAAAAAATATAATATAAAACCCAAGCTATTAATGAATATTCAAAAAATGTTTTTGTAGTAGTAAGTTGTTTTTCACTAAATTTTGACTTTAAATATTTACCTAAAAATTTAAATCCAAGATGAACCAAAATAATAGAGAAAATAATACCTGCCAAAATGTACTCAACAGAAAAATTTTTATACCCAAAATAAATTGCCACAATTAGGGTTAACCAAGAAACCTTGGAGATAAACAATTTAAAGATTAGACCTGCTTTTTTACTAAAAATAGATTGTGTTTTAATTAAAGAGTAAGACCAGATCAAACCTACCAAAAAACTTAAATATTTTATAATCATCGGTAATTAAATAAATTAATAAATTCAACTATCAATATATAATTACGATTTATCAATCTTTTTGACCCAAAATGATAACTTTAACAAATATTACCTAGGACTCTTTTTTTATTTTATTTTACAATTATTAAAAAAAAATATGAGTACAGAGAACCTTAAAAGCAACCAATTTCACGATGCAGTTAGAAACTCGGATATCAGTGGATATATTGAAAATAGTTTAGATAATTTTTCTAATAAAAATAATAATGAAGGTTACTGGAGACTTTATAGTAAAGATAATCCTAATGAAAATGGTGATCAAGTAAAAGCTGTTTCTGGTATATGTTTTACTTTTGCAACATTATTTGTTTTGGGAGCTTATTCTTGTCTGTTTTAAGTTATTAAATTTTTTAAAATTACATATTATTCAACTTTCCAATCAGTTTTGAATGTTACATAATTTACTTGAATACATCTTCTCTCTTTAACTATTTTTTTCTTCTCCATTCCGTGCCAAGTATTTGGGCCACTTGAAAACAAATAACCATAATTATGCTTATATGGCACTGTCTTAACTTTCTCTAATTTATTATTGTAAAAATCGGTACCTAAATCTTCAGACTCATTTTCCTTATTTACAAAAATTAGTCCTGACATTAGTTTTTCTTTTATATCGCAATGAGGTTTCAACCAGAAACCTTCACGATCACAGATGACCTCTACTCTTACATAAGAATTGGAAAGATCTTTGTTAATCATTTTTGAAATTGATTCATAGGTTTCTTTGGATTGTAATTCATTTATAAATTTAACTAAGTTTGGAAATTGTGCTGAGTTTTCTTTTGTAACAAAGCATCTAAATTTTATTGCTTTACCACCAGATGCAATTCCCTCTCTAAATTCTGCAGCTCCACCATCGATTGCTCTTGTGCCATCGTAAGATAGGTTATGTTTGCTTACATCTGGTATATCCGCTGTAATTATTTCCTGAATTGCATTTTCACTTAAAGCATTATTATATTCCCAATGATCAAATGGGAAATCATACTTTTTGGATTGATTTAATATAGAATTAAGAAATGTCATAGTCTTTTAATTTGCTCTTTATATATCCTGATATTCTATCTGTTTCATTAAGTTTTTCATATTTCCAGACTTCTAAATTGTCACCTAAATCTTTAATGATATTGAGTTTCTTAAACAATTCAAAAAATTTTTTAAATCTATAGTTATTTTTTATATATGGCATATGCGCTACATAAATCGGTTTACCAGTGATTGCTGCCTCCGATATCATAGAGGTTGAATCACATGTAACGACAATATGATCTGCTAATCCTAAAGAAGATAAGTAAGCTTTTTTATCAATTTCACTAACAATAATTTGATGGTCATCAAAATAATTTTTTGCTTTATCAATCACATTTTTTGGAGTTCGCATTGAGGGTATAAATATTAATTGATAGTCGTTATTAATGAAATTTTGTTTAATTTTTAAAAATATTTCTTCTACTACTTTTTGTTTATAGTCATAATATTTATTAGGCCCTCCTACAACTAAAGTGACAATTTTTTCTTTCTTAATCTTTGGTTTTAAATATGAAGTATTTTCATCCAACTCATTTTCTCTCAGGTAATGAATTGCTCCCTTAGTCGAAATTACATTTTTTCCTATTAATCCATCATGTTCTGGAGCCACAACAAAATCAAAGTTAGTTAAAGAAACTTTGGGATCTTGAATGTGAATGTTAATAATTTTTTCTTTAAATTTTTTTTTTAAGTAAATTGATGGTATTACACTTTTTCTTCCGCAAGAAATAACAATATTAAAATCATGCAGAATATTATTTTTAAATACAAAACTTTTGATTGGTGTTATTTTTGGTGGAATAAGCTTCCAAAAATTATCAAGTTCAATTTTTTCGTGTATAAAATCAAGATCTAAAGCTTTTGCAAGTCCTTCAACCTGACTAATCATACCGTGCATTCCGTCGGTCAATAATAAACCTTTTAATTTAGTCATTAATCACTATATAGCTTTGATATGAGTCAAAATCCAACTAAACACACAAAAGTGTTAATAATTGGATCTGGTCCCGCCGGATACACAGCCGCTGTTTACGCTGCAAGAGCAATGCTCAATCCAATTTTAGTGTATGGATCAGAGCCGGGTGGTCAACTTACTACAACAACTGATGTAGAAAATTATCCAGGATTTGCTGATGTAATTCAAGGGCCTTGGCTGATGGATCAAATGAAAGAGCAAGCTAAAGCTGTTGGAACTGAGATGATAGAGGATCACATTAGTTCAGTAAATTTAAAGACTTCTCCTTTTGAAGCTATGGGTGATACTGGACAGAAATACACTGCTGACAGCATTATTATTTCAACCGGTGCTCAAGCAAGATGGCTAAATTTAAAATCTGAGCAAGACTTTAGAGGATTTGGTGTTTCAGCGTGTGCTACGTGTGATGGGTTTTTCTTTAAAGATAAAGAAGTTGCTGTTGTAGGTGGTGGTAATGCAGCGGTTGAGGAAGCGATGTTTCTTACAAAATTTGCGTCAAAAGTAAAATTAATCCACAGAAGAGATAGTTTGAGGGCAGAAAAAATGCTTCAAAAAAAATTAATGGAAAATAAAAAAATTGAAATTATTTGGGACTCAGTTGTAGAAGACGTTGTGGGAGATAAAGACCCTAAAAATGTTAAGGGTATTAAAATTAAAAATGTTAAAACAAATAAAATCGAAGAACTTAAATTAGACGGAGTTTTTATTGCTATAGGTCATGATCCAGCTACTCAACTTTTTAAAGATCAATTGCAAATGGATAAAGAGGGTTATTTAATTACAAAACCAGACTCAACAGAAACAAATATTCCTGGTGTTTATGCAGCTGGTGACGTTAAAGACAAAACATTTAGACAAGCAGTAACTGCAGCAGGAATGGGTTGTATGGCGGCTTTAGAAGCGGAAAAATTCTTATCACACTAACGTGAAAAATAATCTTCATGTATTTTTAGGTGCAACTGTAGCTGATGCTGCTGCAAGACCTTTGCATTGGGTTTATAATCAAAAAAAGCTAAATTCTTATATAAGAGGAAAAAAAGACTTTTCTTTTCTAAAAAAAAATAAAAGTCCTTTTTATAATATCAAAACAGGTAAAGTTTCTGGATATAATGAAATTGGTCAGGTCATGTTCAAAACTCTGCTTGAGGGACATGATGATATCAACCCACGTTTTAAAAAAAATATTCTTAAAAATTTTGGCCCTGGAAGTATTTATTGGCGGAATCTGGGCCTTAGATCAAAGTATAAAAAAGTTAAAGACTGGCGTGGCATAATTAATGGGCCCTGGATACATCAAAATGTAATTGAAACTGTAAAAAATATAAAATTAAAAAAAAAATCTACTGGTGGGGTTAAAGTAAATGAGTCAGATGGTTTTTGTGCCAGCCTTCCATATTTTCTTTATGGTTATGATTTTAAAAGCTTGGAGAAGATAATCACTACTGTAACAATTTCAAAGATCAGCCACAAATATGCATTAGCGAAATTTCACATTATAGATCTTGCTCTTAAAGGTGCGAAAAATCCAATAAATGAATTTGTCAAAAAATTTAAGAAAAGTCACAATTTTAAGACAATTATAAATGACATAATTAAAATTAAAAAATTAAAATCAAAATCTCACTCATTCGTTGTAAAAAAACTAGGAATGGCATGTAGCTACCCAGGTACATTTAATAGCTCCATTCATGCAATACTAAGTTCAACAAATTATCAAAGAGCTATTTTAAAAACAATTAAGGCTGGTGGATGTAATTGCTCTAGAGCAAATTTTATTGGCGCATATTTTGCAGCATTAAAAGGATTAAACTCTATTCCAAAATCTTGGATCAAAAAAACTCTTCCAGCAAAAAAAATCTTAAATCAAAGATAAAGCTATCTAGTTATACTTTCACAAAAAGATTTTATTCTAGTCATAGCTTTTTTTAAGTTTTGCATCGAAGTTGCATAAGAAATTCTAAAATATCCATCTAATCCAAAAGCAGATCCTTGAACAACTGCTACGTTTTCTTTTTCAAGTAACTTTTGAACAAAGTTACTATCAGTTTTTAATCTTGTCTTTTTATTCAATAAACCTTTACAGCTTGGAAATACATAAAATGCTCCATTAGGTGTTAAACAATTGACTCCTTTGATGCTATTTAAACTTTTTACAACAAAATCTCGTCTTGCTTTGAAAGCGTTAGCTCTGGTTTTTATAAAGCCTTGTTTTCCATTTAAAGCCTCGACTGCTGCTGCTTGACTTATTGAAGAAGGATTTGATGTAGATTGTGATTGAATTTTACCAATAGCTTTAATGATATCTTTTGGGCCAGCTGCATAACCTATTCTCCAGCCTGTCATTGCATATGACTTACTAACACCATTCATGGTTAGAGTTCTATCTTTAAGTTTTGAAATTTGCGCTATTGTGAAAAAATTAAAGTTATCATATCGAACGTGTTCATATATATCATCACTTAAAATAAAGATTTTTTTATTCTTTATTAGAACCTTTGCTAAATCTTGTATTTCTTTTTTTGAATAACCTGCCCCTGTTGGGTTTGAGGGTGAATTAATAATTACCCATTTTGTTTTTTTTGAAATTACTTTTTTTAATTTTTTTGCTGTAAGCTTAAAGCCTTCTTGTTCTGTACACTTTACTATCTTAGGTTTTCCACCTGCTAACAAAACCATGTCGGGATATGAGACCCAAAAGGGTGCTGGAATAATTACCTCATCTCCTTTATTTAAAGTAGCCATAAAGGCATTATAGAGAACCTGCTTTCCTCCTGTCCCAACAGTTATTTGATCAACTGAGTATGTTAATTTATTTTCTCTTTTAAACTTTGCGACTATTGCTTTTTTTAAAGCTGGAGTTCCATCTACAGCGGTGTACTTTGTGTCTCCATTTTTTATTGCTTTTATTGCAGCCCTTTTAATATTGTCTGGAGTATCGAAGTCTGGCTCTCCAGCTCCTAAACCAATAACATCTTTTCCTGCAGCTCTTAGTTCTCTAGCTTTTTGAGTGACTGCAATCGTTGGAGATGGCTTAATTCTTTTTAAACTGTCTGATATTATGCTCATTGAAATATAAATTAATTCTACTACTTTCTTTAATATATGGAAAATACATATCAAGATTTAATTACAGATATCCAGAGTAAAAATCCAAAAATCAGTGGAAAACTTGAAGGTGGTAAAAAATTTAAAATTAAATCAGACTTTAAACCAGCAGGAGATCAGCCAGAGGCTATAAAAAGATTGGTGAAAGGAGCTAATAAAGATGAATTTAATCAGGTTTTACTTGGAGTAACTGGATCTGGTAAAACATTCACAATGGCAAAAGTAATAGAGGCTACAAATAGACCAGCCTTAATTTTAGCTCCAAACAAAACTTTAGCTGCGCAACTTTATGGTGAGATGAAAACTTTTTTTCCTGATAATGCTGTTGAGTATTTTGTATCCTATTACGATTATTATACTCCAGAGGCATATGTTCCACGATCAGATACTTATATTGAAAAAGAGGCATCTATTAATGAGCAGATAGATAGAATGAGGCACTCAGCTACAAGATCTCTTCTTGAAAGAGATGACGTGCTTATCGTTGCGAGTGTATCTTGTATTTATGGATTAGGATCAGTTGAAGCCTATAGTAAAATGACATTAACCCTTCAAAAGAATTATGATTACAACAGAGAACAAATAATAAAATCTTTAGTTGCCTTACAATACAAGCGTAATGATCAAAATTTTTATAGAGGAACATTTAGAGCTAGAGGAGAATATTTGGAAATTTTCCCATCTCATTTAGAGGATAGAGCTTGGCGACTTAGTTTATTTGGAGAAAAACTTGAGCAAATAGAAGAGTTCGATCCTTTGACTGGAGATAAGGTGAGAGATCTTAGTTTGGTAAAGGTTTATGCCAATAGTCATTACATCACCCCAAAACCTACCATCGAACAAGCGGTAATAAACATTAAAAAAGAATTAGAAATAACCCTAAAAAAACATAAAGCTGAAAATAAATTACTCGAGGCACAAAGATTAGAGGAGAGGACTAAATTTGACCTGGAAATGATAGAAGCGACCGGTTCATGTGCAGGAATTGAAAATTATTCAAGATTTTTATCTGGCAGAAAACCTGGCGAGCCACCACCTACACTATTTGAGTACTTTCCTGACAACACTTTAATTTTTGTTGATGAGTGTCATGTGACTGTTCCTCAACTTAATGGAATGTACAAAGGAGATAGGTCAAGAAAAAGTACATTAGCAGAGTATGGTTTCAGACTTCCATCGTGTATGGATAATAGACCTCTTAAATTTGAGGAATGGGACTTAATGAGAACTCAAACAGTATTTGTTTCTGCCACACCGGGGCCTTGGGAATTAGAGCAAACGAAAGGTAAATTTATCGACCAAGTCATCAGACCAACAGGTTTAATTGATCCTCCTGTTGAAATAAGGCCTGCTAAAAACCAAGTTGATGATTTAATGCATGAGTGCAAAAAAGTAATTGAAAATAATCACAGAGTTTTAGTGACAACTCTTACAAAAAAAATGGCTGAAGATTTAACAGAATATCTTCACGAAAATGGAGTAAAAGTAAGATATCTTCATTCAGACATTGATACACTTGAAAGAATAGAAATCATGAGAGATCTAAGAATGGGCGTATTCGATGTTCTTGTGGGAATTAACTTATTAAGAGAGGGTTTAGATATTCCTGAATGTGCACTAGTCGGAATTTTAGATGCAGATAAAGAAGGTTTTTTAAGATCAGAAACTTCATTAATTCAAACTATTGGTAGAGCTGCAAGAAATGTTGATGGCAAGGTAATTCTTTATGCAGATAAAGAAACTAAAAGTATAACAAAAGCAATTAAAGAAACTGAAAGAAGAAGAAAAATACAATTAGATTATAATAAAAAACATAAAATCGATGCAAAGACCGTAAAAAAAGAAATAAACGATATTTTGGAAAGTGTTTATGAGAAAGACTACGTTAAAATTAGTGAAGGTTCAAATGTAGGAGGAAATCTAAAAAAACACTTGAAAGCATTAGATAAAAAGATGAAAGAAGCAGCATCAAATTTAGAATTTGAAGAAGCAGCTAAAATTAGAGATGAAATTCGAAAATTGGAGAGCACAGAGCTAGAAATCACATTAAATCCAAAAATAAGACAATATGATGTAAAAAATAAACTTTATCCAAAAGGTAGATCGACAATGGGAATGCCAGGAACTAAGGTTACCAAAAAAAAAGATAAGAAATGGAAGCACAGAGGATAATAATTACTGGTGGAGCAACTAGAATAGGTGCCGCAATTGCTGAGAAATTATCAGGACCAAATAAACAAATTATAATTCATTATAATAAATCAAAAATAAAAGCTGAAAATTTAAAAAAGAAACTTCAGAATTTTGGTTCAAAAATTTATTTAGTAAAAGGAGATCTTAGTAAAGAAATAGATGTTATGAAAATTATAAAATTTGCTAAGTCAAAACTAAAATATTTTGATTGTTTAATTAATAATGCATCATTATTCGAGAATGATAAATTAGAAAACTTTAGTTCAAAAAGTTGGGGAAATCACATTTCAATAAATCTTAAAGCTCCTGCTCTTTTATCAAAGGAATTCTCAAAGAATATAAGAGGAAAAAATAATAATATTATTAATATAATTGATCAAAGAGTTTTTAAACTTACTCCATTTTTTTTCTCATACACAATAAGTAAAACTGGCTTATATACTTTAACCAAAACTAGCGCTATGAGTTTAGCACCCAATATAAGGGTAAACGGCATAGCTCCGGGACCAACAATCAAGAATAAGAGACAGTCTGAAAAACACTTTAAAAATCAATATTTAGCAACACCACTAAAAAAACAAGTTGATGTAAAAGAGATATGTGATGCAGTTGACTTTTTTATAAAAAACAGCTCTATTACAGGACAAATTTTGGCTATTGATAGTGGTCAAAGTTTAAACTGGCAGACTCCAGATATAATGGGAGGTAAAGAGTGAAAAAAAATAATCTTAAAATTGTCAAAATAGATAAAAATAAAAGCCTTTTTAATTATGAAAAAAAAATTCTTATTAATGATTTAATTTTGGATTTAAAACTTGGGTACTATGATTTTGAAAAAGAAAAACCTCAGAAAGTTAAATTCAGTCTAGAAATTGACTATCAAGATAAAAAACCTTCAAATGATAAAGATATTAAATCTATTGTCAATTACAGTACAATTGTCAAATTAGTAACAAAGCTAGTCAAAAAAAAACATTATAATTTTTTAGAAACTCTAGCAGAGGCTGTGTTTGATGAGTTATTCAAAGATAAAAGGATCGCTAAAATAATGCTTAAAATTGAAAAATTAGAAATCTTAAAACAATGCTCATCTGTTGGTATCCAAATTACCAAAAAAAGAAGTCATGATAAGTTCTGAAATTGGAAAAGAAGTAATAAAAAAAAAGCTACCTTTGATACCTAAACTACCTGGTGTTTATCGCATGTTAAATGACAAAGGAGAAATTCTTTATGTTGGCAAAGCCAAAAATTTACCCAACAGACTTAAAAGTTATATAGCGGAAAAAAATCATATTATTAGAACTGAGAGAATGTTGTCTCAAACAAAAAATCTTGAGATTACAACTACTTCAAATGAGAGTGAGGCTTTATTACTGGAGGCCAATTTAATCAAGAAGTACAAACCAAAATTTAATATTCTTCTAAGAGATGATAAATCTTTTCCTTTTATTTTTATTGGTAATAAGGACATGTGGCCACAAATAAAGAGGCATAGAGGAAAAAAAACTAAGGAAGGTTTTTACTTTGGTCCTTTTGCATCTGCGGGTTCAGCAAATTGGACTATTAAAATGATACAAAAGATTTTTCATTTAAGGGTATGTGATGACACCGTTTTCAAAAATCGTGAACGACCATGTATTCTGTACCAAATTAAAAGATGTTCTGGTCCTTGCGTTGGTTACGTTAAAAAAGAGGAATATAAGAAAACTGTTGAAGACGCGATAGAATTTGTTTCTGGAAAATCGAGAAAAATTCAAAAAAGTCTCTCAGACCAAATGGAAAAAGCTAGTGAGAATTTAGATTTTGAAAAAGCTGTGATTTTGAGAGATAGAATTAAGTCTCTAAATATTATTCAATCTTCTCAAAGGATTAATGAGGCAAATTTAATTGAAGCAGACGTGATCGCAGGTTACAAAGAATCAGGAAAAACTTGTATTCAAGTTTTTTTTTATCGTTCAAAACAAAATTGGGGTAACCAAGCATTTTTTCCAAAACATGATCCAGATGAAAATCTTGACAATATACTTAATTCTTTTGTTTCACAATTTTATGAAAATAAAAGTGTACCCTCATCAATAATAATATCTGAAGAAATAAAAGAAAAAAATTTGATAGAAAAAACACTTTCTAGAAAAGAGGGTAAACAAGTTAATTTATCAGTTGCAAAAAAAGGATCAAAATTAAAAGTTATTAATCAAGCAATTAAAAATGCAAAAGAAAGTTTAAATCGAAAACTTTATGAAAGTCAGAATAATAGGGAATTATTTGACTCAGTAGCGAGTAAGTTTAATCTTGAGACTAATATAAATTTAGTAGAGGTTTATGATAATAGTCATATTCAGGGAACAAATAGTGTTGGAGCTTTAATTGCATTCGGTGAAGAGGGATTTGTTAAAAAAAGGTACCGAAAATTTAACATCAAAATGAAAAAAAATGAGCAAGACGATTACGGAATGATGCGAGAGGTATTGAACAGAAGATTTAAAAGAGCAATTCAGGAAAAGGATAATTATCTATCATTTCCTGACTTAGTTATAGTTGATGGCGGAAAAGGCCAATATTCAGTTGCAAGAGAGAGTTTAAATGAATTAGGTCTGCATGAAATCCCAATAATTGCAATTGCCAAGGGGAAATTTAGAAACAGCGGAAATGAAACTTTTTTTCACAATGGAAAAGAATATAAGTTTAATAAAAATGATCCTACCCTTTTCTTTCTTCAAAGGATGAGAGATGAATCTCATCGTTTTGCGATAAGTGCTCATAGGGCTAAAAGAAAAAGAGGAATTAGTAAGTCCTTACTAGATCAAATTGATGGTATAGGATCTATAAGAAAAAGGGCTTTATTAAATCATTTTGGATCTGCTCGAGCAGTGGAATCTGCCAGTCTTGATGAAATTAAATCTGTTGATGGGGTAGAAGAAAAAGTCGCAAAAAAGATATATAACTTTTTTCATGAATAAAACTAAAAATGCTTAAAAAAATACCAAATATATTAACCATTGGAAGAATTTTGATTGTTCCGTTTTTTGTTTTAGCATTTTATCTGCCTGGTTTTTATGGAGACTTTACTGCATTAATTCTTTTTTTAGTCGCATCATTTACTGATTTTTTAGATGGTATGTTAGCTAGATTACTCGGAGAAGAGTCTAAGCTGGGTGAGTTATTGGACCCAATCGCTGACAAGATAATTGTCGCTGCAGCTCTTATTCTTTTAGTAATGGACGGTACAATTAGAAATTATGAAGTTATTGCTGCTATAATTATTCTAACACGTGAAATATTAGTTTCTGGTCTAAGAGAATTTTTAGCTAAAGGCAAAATTAAACTTCCTGTATCAAATCTAGCTAAATTGAAAACTGTCTTACAGATGGTTTCGATTGCTCTTTTACTATCAGGAGATACTGGAAATAAAATTATAAATTTTCAGGATTATAACGCTCAAACAATAGGAATTATTTTACTATGGCTCTCTGCAGCTTTAACACTATTTACTGGATACGAATATATGCGGAAAGGTATTGACCATGCAATTTCAGAGGACAATAAAGATTAAGCTGCTTTTTTCTTTTTTACTAAATTTTGATAGCTTTCATTAAGATTGATTATCATATCACAAACTTTGTACTGATTTTGGGCAATGCAAGATACTGGAGTTACTTCTGCAGCTGTACCAGTTAAGAAACATCCAACAAAATTTGAAAGCTCGTTTGGATTTATTTTTCTTTCATGAACTTTTATATTTTTAGATTTTGCAATCTCAATTACAGTTCTCCTTGTAATACCATCTAGAAATGAGTCAGGTATTGGTGTATGTAACTCTCCATTTTTATCTTTAAAAAAAATATTTGCACCTGTAGCCTCGGCAACATTTCCCTCATAATCTAACATTAAAGAATCTGTGTATCCCTGTTTCTCAGCTTCATGCTTTGAAAGAGTACAAATCATATAAAGTCCTGAGGCTTTAGTATCCCAAGGAATAGTATCTGGTGCAGGTCTTCGCCACTTAGATATATTTAATTTTATACCCTCTACTTTAAGCTTCGGATCGAAATAAGATCCCCACTCCCAAGTTGCTATCGCTACATGAATTTTTGTATGCTGAGCAGATATAGCCATCATCTCACTTCCCCGCCAAGCGACTGGTCTAACATATCCATTTTCAACTTTTTGGGTTGCAATTATTTTTTTACTAGCTGAATTAATTTCCGCTTCTGTATATGGAATTTCGAATCCCATTCTTTTAGCTGAATAAAATAATCTTGAGGTGTGTTCCTCTAGTTTAAAGATAGAACCATCATAAACTCGCTCTCCTTCGAAAACACAACTCGCATAATGTAAACCATGGCTTAAAACGTGTAATTTAACCTCTGACCAATCGACTAAATCACCATTGTACCATATTTTTCCTGATCTTTTATCGTAAGGTATCATGTATGAAATATTTATTTTTTAAAAAATATCTTTGTATCTATAATATGTCAATATAACTTACCTATAATGAAAGAACTTTTATATCTAAAAGATGACCAATTGAAAGATTTGATTGAGAAAATATTTGTCGGCTATAGAGAAACCTTTTCAGACTCAAAGAAAATTCTAGATAAATACTCGATTGGTTTAGCTCACCAAAAAGTTATACATTTACTATCAATGTACGAGGGTATTTCAATTTCTAAATTGCTTGCAAAATTAAAAGTAACAAAACAAAGTTTAAATAGAGTTTTAAAAGATTTGATAAAACTTGAGATTATTGTTTTTAAAAAAGACGAGATAGATACAAGAATTAAACATGTTTTTTTAAATGAAAAAGGTAAAAAAATTTTCGAAGAAATATTTCTGTTACAAAAAAAAAGAATTTATAATGCACTACTAAACTCAAGTTCTGAAGAGGTAATTAATTTCGATAAAGTATTAAAAAAAATCATTAATGGATAATTTTATTGCACATTTATTAGTTGTGGATGATGATGACGGAATAAGATCTTTAGTAAAAAAATATCTAAATGAAAACAATTTTTTTATATCTACAGCAGAGAACGCCGAAGATGCTAACAAAAAAATAGAATTAATAAAGTTTGATTTAATAATATTAGATATAATGATGCCAGGTAAGAGTGGGTTAGAATTTATTCAAGAAAATAAAAAAAGACTGGATACTCCAATAATTTTATTAACTGCTAAGGGTGAACCAAATGAGAGAATTGAGGGTTTAGAAGTAGGAGCTGATGATTATTTGGCTAAACCTTTTGAGCCTAAAGAATTAATTTTAAGAATCAAAAATATCTTAAATAAAACAAAAAAAATTAGTCAAAAAAGAGTAATTGAATTTGATAAAATAAAAATTGATCTGAATAAACTTATAATTTTAAAGAATAATAAAGAATTTAAGATTAATAATACTGAAAAAACCATTTTAGAGAAAATGATTAATAATCCAGGCAAGACTTTTTCTCGAGAAAATATTGGAGCACTAATTAATTTAGATAAAGAGAGATCTATAGACGTAATTATTACTAGATTGAGAAAAAAAATTGAGGATGATCCAAAAAATCCTAAATTTTTACAAACAATTAGAGGAGCTGGGTATGTTTTATGGATTAAATAAAATTATAAAAAATATTCTTCCAAAAAGTTTATTTTATAGAGCACTGCTAATTGTTGCGGTCCCAGTTCTGGTATTACAGCTTGTTGTAACAGTTGTTTTTTTCGACAGCTTATGGATCAAAACAACCAAAGGTATGACTAGAGCGTTAGTAAATGAAATGAGTACGCTTCTTGAATTATATAAAGATGAAAGTTATGATAAAGATGAAATAAATAATCTTTTTTCTATTTACCAAGACTTAAACTTTGAATTTGTAAAAGATGAAAAGTTTGATTTCAATTATACTGATAGATGGTTTAGTCCAATCGACCGAACCTTAAGACGTGAGTTAAAATCAAGGTTTAAGTTAGATAATTTTTGGTTTGATACAACCAACTACAAAGAATTGATCGACATTAGAATTAAATATGAAAATGGTTATATCAAATTTCTTGTACCAAGAGATAGAGTTACTAGTTCCTCAGCAAGAATATTTGCACTTTGGATAACTGTTCCAGCTTTGATTATGGTTTTAATATCTTTAATTTTTTTAAAAAATCAAACAAGGCCCATAACTAATCTCGCTAGAGCTGCAGAAAAATTTGGTAAAGGTGAAGAAATTGATGAATTTAAACCATCAGGTGCTTCAGAGATAAGACGTGCGGGTTACGAGTTCGATAAAATGAGAAAAAGAATAATAAGACATCTAAATCAAA
This sequence comes from uncultured Pelagibacteraceae bacterium, assembly GCA_902538495.1. Lineage (GTDB taxonomy): Bacteria > Pseudomonadota > Alphaproteobacteria > Pelagibacterales > Pelagibacteraceae > Pelagibacter. Next base: position 52,448 of record CACBFJ010000006.1, on the reverse strand, counting down.
GATCTGAAATGTTATCAGGAATTAGTCATGATTTAAGAACTCCCCTAACAAGAATGAAATTGCAAATAAATTTTATAAAAGACAAAGAACTCTCAAAAAAATTGACGGAAGATGTTGATGAAATGGAAAAAATGCTCAATGAGTATCTTCAATTTACTAGTTCATCTTTTGCAGAAAAAGATGAAATGTTCAATTTAACAGATCTGATTAATGAAATTATAGAAAAATATGATAACGATAATATTTCATTAGAGCTTACACCAAGAGTTTATTTTAATGGAAGAAAAAATTTAATTAATCGTTGCATAAATAATCTTCTAAATAATGCAATTAAATATGCAAAAAAAGTAAACATAGAGTTAAATAAAAATAATAATAATCTTTTTATTAAAATTGAGGATGATGGTCCAGGTATTCCAAAAACTGAGTATGAAAATGTATTTAAACCATTTTATAAAATTAATAAAGGCAGAGCAGACTCAAAATCTAGTGTAGGGTTGGGATTATCTATAGCATCAGATATAATAAAATCCCATGGAGGTAATATTAAATTAGATAAATCTAAGATGAATGGTTTAAGCGTTAAAGTTTTTTTGCCCGTTTAGATTTAGGATTTTTCTTTAATTTAATTTTTTCAATTTTTTTTTCTAAAACTTCTACCCTTTTAGAAAGAACTTCAAACTCATCTTTGCTTGTTAATTTAAGTTTAAAAACCAATTCATCTCTTTTAGATTTTAAAATTGAGAATATCTCAGACGTAATATCTTTTGAAGAAACTATGCCTTGCTCAATTAACTTAGCAAATCTATCGATTACAAACTTTGAGTTTTTCATATATTTATATAATAACTTATTATAGTTTAAATTATAATTATTATTTAAAATGTTTATTAATAATTTTGACCCAGTCGCTATTCAAATTTTTTCACTCGAAATAAGGTGGTATTCTCTAGCTTATATTGTTGGTATTTTAATAGGGTGGTTTTTAAGTAAAAAATTTTTTATTTCTGAACAAAAAGTAAGTGAAAAATTTGATGATTACTTAACCTATCTTATTTTAGGTTTAATTATTGGTGGTAGATTAGGCTATGTTATATTTTATAACTTTGAATTTTATATCAACAATTTATTAGATATTCTTAAAATTTGGCAAGGCGGTATGTCATTTCATGGAGGGGTTATAGGGATCATCATTGCAAGTTATTTTTTTGCAAAAAAAAATTCTCAAAGTTCATTTATTTATTTAGATATTGTATCTCTTGTTGCACCCATAGGTATTTTTTTTGGTAGAATAGCAAATTTTATAAATTCAGAACTTTATGGTATCGAAACTAATGTTGCTTGGGCAGTTCAATTCATACAAATAGATAATTTGTATCGACATCCCACCCAGTTATATGAAGCATTTTTTGAGGGTATAGTTCTATTTTTAATTCTAATCTATTTTAGAAATAAGAGTTTCTCCAAAAGTCCTGGGTTTATCTCTGGTATATTTTTAGTTTTTTACTCAATTTTTAGATTTATAATTGAGTTTTTAAGAGTTCCTGATGATCAATTGGGTTATTTATTATTCAATCTGACTATGGGACAACTTATAAGTATCTTTTTTTTAATAATTGGAGGTTATTTATCAATTTCTAAATATGAAAACAGACAAAATAGTTAGTCTACCCTTAGACAAGTTTATCAGTATCTCTCTGTATAATAAAAAGTCTGGGTACTACATTAAGAAAAACCCATTTGGTAAAAAAGGAGACTTTATTACAGCTCCTAATGTATCAAGACTATTTTCTGAAATGATTGCTATTTGGGTTGTAAGTTTTTGGAAAAGTATTGGGTCACCAAAAGAATTTAACTTAATCGAACTTGGTGCAGGAAACGCTGAAATGATGAAAATTCTAATAGAAAGTTTTAAAAGATTCCCGTCGTTTTTCAAATCCTGTAGGTTGATAATTCATGAAATAAGTCCTACTTTGAAGAAGATACAAAAAAAAGAATTATTAAATTCAAATATAAATTGGATAAACGATTTAAAAAAAATTAAAAAAATTCCTAGTATATTTGTTGCAAATGAGTTTTTTGATGCACTTGCAATTAAACAATTCCGAAAAAAAGGGAATCTATGGTTTGAAAAATTTGTTAATTTAAACAAAGAAGAATCTTTTTTCTCAGAAAAAAAGATTAATATGAAAAATTACGAAAAAAAGATTAATTTTAAAATATCTAAAAATCAAAATTTTATAGAATATTCAGAGCTGGGTATTAACTACCTGAAACAAATTTCAAAGATAATCAAAGTGAGATCAGGAGGAATTTTAATCATAGATTATGGATATACCGAAGATAAAATGAAAAATACTTTACAAGCATTATATAAACACGAATATTCCGATGTTTTAGCTAAAATTGGAAGTTCCGATATTACACATAATATCAATTTCCGATTATTTCAAAAAATAATCAAAAAAATTGGTGGATTAAGGCATAGTTTAACAACACAAAAAGAATTTCTTGCAAAAATGGGCATTCATGAAAGAGCTGAGATGATTGCAAAAAATCAAAATTTTTTAAAAAAAGCAGATATTTATTACAGATTAAAAAGGTTAACAGATGAAAAACAAATGGGAAAATTGTTTAAAGTTATGTTAATAAAAAATCAAAATAACAATTTTAGTTTAGGATTTTGATCTGATCACTTCTCGAAAATTATTAAATAATAAAAGTATAAGTCACGGTTTTTTTAATAAGAATGGAGGTAAATCAAAAGGTATATATAAAAGTCTAAATTGTGGCCTTGGTTCTCTTGATAACAAAAATAATATTCTAAAAAATTTAAGAATTGTCAAAAATAAAATAGGAAAAAAAACAAAAAATATTTATTTAGTTCATCAAGTGCATAGTAATAAGTTGGTTTTTCTTAATATAGATTCTAACTTAAAAAAAAGGATTAAAGCTGATGCAATTATAACTGACCAAAAAAAACTTCCGATAGCCGTATTGACCGCTGATTGTGTACCAGTATTGTTATACGACTATAAAAAAAAGATTATCGCGGCTATACATGCTGGTTGGAAAGGTGCATATAGAGGCATAATTAAAAAAGTTATTAATTTTATGCTTAAGAAAGGCTGTAATCCAAAAAATATTATTGGAGCAATTGGTCCATCAATTACTCAAAAAAACTACGAAGTAAAAGCAGACTTTAAAAAAAAATTTATTAAAAAACACAAAAAAAACAAAATTTTCTTTAAAAATAAAAAAAAGTTAATTTATTTTGACTTACCAAATTATGTCAAGACACAACTTAAATTACAAAAAATCAATAGAATTGATATGATTAAAATTGATACGTTTGATAGGAAAAATAATTTTTTTAGTGCAAGAAGATCATTAAAATTAAATCTTAATGATTATGGTAGAAATATTTCAATAATTATGATTAATTAAACTTTTCATGAAGTTATTAACTGGAAATAGCAATAAAATTCTGAGTAAAAATATCGCTAAATATTTAAAATCTAAACTTGTCAATTCAAGTATAAGAAAGTTTGCAGATGGTGAAATTTACATTGAAATTAATGAAAACATAAGAGGAAATAGTATTTTTATAATTCAATCAATTTCTTCACCAGCTAATGATAATTTAATGGAATTATTGTTAAGTATTGATGCTTTAAAAAGATCATCAGCAAAAAATATAACTGCTGTAATTCCCTATTTTGGTTATGCAAGACAAGATAGAAAAGTTGTACCAAGAACATCTATATCAGCAAAGCTTGTTTCAAATTTAATTACCCAAGCTGGGGCAGATAGAGTCGTAACGGTCGATCTCCATGCTGGTCAGATTCAAGGTTTTTTTGACATCCCAGTAGATAATCTTTTTGCAACTCCAATATTTGCGCGACACATTAAAAAAAAAATTAAAAATAAAAATATAATCTGTGTTGCACCAGATGTTGGTGGTACAGAAAGAGCTAGAGCGCTTGGAAAAATTTTAAATGTTGGACTTGCTATAGTTGATAAAAGGAGACCTAAGCCAGGCCAATCTCAAGTAATGAATATAATTGGTGATGTTAAAGGTAAAACTTGTATTCTTGTCGATGACATAATTGACTCTGGTGGAACGATAATTAATGCAGCTAAAGCTCTAAAAAATAGGGGCGCTAAAGATGTTTTTGTTTATATTACACATGGAGTATTGAGCGGAGACGCGGTAAAAAATATTAAAAAATCTGTAATCAAAAATTTGGTAATAACTGACACAATTGACAATGTTGAGAGAACAAAAAATGTAAAAAATATAGAAGTTTTACCAATTTCTGGCCTTATGGGTGAAGCGATCAAAAGAATTTCTAATTCAACTTCAGTTTCAGATTTATTTAAATAATTACCTTGATTATTTACCAACATGAGTTAAAAAACTCTGTTTTATGAATTCATTAGAAGCTAACATCAGAGATAATAAGACTAAGGGCGAATTAAATGCTATCAGAAAAAATGGAGAAGTTCCTGCGATTGTTTATGGTGGTAAAGATGAAAATCAAAAAATTTCTATATCAAAAAAAAAACTTAAGAACTTAATAGAGAAAGAAAACTTTTTATCTAACATTTTAACACTTAATGTTGGCGGTACGAATCTTAATGTTTTACCAAAAGAGGTAAAATATCACATCTTAAGTGACGAACCAACTCATGTTGATTTTTTGAGAATTCTACCTGGTGTTAAAATTAAAATTGAAGTTCCAGTAAACTTTATCAATCATGAAAAATCTCCAGGACTTAAAAGAGGTGGTGTATTAAATATTGTTAGAAGAAAAGTTGAATTAAAGTGTCCTAGCGAAAAAATTCCTGAAAATATTATAATTGATTTGAATGGTGTCGATATTGGTGAAAGTTTTAAAATTTCTTCTGTAAAATTAGATAATGAAGTAACTCCTACCATTCAAGGAAGAGACTTTGTAATAGCAACTCTTGCGGCACCAACAGTAATGAAAGAGCCTGAAAAACCAGCTGAGGCTGAAACAGCAGAAGGTGAAGCAGGAGCAGAAGCAGCAGTTGATGGCGAAAAAACACCAGCTGAAGGAGAAAAAAAAGATGCTGATGATAAAAAAACTGCTGATAAAAAACCTGCTGATAAAAAACCTTCAGAAGAAAAAAAATAATCTAATTAAATTGGATATAACTTCTCAATAATTTATGCTTTTGTTTGTAGGTCTAGGTAACCCAACACCAGATAGTGAAAATAATCGACACAACGTTGGTTTCAAAATTATTGATAATATTAATAAAGAATTTAGCTTATCTAAACAAAAACCCAAATTTAAAGGTCTACTTACAACTGGAAATATAAATAATAAAAAGGTTTACGCAATTAAACCTCTTACATTTATGAATAATTCAGGAATTTGTATAAGAGAGTTAATAGAATATTTTAAGATTAATGCAGAAGATGTCATAGTTTTTCATGATGATTTAGATGTTGAATTTGGAAAAATTAAAGCAAAATTTGGAGGATCAAATGCTGGTCACAACGGTATCGCTTCAATTGATAAATTCATTGGTCAAGATTATTCAAGAGTAAGGATCGGTATAGGAAAACCAAAAAATAATATTGAAGTTGCAGACTACGTTCTACAAAATTTTGATGAGGATGAGTCAATTAGTATTGAAAAGATTTCAAAAAATATTATAGATTCAATATCTATTTTAGTAGAAAAAAAATTAGATTTATTTTCAAGCACCGTAAATAATAAATAATGAGTTTAAAGTGTGGAATAGTTGGATTACCAAATGTTGGTAAATCTACTTTATTCAATGCTCTAACAAATTCAAACAAGGCACAAGCTGCAAATTTTCCGTTTTGTACTATTGATCCAAATATTGGTATTGTTGCAGTTCCTGATGATAGAGTTGATAATTTAGCAAAAATATCAAAATCAAAAAAAATTATTAATACTAAAATTTCTTTCGTAGATATTGCTGGATTAGTTAAAGGTGCCTCAAAAGGTGAAGGGCTTGGTAATAAATTTCTTTCACACATAAGAGAGGTGGATGCAGTAATTCATATGATGAGATGTTTTGACTCAAATGATATTCAAAATGTTAACCCAAGTGTGGATCCTGTTAGAGATATAGAAATTATTGAAACAGAAATGATGCTTGCTGATCTTGAGTCCATTCAAAAAAGATTGGAAAAAAATAATAAAAAGAATGTTGATGAAGAAATAATTAATATTCTTGAAAACTCTTTAGATTGTATAAATAACGGTAAAGACCTATCTAAATTAAAGAGTCAATTTAATGAAAAACTTCTTAATCAAAGCGGGTTATTGTCTCTCAAACCAAAAATATTTGTCTGTAACGTTGATGAAAAAAGTTTAAAGGATGGTAATGATTATACCAAAAAATTTATTCATAGGTTTGGTCAAGACAATACTTTGATTGTTTCAGCCGATATAGAAAATCAAATTAATGAGTTAGATTCTGATGAAAAAAGAAATTATATGGAAATGATAGGTTTAAAAAATACAGGTTTAAGCCTTCTGATTAAAAAAGCTTATAACATTTTAGAATTAGAGACTTACTTCACATCTGGACCAGAAGAAACTAGAGCATGGACCATCAAAAAAAACTGTACTGCCCCTGAGGCAGCTGGTGTAATTCATTCAGATTTTGAAAAGGGATTTATTAGAGCTGAAACAATTTCATATCAAGACTTTATAATTAATAAAGGATGGATAAATTCCAAATCAAACGGTAAAATGAGATTAGAAGGTAAAGATTATATTGTTAAAGATGGAGATATTCTAAACTTTCGTTTCAATACGTGACCAAATCCTTTTCATACTGAAGTAAACTAAAATCGTAAGAATAATTAAGTATACAATTGCTTTAAATCCCATTTTATGTCTGGATTCTAGATGCGGCTCAGCTGCCCACATTAAAAAAGTAGTAACATCTTTTGACATCTGTTCAACAGTTGCTTTTGTACCATCTGAATACTCAATTAAACCATCGGATAGTTGGTTGGACATTTTTATTTTGTTTCCGTACATATATTTATTATAATAAACTCCATCATCAAGAGTAACTCCTGCTGGTGGATCTTCATACCCTTGCAATAATGAGTAAATATAATCTACTCCACCTCCCCTCGCTTTAACTAGTACAGACATATCAGGTGGATAAGCTCCTCCATTAGCAGCTTGAGCTGCTTTTACATTTTCGTAAGGCATCACAAATTTATCTGATAATTTTCCAGGTCTAGTAAACATCTCTCCATCAGAATTAGGGCCATCAGTTACCTCAAAAGAAGCCGCTATAGCTTTAGCCTCAGCTTCAGTAAATTCAGGGCCCCCTTTTTGTGATAAATTTCTATAACTTAAGTACTTCATTGAATGACAAGAGGAGCACACTTCTGTGTAAACATGGTAACCTCTTTGCAAAGCTCCTCTATCAAACTTGCCAAATAAACCTTTAAAACTCCAATCTGTGGTCAAGTATTCTACTTTTTCTGCAGCAAATGCCTGAGGCAAAATAAAGATCGAAAAAAAAATGTAAAAAAATAATTTTAAAAATTTTTTCACTTTAACTTTTCTAGCCTGCTGTCATCTCTGGCGGCTACTAAATTTGAAGAACCACCTAAAACTGGTTCAGTTATGCTAAGTGGAACTGGTAGGGTTCTCTCCTTAAACCCTAAAATAGGTAATATAACTAAAAAATGTAAAAAATAATATGCGGTTGCTACTCTAGCAATAAGTAAGTATAAACCTTCAGCGGGCATTGCTCCTACGTATCCTAAAACTAAAACATCAGCCACAAGGATCCAATAAAATTGTCTATACAAAGGTCTAAACACTGCTGATCTTATTTTTGATGTATCTAACCAAGGCAAGGCTGCTAAAATAAAAATAGCTGATAGCATTGCTATTACACCCATTAATTTATCTGGCACTGATCTTAAAATTGCATAAAACGGTAATAGATACCATTCAGGAACAATATGGGCTGGTGTAACAAGTGGATTTGCCTCTATATAGTTATCTGCATGACCTAGAATATTTGGTGTATAAAAAACAAAAAAAGCAAAAACAATCATAAACATTAATAAAGCAAATGCATCTTTAATCACAATATAAGGGTGGAAAGGAACAGTATCTTTAGAAGGTTTTTTAACATCTATACCAATAGGATTATTATTACCTGGAACATGTAAAGCCCAAATATGAAGAACAACCAAACCTAAAATTAAAAAAGGAATTAAATAATGAAGTGTAAAAAACCTTGTCAAGGTTGGGTTATCAACAGAATACCCTCCCCACAACCATGTTACAATACCTTCGCCAACTAATGGAATCGCACTAAACAAATTTGTAATTACAGTTGCTCCCCAAAAACTCATTTGTCCCCAAGGAAGTACATAACCCATAAATGCTGCTGCCATCATTAATAAATAAATAATAATACCAATTATCCAAATTATTTCTCTCGGAGCCTTATAAGATCCATAAAACAATGATCTGAATATATGAATGTAAACAGCTAAAAAAAACATTGATGCGCCATTTGCGTGAATATATCTTATTAGCCATCCATAATTGACGTCTCGCATAATATGTTCAACGCTCTCAAATGCCATATCTGCATGAGCGATGTAATGCATAGCAAGAACTAAACCTGTTACAATTTGAGTTATTAGACAGAAAGTTAAGATCCCTCCAAATGTCCACCAATAATTTAAATTCTTAGGTGTTGGATAATCAGTTAAGTGATTAGCTAGTGTTAATAATGGTAATCTATCGTTGAACCATTTTCCAAATTTAGATTTTGGTATATATTCGTGATCACTCATTATTCTTATCCAATTTTAATTGTATTAGCATTAACAAATTCATATTTAGGAATTTCCATGTTTGTAGGTGCCGGTCCTTTTCTTATTCTTCCAGAAATATCGTAGTGAGATCCATGGCACGGGCAAAACCAACCATTGTAATCACCTTTTTGATCTAAAGGCACGCAACCTAAATGCGTGCATACTCCCAGCATCACAAGCCACTCTGGGTTTTTAGCTCTGTCCTCATCTTTTTCAGGGTGTTTTAAATCTTTTAGCGCAACTGCCTTAGCTTCATTAATTTCATCTTGAGTTCTTCTTCTTATAAAAACAGGCTTTCCTCTCCACAAAACTGTTATTGTCTTTCCTGGGTTCATCGAGCTCACATCTACTTCGGTGCTAGCCAAAGCTTTAACTGAAGCGTCTGGATTCATTTGGTCTATCATTGGCCAAACTGTAGCCCCTACTCCTACAGCACCAACTGCAGCCGTAGCCGTAAATAAAAAGTCTCTTCTTTCAGTTTTTTTTTTAGACATTTCTAATTTTAATTAAATATACTCAATTTTGATTTTTTCTACTTAAATATGTCTTTGATATAATATAAAATATCAAATTTTCTACTGAAAGAATGACACATAATAGCTCAACATTTACAGGGCCTAAAATTGCTTTATTTGAACCTGATATACCCCAAAATACGGCAGCTATAATTAGAACTTGTGCCTGTCTTGGGGTAGAATTAGAAATCATAGAACCATGTGGCTTCTTATTGACTGACAGGAGATTTAAAAGAGTTGTAATGGATTATATGGATAATAAATTAATTAGATTTTATCAAAGCTTTGACAGATTTTATAAGGATAAAGAGAATCATAGAATTGTATTGATGACAACTAAAGCTTCAATTTCATATACTAAATTTAAGTTTGAAAAGAGTGATACTATTTTATTTGGAAGGGAAAGTGCTGGGGTGCCAGAAAAAGTACATAAATTAATTAAAAACAAATTAAAGATACCTATGAAAAAAAATAAGCGGTCACTTAACATCTCCTCATCTGTTGCTATTATTTTAGCTGAAAGCCTAAGGCAAACAAATTTAATTTAATATGGATTTTGAAATTAGAAAAGATTTAACAAGTAATTGGTTTAAAACTTTACAGGACTCAATATGTCATAGCATAAGTGAGCTAGAAAAAAATAAAATCAAATTTAAATCAACAACATGGAAAAGAGATCAAAATAATGATGAAGGTGGTGGTGAATATAGAATACTTAAAAATGGTAGAATATTTGATAAGGTGGGTGTAAATTTTTCAAAAGTTTATGGAAAATTTCCAAAACATTTTCAAAAACAAATACCTGGTGCTGAGAAAAATCCAAACTTTTGGGCATCAGGTATTTCTGTAGTTATGCATATGAAAAACCCCTTGATACCAGCGATGCATTTTAATACTAGATATATTTGCACATCTCATGATTGGTTTGGTGGAGGTATGGATGTTACTCCATCCAAAAAAGACGAGAATGAGAAAAAAGAATTCCATAGAATATTAAAAAATATGTGTAATCGTCATAACAAAAAATATTATCCAAAATATAAAAAATGGTGTGATGAATACTTTTATTTGCCTCATAGAGAAGAGGCAAGAGGTATTGGGGGAATTTTTTTTGACTATAAAAAAGATAATTTTGAAAAAGATTTCAAATTTGTTAGAGAAGTCGGTACCACTTTTGAATTTATATTTAAAAAAATTATAGAAAAAAAAATTAAAAAAAAATGGACTTTAAGAGATAAGGAAATGCAGTATATAAAAAGAGGTAGATATACAGAATTTAATTTGCTTTACGATAGAGGGACAAAATTTGGATTACAAACAGGTGGAAATGTTGAAGCTATTTTAATGTCACTACCACCTATTGCAAAATGGAAATAAAATGGAAAAAGAGCCAATTACCCTAAACGGTTTAAATAAACTTAAAGAAGAGCTAATTTTTTTAAAAGAAAAAAAACGTCCCAAAATTGTTGCTGCAATTGCGGAAGCACGCTCACATGGAGACCTGAAAGAAAATGCCGAGTATCATGCTGCTAAAGAGGAACAATCTCATAATGAGGGAAGAATTACTGAAATCAACGACATTATAGCAAGAGCAAACATTATTGATGTTACAAAACTGAATAATGACGGCAAAGTTATTTTTGGATCAACAGTCTTCTTAGAAAATTTAGATACAGGTGAAAAAATAAATTATAAGATTGTTGGAAAAGACGAAGCAGATCTCAAAAGCAAATTGATTTACTATCAATCACCAATAGGAAGAGGGCTTATTGGAAAAAATAAAAATGATCTAGTCGAAATTAGTACTCCTGCTGGTAAAAAAAACTTTGAAATTAAAGATGTTAAATATATTTAATTATTAATTATGTTTTCAATCTGTTGTTCTGATATTTGAAAATTATTTTCGATCCATTTACTCTCAATAAGTTTTAGTTTTTCTCCTAACATTTTTCCCTCTGGAATATCGTATTTTGACATTAAGAAATCTGCTTTAAATGGCATTGTCGGCACCGATTTTATTTCAAATTTGCTTATTAATGCTAATATACTGTTATCTAATTTGTTAGTTTTTAATATCCTATAATTTAGAATATCCAAGACTGTCTCTTTGCCTGAATGATAAAATATCAAATTTAAATTTTTTTCAGTAAAAGTTTTTGAAGTTATTTTTTTTTTATAAAAATCACTTATATTTCTAATTCTTTTTTGATCCTTTTTAGATAGGTTAAATTTATAAATGAAATACTCCACATTATCAGTTTCATCGATAATTAGTAATGATACGATAAAAATAAAATCAACTTTGGATAGCATATCCTTTAGATTAGCGTTTAACTTAGAAAAAATATTAAAGTGTTTTAGTTGAGGAAAAACTGAGACTAAAATTTCTAAAATTATCTTATCTTTCGATAAACTTTCTAACACATTTGGTTTGAGAATCTTTTTTAGTTCATCTATCAGTCTTTCTTTAGAAAGATTTGCGATGCCAATAAGATTCATTTTTAAAACTTTAACAATTTTAGGATCATGTGGTTGTTTAGAATAATTCAAAAAAAATCGTAAATATCTTAATATTCTCAAGTAATCCTCTTTTATTCTTTTTTCTGGGTTACCAATAAAATTAATTTTACCCTTTTTAATATCCTCACAACCGTTGAATGGATCAAATAAGTTGCCTTCTTTATCTGAATAAATAGAATTGATGGTGAAATCTCTTCGCGAGGCATCAGTTTTCCAATCGTTAGAAAATTTAACTTTTGCATGACGACCATCAGTTAAAATGTCTTCTCTTAAACTTGTAATTTCAAATTTACTATCCTCTATTATTGCTGTTATTGTTCCATGATCTATTCCACTCTCATAGAATTGAATGTTGCTTTTCTTGAGTGCAGAACAAACTTCTGTTGGATCTAAATTTGTTGCTAAATCGATATCATCAAAAATTTCGTTATTTATAACTTTTCTTACGCAACCACCAACATATCTAAGTTCACTTAAAGTTGAATAGGAATTTATGGCATTAAATATTTTAGACACTGGAATTTTTTTTGATATGTCTTTTATTCTATTACTTATCGGATCTAGATTATTTTGTCTGAAAAAAAATTTGTCTATTAAACTTTTCATATTTGGCTGGGGCGCTAGGATTCGAACCTAGGATGCAGGTACCAAAAACCCGTGCCTTACCGCTTGGCTACGCCCCAATATAAAATTGATATAGCACAAAAAAATAAAATTTATATAGTTTTTGAGCTTATACACCAATATTTTGTATAATCTTTATTAAATTGTTTAAGTGCTTTGTCGCATTTTTTTTTAGAATTATAATAGGCAATAAAAGCTGATCCAGAGCCAGTCATTCTTACAAACTCAGGATTATACAAATTTGTTAAGTAAATTTTAATTTTTTTCAAAATTGGGTGTTTAATTAAGACAATTTTTTCCAGAGAATTACTCATTTTTTTTAAAAAATTAAGATTAAACATTTTTTTTCTCGGAGTATTAAATTTGGCAGTCTCATATTTTCTTACATCTGCATAAATAGCTTTTGTCGAACAGCCAAAATTAGGTTTAACAACTAATGTATATAATTTTTTACAATTTTTGAATTTTTTAGTCTGGTTTTTAGAAGTTAAAACTTGATAATCATTAGTTAATCCTAAAATAACATCTGATCCTAAATGTCTAGCTATTGAACGAATTTTTTCTTTATTTAAAAAGATTATTTTTTCCTTAATAAAATAATTAAGAATACTAGCAGCATTCATTGAGCCCCCTCCTAAGCCAGACTGTTGCGGTAAATGCTTGACTATTTCGATATGAAATTTTTCTTTAAGTAATTTTTTTTTATTAAGTATTCTTAATAATTTAGTGACACTATTGTTTGAGTTAATATTTTTTGAAAATTTTCCTCTAAATTTTACAATATGATTTTTTTTATTAATTCTTTTTATCAGTATCAGATCATAGATATTTATGAAAGCAACCAGGCTTTCTATTTTATGAAGCTTTGAAGATTTACCTAAAACATTTAGTGCTAAATTAATTTTAGCATATGACTTAATCTTCTTAAATCGCATTAATTAAGATTTATTTATGCCTATTATTAATTTGAGATTAATTTTATCTTTCATTTCTTTCTCTGCTTTTTTCATTTTAAGCACATTTTTCCAAAAATATCTTGCTTGTATTTTTTGGTCTAATTTCCACAAGATATCACCATAGTGATCATTTACTATTGGATCTTCAGGCATCAACTCCACTGCTCTTTGCAAAAATTTTTCAGCTTTAGAATAATCCTCTATTAGATAATAAGCCCAACCAATTGAATCAATTATATATGGATCATTACTTTCTAATTCATAAGCTATTTTAAGCATATCTAATGCTTCATCTATTTTATAATCTCTTTCAAGCCATGAATATGCCAAATAATTTAAAACATAGGCATCATTTGGTTCTATATTTAAAGACATTAACAAATCTTTATCTGATTTTTCATATTCACCAATTCTTTCATAGCTTCCGCCCCTTCTGTAGAGTACATCAGCCTTAATTATGCTATTATCGTCTAGATCTTCAATTACTTTTGAATAATACTTTATTGCATTCTTATAATCTTTAGAACTTTTATAAAAATTAGCTATATCAAAAATCATCTTATGATTATGTTTTTTAATTTTATTAAATTCAGACGTTATAAAAGCAACTGATCTTTTTTTGTTATTATCTTCCTCGGCTATAATTTGTGCCTCTTTTTTAATACGAAACCAATAATAAATTTTATCCTCTTTATCAAATTCTTTTAAAATTTTTTTAGCTTTAACGAAATCTTCATTAAAGTAATAATTTTCAGCTACTAAAGACAAATTATATATAAACTTTGGATTTAAATAATTTGAGAGATATAAATAAAAATTAGATTTTTCAAAATCGTCTTGGGATGAATAAAGATTAGAAACTAAAAATAAAAATTCACTAATTACATGATTGTGATTTTTGCATGAAAATATATTCGTAAAATTTTCATATTTTCTATTCTCCACCCAGTTTTTAGATTGGGATATTAATAATTTAGAATTAATGTAATCATATTCTGATAAAATATTACGAATGTTAGAGAACCTCCCTTTTTCAATCAAATAACTAACATAAAAAAACACGTATCTTGAGTAATCAGAGTCACTTTCATTAATTACTTCTAAGAAATAATTTTCAGTATTTCTATCATCTAAATAGCATTTTTGAAAAGCGTCTGAAATTTTCGATAAATTTCCATAACTTGTTCTGTTTTCAAAATAGTTCTTTTCCTTAAAAACATAAATGTATTCTTTTAAAATATTAAGAATTGCCAACTTTAATTTTTCTTCATTAAAAAAATTTGTTACTCTATTGACTTGATCGTAAGCGTCGTCAAAATTACCACGTTTTAAACTATCGATAATTAATAATAAATACGCATCAAAAAATTTTGTATTTTCACTCCCTTTATTTAGCCTAATAATATTAATTGCTTGAGAAACTTTATTCTCTAGCACTAAACTAATTAAATATCTTTTTAGGTATGGATCGTGCTGATTAATCAATATTTTTGATGAGTTATAAAAATTCAATGCTTCAGAATTTTTTTTATTTTCGAAAGCAACTATTCCAGAAAAATAATTTGATAAATTTTTTGGATTAAAATTATTGAAACTATTGCTTTTAGAATAAAGATGAGTCTGATAGGATAATATGAATATTATTACCGTTAAAACTTTTTTTAAACACATTAATTTATTCTATGTCTAAAAAACCCTTAAATCAAAACACTAAATTTACGCAAGATTTCATTAAATCGTTTGAAACAGATTTTATCTTCAATAATGAGCCACAAAATAGATATAAAGATTTAAAAAGTAATCTGATTAATTCAAACTCACAAAAAAAACAAAAACTTTCCGATCTTAAAAATCTAATAAATACAATTGAGGATTGCAATCTAAAGAAAGCTTCAAAAAATCTTTTATTTGGTAGTGGAAATATTAACAGTCCTATAATGTTAATTGGCGATGCACCAGGTGAGGAAGAAGATAAGTCTGGGTTACTTTTTCAGGGTGATGTGGGAAAACTTTTAGAAAAAATGCTCTTAGCTATCAATGTACCAATGGATAATATTTATTTAACTTATTCAATAAACTATAAGACGACTGATGAAAGAAAACCTAATACTAGTGATATAAAAAGATATTCTAAATTTTTGAAACAACATATTTCAATAATTAATCCACAAATGTTAATTCTAATGGGTGGAACTGCGATGGAGGCTGTCACTGGTTTAAAGAGTAAAATTTCAGATGAAAGAGGGAAATGGAAAGAGATAATTATAGGAAGTAAAACAGTTCCCTTAATGATTAGTTATAGTCCATCATATTTAATTAGATTTCCAGAGAATAAGAAATATTCTTGGGAAGATTTAAAAATAATTAAGCAAAAAATTCAAGATCTAAATATAAAGTTTTAATGAAATTAATTGCTGGAGTTGACGAGGTTGGACGTGGAAGTTTAGTTGGACCTGTATATGCAGCAGCTGTAATTTTAAATCACTCGATAAACAAAAAACTATTAAAAGACTCTAAGAAGTTATCAAAAAAAAGGAGGGAAATTTTAGCTCAGTATATCAAAAAAAATTCTACATGGGCCATAGCAAAAGCATCGATCAGTGAGATTGAAAAAAAAAATATCTTACAGGCTAGTTTGATGGCAATGAAAAGAGCAATCCTTAAATTGAAAAAAAAACCCTCAATAATTTTAATTGATGGAAATAAATTACCAAAGATAGAAAACTACAAACTTAAATCTGTAATCAAGGGAGATCAAAAAATACCGTCAATTTCTGCTGCATCAATTATTGCAAAAGTAGCTCGTGATAATTTCATTTCAAAATTAGGTATTAATTATAAAAGTTACTCATGGGGTCAAAATTATGGGTATGGTACCAAAAAACATTTAAAAGCTATCAAAAAGTTTGGGGTCACAATTCATCACAGAAAGACTTTTTCACCTGTAAATAAACTAAACACCTCAAAGTAATAAACACTAGATATAGATATTTCTAGAATTAAGTACACAAATTGAGTCTTCATAATTCAATCGTAGGTTGACCCAAGAATCTTTTTCGAGTCTAATTTATTTTTATAAAATGAGCTCAAGTTTCAAAAATAAATTAATTAATGGTGATAGCCTGAAAGAATTAAAAAAGATTCCAGATGAAACTTTTGATTTAATTTTTGCTGATCCACCCTATAACTTACAATTAAAAAATAAACTCACAAGACCTGACAGATCAAAGGTTAATGCAGTAAATGATAAATGGGATCAATTTGAAAATTTTAAGAAGTATGATGACTTTACTTATCTGTGGTTGACTGAGTGCAAAAGGATTTTGAAAAAGAATGGAGCTATTTGGGTAATTGGTAGTTATCATAATATCTTCCGAGTAGGTACGGTAATACAAAATTTAGGTTTTTGGATTTTAAATGATGTCATTTGGAATAAAAAAAATCCTATGCCAAATTTTAGAGGGACACGTTTTACAAATGCTCATGAAACTTTAATTTGGGCTTCAAAATCTGAAAAATCAAAATATACTTTCAACTATCAATCTTTAAAATGTTTAAATGATGATCTTCAAATGAGGTCTAACTGGGAATTACCAATTTGTAATGGTTCTGAAAGATTAAAAAAGAACGGTAAAAAAGTACATTCTACACAGAAACCCGAGGCTCTACTTCACAGAATTTTATTAGCAACTTCAAATAAAAACGATTTAATTTTAGATCCTTTCTTAGGGTCAGGGACAACGGCAACAGTTGCTAAAAAATTAGGGAGAAATTATTACGGCATTGAAAAAGAAAAAACTTATTTTAAAGTTGCTGAGCAAAGATTATGCAAAACTAAACCTATAGAAGATGATTATTTAGATACTCTACAGAACGGAAGATCTAAACCAAGAATACCATTTGGCTCGTTAGTTGAATTAGGAATAATTAAACCAGGCTCCACTATTTTTGATAATAAAAAGAAAATCAGTGCAAAAATTATGGCTGATGGGAGTATCAAACATGCTCAAACTGAGGGCTCAATCCATAAAGTAGCAGCTACAATTTTAGGTGCTGAAAGCTGTAATGGATGGACCTATTGGCATTATAATTTGAACGGAAACGCAGTTCCTATCGATCATTTAAGACAAAGGTTGATTTCTAATAGTTAGTTCTCATATATTTTTCCAAGATAGCCCTCTAAAAACTTTTTATTTTTTACTAATCTTTTCAAAAAAATATTTCTTAACAATGTTGTTAAAGGATTAGATAAATGAAAAGCAAATTGATTAAATTTTGAACGATTATTTACCATTCTTGTTTTGTTAACTCTATTTATAAAAAAATTATTTTCAGTATTATTCTCTATATTTTCAAATAATTCGTACGCGCCCTCTATTGATTGTGATGCACCTTGAGCAAATGATGGTGGAAATGCAAAAAAAGCATCTCCTATTAGATGAATATTATTCTTATTAACATCAAAAAAATCATGACTTACAAATACCGGGTATATCTTTAAATCATTAACACTATCAAAAAATTCCTTATTTAAGTGTGGAACTTTTTCTAAAATCTTTCTGATAAAATTATCATCGTTAAACAACGAAAAATCTTTTTGCTCATCCCTTGAAAGTTTAAATTTCATTACAGCTATAAAGTTTAAATCACCATTAGGAGAGACCGGATAAATAACATAATGAAAATTTGAACCTAAAAACAATGAGATATTTTTTTTATCAGCCATGTTTGAAGAACTTGGTATAATCCCTCTAATAGCTAACGTATCATTAAATTTTGGTTCAATTTGATTTTTTGATAACAAATTTTTACTCTTTGAAAAGACGCCATCTGAAATAATTAGATAATCAAATTCATAAATTTCATTATTTTCAAAAGAGATTTTAACGATTTGATCTTGTTGTTCTATCTTTGAAATAGTGTGGTCAAATTTTATTTCTTTTTCTAAATCTTTTTTTAAAAAATTAATAAGTGACGATCTTTTAAGAGTAGTATATTTACAGTTTTCAGTATTAAAGTCTGATATATTTAACTCACATATCTTATTAGAATTCTTAACTAAGTAAAAATTAATTTTATCTGGATTAAATTTTTCACTGTTTTCTAATTTATCAAACTGAATTTTATTTAATAGTTTGATGCTGTTAACGGATAATTGAATACCATAACCTTCTTTTGAATTGATCAAGCTATTTCTCTCAAAAATATTTACTTGATACTTTTTGTTTCTCTTAAATAAATTGCCAATAAATAGCCCCGAAATTCCAGCACCAATTATAGCTACTTTTTTCATTAATTTTTTTCTAAATATTTAACAACTTTCTTAGTGAACGATGGAAGCATATAATTATCTAATTTTCTTCTATCAAACCAGTAAGATGAAGGAAATCTTTTTACATTTTTGAGATATTGAATTTTTATGTTCATATTCATATTTGACATTTTAAAATTAAGATTTTCATTGAAATTTTTTGGGTTAGATAGCTCTTCCATTGGAAAAATTGCTAAATTTTTAAGAAAACTAAATTTTGTGTTTTTTATAAGCAAATACCTCTGATTTTTTTTATAAACTTTTAGAATAAAGTATTTTTCTTTATTTTTTTTGGTAATTTTAGCTAAATCAAAATCTTTCTTCTTAAAAGACTTGCAGTTTTTTGAGATTGGACACCCACTACATTCAGGATTTTTAGGTTTGCAAATAATTGCTCCCAATTCCATTAAAGCTTGTGCATAATCGCTTGCTCTTGATGAAATTCCAAAAATAGATTTTTTTTCTATTAGATTGTCTTTTTGAATTTCCTCATCTTTTTTTAAATAAAGATATCTTTTTAAAACCCTTTCAATGTTTCCATCTAGAGGAATACAGGATTTATTAAAGGCAATAGCTAAGATTGCATTAGCAGTGTAATTGCCGATACCAGGTAAAGATATTAAATCATCATAATTATTTGGAATTTTTCCATGATATTTACTAATTATAATTTTAGCAGTTTTTTGTAAATTTCTTACTCTTGAATAATATCCAAGACCTTCCCATAATTTTATTAATTCATTTTCTCTAACTTTAGCTAGGTCCTCAAGTGAAGGTAATTTTTTTATAAATCTATTAAAAAAAGGAATAACAGTTACAACTTGTGTTTGTTGTAACATAAATTCACTAACTAATGTATAATAATGCTTTTTATAAGAAGGTACTTTTTTCCGCCATGGTAAATTTCTCTTATTTAAATCATACCATTTAAGAACTTTTTTTGTTATTATCTTTTCTGTCATATGTATTTCAAAAATAATACTAAGCAGAGATTAAGATCCATTCAAGGCTTAAGATCTTTTAAAGACACCTTACCAACAAGTATTAAAAAAGTTATTAACAAAAGAGGCCATATTTTTTCTGAAATACTGAATAATTGGAAATTTTTGGTAGGAGAAAGTCTCTTTAAAGTTTGTTTCCCAAAATCATTTAAAAATTCAAATAAATTTGGAGTTAGTACGTTATTAATTATGGTTAAGAGAGGTCATGAAATAGATTTAGAATATTCGAAAAAAGAAATTATGGATAGAGTAAATAATTTCTTTGGAAATATAGTAATTGAAAAGATCAAATTTACTACTTTTGAGGAGGAGCGAAAGCAGGTAATCAGTGACAAAATAGAGAAAAAAGCTGTGACAAGAAAAACATATCACAAAAAAATTGAGAGTGTTAAAAACGAAAAAATTAAAAAATCCCTAATCGAACTAACAAAAGTATTCAGAGAAAAATGAAAAAAACTATTTTATTAATCTTAATTATTTTAGGACTTTCTGTTAAGGTAAACGCTGAGATTAATCGTATTATTTCTGGACAAAATGATGCCAAAATAACAATTATTGCTTACGAGTCTTTGACTTGTAGTCATTGCGCAGATTTTCACAATAATATTTACCCGTTACTTAAAAAAGAATTTATTGATACTGGTTTAGTAAAAATAGAATTTAGACACTTTCCTTTAGATATTATCGCTCTTAACGCATCAAAAATTTCACAGTGCAAACAGGATCAAAGTTTAGAAATTATGATGAGTTTATATTCTGATCAACAGGCTTGGATTAAAGGTAAGACGATAGAGGAGGCTAATGAAAATCTAGAAAAATTTGTTGAAAACAAAAACTTTAATTTAAATTTTGAAAAGTGCATAAGTGATAAAAAAATTGAAGATTTTGTTTTAAATGATCGAATCGAAGGTACTAAAAAATTTGAGATAAATTCCACTCCTACGATAATAATTAACGGTAAAAAGTTTGAGAAAACTCTTAATTATAAAAATTTAAAAAAAACTCTGGAAAAGCTGATATAAGCTAATTAATGGAGTTTAAAAAAATCCAACTAAATGGGTTTAAATCTTTTGCTGATAAAACCAATTTCTTAATTGAAGATGGTTTAACTGGTATAGTTGGGCCTAACGGCTGTGGAAAATCAAATATTGTTGAGTCCATTAGATGGGTTATGGGCGAAACATCTGCAAAAAGTTTACGTGGCTCAGGAATGGAAGATGTGATTTTTTCTGGCACTTCAAATAAACCATCTAAAAATATCGCTGAGGTTTCTATAACAGTTAAAAATGAAACTAGCGAGGGACCTATTCAATATCGAGAAGTTAATGAGATTAATGTTAGAAGAAAAATAGAAAAAGACAAAGGATCCAAGTTTTATATCAACGATAAAGAAGTAAGAGCAAGAGATTCTCAAATGTTTTTTGCTGATTTATCCACTGGAGCTCACTCCCCATCGATGATTAGTCAGGGAAGAATTGGAGCTCTAGTAACAGCAAAACCTACTGATAGGAGAGCAATTCTTGAAGAGGCAGCCGGTATATCTGGTCTACATGTAAGACGACATGAAGCTGAATTAAGATTGGGTGCAGCTGAAAATAATCTAAAGAGAGCAGATGAATTAAGAAGACAGCAAGAAAGACAATTAGCAAATCTTCAAAAACAAGCGGATGAGGCCACAAAATATAAAAATATAACAGATGAAATAAAAAAAATCGAAGCTGGTCTCTACTATCTGAAATTAATAGAAATTGATAAGGAAATAACAATTGAAAATGAGATAAACACGGAGGCTGAAAGTGAGGTTAGTGGTTTTAATGAAAGAATTACAGAAATTGAAAAGTTAATCAAACTAGAAACAGAAAAAGTTACTCCATTAAGAGAAAAAAACATAGAAAATTTATCTAAAATTCAAAGATTGAATTTAGAACTTCAGAGTTTAGATAAAGAAAATACTAGAACTCAAGAGGAGATTGAAAATATTAAAAAGTCGTTAACAACACTTAATGAAGATGTTTCAAGGGAAAAAGGAATTATAATAGATGCCAATTCTAATGAAAAAAGACTAAAGGAAGAAAAAAATGATTTGATAGAAGTTGACTCAAAATATTTTGAAACAGAAAAAAAATCAAATGAGGATCTTAGGGAATCAAAAAATTACTTAGGTGATCAGATTGAGAAAATAAAAGCTTTAATAAATTCTAAACAAAATGATGAAGCATTAAATAATTTAAATAATCTTGAAAAAATAATTGATAAGTATGCTGACAGTTACAGTAAAAATCAAAATATTAAAGAAGAGTCGGTTAAAAGAAATGAGAGAATTAAGATAATTGAAAAAGAAATTGAAAGCTGGAAAAATTTACTTTCAAATTCTGAAAAAATGGTCAATGAATTGATTGGTAGAAAGAATAATCTAAACAATCAATTAGAAATACTTGACAACCAACCAAAAATACAAGCTGAAAAAAAAGGGCAAATTTCTGAGAATTTAAGAAATTCAGAGGAAGAAAAAGAGGAAAATGAAAAAATTATAAATAATACTGATGAAAAAATTGACTCACTGAGAACTAAACTTAATGAAATACAAGAACAATCTATTCAAATAAGAGAAAGAAAAGCAAGTTCTGGTGCAACTGTCGAAGGATTAAGAAAAAGAAAAAATGATCTCATAGATCGGATTACGTCTGAGCTTAATTTGACTGAAGAAAACATCTTGGAAAATTCAAACTTAAACGGTGTTGAAGAATTACCTGACGCTGTCAATCAAGAAGATTTATTAGATAAAAAAAAACAGGAGAGAGAAAAATTAGGGTCCGTTAATTTAAAAGCAGACGAAGAAACTAATAAATATGAGACTGAAATTAAAAAAATGGAGTCTGACCGGGCAGACTTAGTGACAGCAATTGTAAAATTAAAAGACAGTATTAATGAACTCAACCAAAAGGGTAGAGAGAGATTGATTGAAGCCTTTGAGAAAGTTAATAGAAAATTCAATGAAGTTTATACAAAATTATTTAATGGTGGTAATGCAAAACTTGAACTCGTTGACTCAGAGGACCCTCTAGAAGCAGGTTTAGAAATGTTGGTTAGTCCACCAGGAAAAAGACTTCAATCAATAACTCTATTATCGGGTGGAGAACAAGCTTTAACTGCACTATCACTTGTCTTTGCAGTTTTTTTAACTAATCCATCTCCTATTTGTGTATTAGATGAAGTAGATGCTCCTTTGGATGACGCTAATGTCACAAGATTTTGTAATTTATTAGATGAGCTTACAAAAATAACAAATACAAAGTTTATCATCGTTACACACCATGCATTAACAATGTCAAAAATGAATAGATTATACGGTGTAACCATGCCTGAAAAAGGAATAAGTCAGCTGGTAGCAGTTGATTTACAAAAAGCAGAGAGTATGGTTGCTTGATTAAAATAATCGGATGTCTAAAAATCAGTTCAAAACTCGCTTAGAAATTGCAAAAAAAAAGCTCTCAAAGAAAAACAATGAAAACAAAAAGCAGAATTCATCGCCTATTGGCTCAGCTTTTAAGCTAAGTACAGAATTGGTATCTGCAGTTGCCGTAGGGACAATTATTGGGTTTATTTTAGACAATACCTTTGGTACTAAACCATGGTTAATTTTAATTTTTTTTTTTGTAGGTGTAATCGCAGGTATTACGAATGTGATTAGATCTGCCAAAAATATGCAAAAATAGATATAAGATTTATGGCAGCAAATCCAATGACTCAATTCGAAGTTTACAGAATTGGGCCAGAAATAAAAATCGGAGCTTTTGATATCTCATTTACAAATGCAAGTTTGTTTATGGTTGTCAGCTCGCTTGCAATTCTCTTGATCTTTAATTTAGGGGCTAAAAAAAATTCTATGTTACCTAATAAAATTCAACTTTTAGCGGAATTAAGCTACACATTTGTATCTAAAATGATCAGCGACACAGCAGGATCTAAAGCAAAACCTTATTTTGCATTTATATTTTCGTTGTTTATGTTTGTTCTTTTTTGCAACATGTTCGGTATGATACCCTATACCTTCACAGTCACTAGTCATATAATAGTAACATTTGTTTTAGCAGCATTCATATTCATCGGTGTAACAATTATTGGTTTTATAAAACATGGATTTGGTTATTTAAAACTTTTTGTACCAAGCGGAGTTCCTATTGTTTTATTGCCTTTGATAGTTGTTATTGAAATAATCTCATATCTAAGTAGACCTATTAGTTTATCAGTTAGACTTTTTGCTAATATGATGGCGGGTCACACAATGATGAAAGTTTTCGGGGGCTTTGTTATAAGCCTTGGGATAGTTGGAGGATGGCTTCCTTTAACATTTTCTGTTGCATTAACTGGCTTGGAGATCTTAGTTGCTTTTCTTCAAGCTTATGTTTTTGCAATTTTAACATGCATTTACTTAAATGATGCATTAAATTTACACCATTAACTAACAAAGGAGGATATAATGGAATTAGAAGCAGCAAAAATGATCGGGGCGGGTTTAGCAGCAATCGCTTTAGCTGGTGCTGGTGTCGGAATTGGGATAATTTTTGGGAATTATCTTTCAGGCGCAATGAGAAACCCTTCTGCAGCACAAAAACAATTTCCTAATTTACTTTTAGGATTTGCTCTCGCAGAGGCAACTGGGTTATTTGGTTTAGTAGTTGCATTAATCATTCTATTTGCGTTTTAAATTTGATGATTAGAAAATATTTTTTTCAGTTAATATTTTTGTACCTCTTTTTTTCAAAAGAGGTTTTTGCAGCTGAAAGTGGTGGTATGCCTCAATTAGATCCTGAATTTTGGGTTTCCCAGATTTTTTGGCTTACATTAGTTTTTGGCACTTTGTATATTGTTTTATCTAAACTTATACTACCGAAAATTAGTGCAAACTTAGAATTAAGGAAATCACAAATACAAGAAAACATTGAGGCTGCAGATAAACAGAGGAAAGATAGTGAATTAAAGCTCAAGGAATATGATGATATAATTTTAAAAAGTAAACTTGAGTCGAAAAATCTTTTTAATGAGACTAGAGAAAAAACGCTTAAAGATATTAACATTAAAAGAGATAGTTTAGAAAAACAAATTGATGAAGAAATTAAGAAAGCTGAAACTGAGATTGACCAGCTTAGGAAAGGTGCTCCTGAGAAAATAAATAAGATCGCAATTGAAACATCTTCAGAGATACTTAAAAATTTAATAGGCACTGAAATTAATAACAGCAGTATTTCAGCTATAGTTGATGATTTATACAGGAAAAATGTAGGCAAATACTATGGTAATTGATTCAACATTCTGGGTGGCAGTTTCATTTTTTATTTTTTTTGGTGGGTTGATTTATTTAAAAGTGCCAAAAAAAATAAATGAAATATTGAATAAACTCATTACTGATATAAAAAATGAAATCGATGAGAGTGAAAAACTTCGAAAGGAAGCAAAAGATTTATTAAATAATGCCCAGAGTAAACTTGATACTGCACAATCTGTGAGAAATGAAATTTTGGAACAAGCTAAAAGAGATAGCGACAGGTTAATAATAGATCTTAATGATAAATTCCATAAGTCTTCAGAAATTAAAAAAGCATCTGCTGAAAACAAAATAGTTCAAATGAAAGAGGCAGCGATTAAAGAAATAAAGGATGCATCAGTAAAAATCGCAGTAGACTCTGTTAAAAAAATTATTACTACATCCGTTGATAAGTCTAAACTAGATAATTTATTTCAAAAAAATTTAGATGAGACTAAAGAACAATTAAAAAAAATTAATTCATAATTTTCTTACAATTTTTTTAAAAAAACTATAGATTATTAAGATGAACTCTATTGTGGTAGGCTCAGGTTTTGGCGGTATTGCTGCAGCTCTAAGATTAAAAGCTAAGGGTCATCAAGTAACATTAGTTGAAAAACATCCTGATCTTGGCGGTAGAGCAAGAGTTTTTAAAAAAAATGGTTTCACTTACGATGGTGGACCCACTGTAATTACTGCACCCTATTTGATTGATGAATTATTCAAATTATTTAAAAAAGACTCAAAGAATTACATAGAACTTTCCCCTCTTAAAATTTGGTATCAATTTATTTTTGAAGATAACTCAAAATTTAATTACTCAGGTGATGAAACCGAAATGAAAAAACAAATTGCAGAATTTAGTAGAGATGATGTTGAGGGATATGAAAAATTAGTAAGTTTTACAGAAAAAATTTTTGACAAGGGTTTTGTAGAGTTGGCAGATGTTCCTTTTGATAAACCTTTTTTTATGATGCGGCAACTTCCTTCACTTCTAAAACTTAAAAGTTATAAATCAGTTTATTCATTAGTTTCATCTTTTATAAAAAATGAAAAACTGCGAAGAATGTTAAGCATGCATCCTCTTTTAGTTGGTGGAAATCCTTTTACAACTACTTCTATTTATGGGCTAATTTTATATTTAGAGAAAAAATGGGGAATTCATTACTCAATGGGTGGGACAGGTAATATTATCAAAGGTTTTGAGAAACTAATGAATGAAGTTGATATTAAAATCATAAAGGGCCATGAAGTAGAAAAAATTATTTCAAGTGGAAATAAAATAACTGGAGTCAGACTTGATAATAATACTAATATTTTAGCTGATAATGTTATTTGTAATGCCGACCCACCTGCAGTTTATGAAAAGTTGCTTAATGGAAAATCAAAAAATTCAATCATGTTTGAATGGAAAAGAAAAAGGATGGAATACTCTATGGGATTATTTGTTTATTATTTTGGAACAAAAAAAACTTACCAAAACGTTGAACATCATACAATAAAATTTGGAAATAAGTATAAAGAACATCTTGACGACATATTTGAGAATAAAAAATTAAATGATGATATAAGTTATTATCTTCATAGACCCTCTGCTACTGACAAAACTATGGCTCCTGCTGGACAGGATTGTTTTTATGTTCTTGTTCCAGTTCCAAATAATCAATCTAAAATTAATTGGTCTATTCAAGGAGAAAAGATGAAAAATTTGGTAATTGAAAAAATGGAAAAGGATCTTATGCCAAACTTAAGAGAGAATATTGTTGAAGATTTTTATTTGACACCAGACTATTTTGAAAAAGATTTAAACACAAAGTATGGATCTGGCTTTTCAATTCAACCAAAATTTACACAATCCGCTTATTTTAGATTTCATAATAAATCTGAAATGTACGACGGACTCTATTTTGTTGGAGCTGGGACACATCCAGGGGCTGGTGTGCCCGGCGTACTCTCCTCAGCTAAAGTGTTAGATAAAATTTTATAATGTCTGATAAAAGTTACTTGTCTATCTATGCTAAGTCATTTAGCTGGGCTGGTTTTTTTTTACCAAGGAAAACTCTTAAAAAATGTTCTGTATTATACAATTTCTGTAGAGTTGCAGACAATATTGCAGACGATAAAGACAAAATAGAGGTCAAAGAAAAAAAATTTGCTAAATTTGAAAATGACTTCAATCAAAAAAAATTTGATAACCTTATTATAAAGGATATGTGGGGTATCATGGAGGAATTCAACATATCCATAAAAATAGTTCAAGATTTATTGGCTGGTATTAAATCGGATATTAAAGAGAGAGTTAAATTAAATTCAAAAAAAGATTTAATAATTTATTCATATAGAGTAGCTGGGACAGTAGGTTTAATGATGGCTAAAATTTTAAATGTAACAAAAAAAAATTCTCTTAAGTCAGCTATTGATTTGGGAATAGCAATGCAATTAACAAATATATCTAGAGATGTCCTAGAAGATTCAAAAAATAACAGATTTTATATAGAGGAAAATTTTGAAAAAATCTCCTCAACTATTAATCTTGCGAACCGTTATTATCAAGATTCTTTCTATGCAATAAAAAGCATACCAATAAGTTTCCGTTTTTCTATATTGGTTGCTAGAAGAGTGTATAGAAAAATAGGATATAAAATTTTAAAAAAAAAAACCTTGGAGAATTACCAAAGGTCAGGGAAGATTTATGTCTCAAATATTGAAAAAGTATTAGAGACTTTTCTGTCAATTTTTGACTTAATCAGCCTATACTTAATTAATAAAAACGAAGATCAAATTCAACATGATCACATTCTGATAAATGAGGAAATAAATTTAAATGAAAGAATTTGATTATATAATTATCGGTGGTGGTTGTGCAGGATTATCTCTTGCCTATGAATTAGAGATTCATGAAAAATTAAGAAATAAAACTTTGGCAATTATTGAACCTAGGGAGGAATATAAACGAGATAAGACTTGGTCTTTTTGGAGAGTAGCACCTCATAACTTTGACGATTGTGTGAAAAAAAATTGGGAGAATTTTTCAGTTAATATCCCAGGTAAAACAAATTATTTAGAATGTAAAAATTTTCCATATCAAAGCATTGATAGTGGTTTATTTTATGAAAAAATTAAGAACAAACTAAAAAAAAACGAAAATATTTTCTTTTTTAAAAATATAGAAGAGGTTAACAAACAAAATTCTTTAGTTTTTAATAGTGTACCAATTATTAAAAAGAACTACCTAAATCTTTGGCAACATTTTTGTGGTGTAGAAATAAAAACAGAAAATGATATTTTTGACGAAAAAATTTTTAACCTTATGGATTTTGATTGCGAACAAAGAGAAAGCGTACATTTTTTTTATACATTGCCATACACAAAAAATAAAGCTTTAGTAGAAACAACTTGGTTGTCAAAAATGAATGACAATTCACAAAAAGATTATGAAAATCAAATTAACAATTATATTAAAAATAATTTAAAAATTAAAAATTATGAGGTTACTTATAAAGAAGAGGGAGCAATACCCTTGTTTTATCCTTTAAATGAAAACGAGAAAAATAAGATTAATATTGGAACAGCTGGTGGAATGACAAGATTAAGCACTGGATATACTTTTTTAAATATACAAGAGCACAGCAAGTATATTAGAGAGAATATTGATAATATTTTAAATGCCAAAAAATTTGAAATAGATAGAAAATATCAATTTTTGGATGAAATTTTTTTACGTGTTCTTGAAAAAAATCCTGAAAAAATGTCTGATATATTCTTTAGGATGTTTAAGACTTCACCAAAGACTGTTATAAAATTTCTATCAAACAAAAGTAATTTTTTAGAAGATTTAAGTATAATTTTTAAAATGCCAAAATTAATTTTTATTAAAGCTTTATTTGACTAATTGATAATGACTATACAGATTAAGAAAATTAACTTTAAACATTCTTTTATTTTTTTTTTATTTTGTAATATTGTTTCTCTACCTTTTATAAAAGCTTACAATCTAAGTATTTCTCCATTGGTTTGTTTATTATTAATTTTAATAATTGGTGTATCACACGGTTCTTTGGATCATATAAAGGGAAGGAAGCTTCTTAAAATTTTCCAAATAAATTATATATCCACTTTTTATACATCCTATTTTCTGATTGTGGTAACTATCATAGTTCTTTGGGTACTTTTACCGACATTATTACTTATTGCTTTTTTAGTTGTTGCCTCATTTCATTTTGGTAAAGAAGATACCCAATTTTTAATTGATAATAATTCATATTTAAATCAATTTTTATTTTTTCTTAAAGGATCTTTAGTAATATTGGCACCACTGTATTTTAATTTTAATGAAACAATTTCTATTTTCAAATTATTATTAATCGAAAATGAGTCATTTTATCAAAGTTTAAATGTGATCGAAAATAATAATTTTTTGATAATTGGGATTGTGTTAAGTGCCTTGTCTAGCATTATTTTATTTGTTGAAAAATTTGAATTAAAAAAATTTACAATTTTTTTTGATTATTTCTCGATTATAATTTTAAATATGCATTTCTCTCCATTAATAGCTTTCACAATTTATTTTTGTTTTTTGCATTCCATAAGACATAGTATTTCATTAATCACTGAACTTGATCAAAAAAGTTTATGGAATGGATTTTTAGTTTTTATTAAAAAAGCAACCCCTTTAACTATCCTAACTGCTATTTTTTGTTTAATAGGTCTTTATTTTTTAAATAATAATTACAATTTAGACAGCGCAATTTTGAAATTAATATTTATAGGTTTGGCGTCTTTAACTTTTCCGCATATATTGCTCGAATATTTAATTGAAAAAAATGAAAAATAAAGAAATAAAAATTTTACTATCTGCGCCAAGAGGATTTTGTGCGGGTGTGGAGAGAGCAATTGAAATTGTTGAAAAAGCCATTCAAAAATACGGTGTTCCAGTTTACGTTCGACATGAAATTGTTCATAATAAATTTGTAGTTGACGATTTGAAAAAGAAAGGGGCAATATTTGTTGAAGAGCTTGAAGAAATTAAAGATAAAACTAGACCTGTAATTTTTTCTGCACACGGGGTTCCGAAAAAAGTTCCCTCTGAAGCTGAAAGTTACAAAATGACATATGTTGATGCTACTTGTCCACTAGTGTCGAAAGTTCATCGTGAAGCTGAAAATCTTCACAAATCAGGTTATCACTTAATTTTGATTGGACACCAGAACCATCCTGAAGTAGTTGGAACAATGGGACAATTACCTGTAGGTTCGATAGATCTTATTCAAGATGAAGATGAAGCAAAAAAATATAAATATAAAGAAAAAAAAAAATTAGCTTTCGTAACTCAAACAACTTTATCAGTAGATGATACAAAAAATATAATTACTATTTTAAAAGATAGATTTCCTGGAATTAGAGAACCACATAAAGAGGATATATGTTACGCAACGACAAATAGACAGATGGCTGTAAAAAATATTGCAAAAAATTGTGATATGTTTTTTGTAATTGGAAGTAGAAATTCCTCAAATTCAGTGAGGCTAGTTGAGGTCGCAAAAAAATCAGGTTGTAATAATGCTCATCTTATTCACTCCCAAAGTGAGATACCTTATCATTTAATTGAAAAATCTAAAACTATAGGGATTTCTTCTGGGGCCTCTGCACCAGAAATTCTTGTAGAAAACTTCATAGATAATTTAAAAAAGAAATTTACAGTATCCATAGACGAGGTAGAGATAATTAAAGAAAACGTTGTTTTCAAAGTACCTAAAAAATTGAATTAAATGGCTGTCTATACCAAGATCAATAGGAGTGATTTAACATCCATAAACAGAAAATTTAATTTTGAAAATTTTCAAAGTTTTGAAGGAATAAAACAAGGTATTGAAAACACAAATTATTTACTTAGATCAAAAAATAAAAAATTTATTCTTACAATTTTTGAAAAAAGAGTTTTGAAAAAAGAAATACCTTTTTTTATGAAATTAATGGATCAATTAAGAAATCTAAATTTTAACTGCCCCAAACCTCTTAAAAATAATCAAGGTCATTATCTAATTAAGATCAAAAATAAAATAGCCTGTGTTGTAACTTTTCTTGACGGAAAAGACAAAAAAAAACTTAATCTTAAAAATTGTTTTGATATTGGTAAAACAATTGCACAAATGCACTTATCTACAAAAAAGCTAAAGCTTTACAGAAAAAACTCCATGGGTATTATAAATCTTAATCCTTTACTAAATAGTATTAAATTTAAGTCTAAAAAATTTATTAAATTAGAGAAGTTTTTAAAAACTAATTTTAAAGATATAAAAAGAAAATGGCCAAAAAAATTACCCAAGGGTATTATCCATGGAGACCTATTTATAGATAATATTTTTTTTAAAGGTAATAAACTATCTGGTATAATTGATTTTTATTTTGCGGCTAATGATTATTTTATGTATGAGATTGCTATTTGTATAAATGCTTTGTGTTTTGATAAAAATAAATCAAGATTTAGAATTAATAAAAGAAAGATCAAGAATTTAATCAAAGGTTACGAAAGTATAAAAAAAATTTCTGAAAAAGAAAAAAAATCACTAAATATTCTATGCCGTGGTGCAGCAATGAGATATTTTTTGACCAGACTTTATGACTATACAAATACTCCTAAAACAGCATTAATAAAAATCAAAGATCCTAGAGAATATTATCAAAAATTAGTAATACATAATAATTTAAAAACCTATAAAAATTACTTAAGTTAATGATTAAGATATACACAGACGGTTCATGTATTGAAAATCCAGGTAAAGGTGGTTGGGCGGCAATAATATTAGATGATGGAAAAAAAATTGAAATAAAAGGAAATAAAAAAGATACTACGAATAATCAGATGGAATTGTTAGCACCTATACAAGCTCTTAAAAAAATTACAAAAGGTAGTAAAGTTCAAATTTTTACAGATTCCAAGTACGTGAAATCTGGAATAACAGAATGGGTTCACAATTGGAAAAAAAATGGATGGAAAACAGCAAACAAACAAGATGTAAAAAATAAAGAACTTTGGTTAGAGTTAGATCTTTTAAATAATGAATTTGAAATAAGTTGGAATTGGGTAAAAGCGCATTCTACTGATGAGTTAAATAATGAAGTAGATTTACTTGCAAGATCGGCAGCAAACAATTAAAGCATGCGCTTGGAAAGCGCATAACTTATAGTAAATTATTTAATAAATTTTCTGCGGAAGTTAAACCACACTCTTTAGTCTCTTTTTCTTCGTGAATATTAACAACTGTGAAATTTTCAATTACTATTAAATAACGATTTGATCTAATTCCCATTCCTTTTGCATTACGATCAACTTCTGCACCAATTGCTTTTGTGAATAACAAATAAGGATCGGATAACATTTTTATTTTACCTGTAGTATTATTTATCTCTCCCCAACCATTCATTACATAAGGATCGTTGACAGATAGACAAAATATTTGTTCTATTCCTTTTGCTTTGATTTTATCTGCATTTGCCACAAAGCCTGGAAGATGAAGTTTAGAGCAAGTTGATGTAAATGCCCCAGGTAAACCAAACAAAATAATTTTACCATTACCAATAATTTCTCTTAATTTGTTTTTTTGTGGCTCTCCATCAACAAGTTGAAAAACTTCTGTGTCTGGTAGTTGGTCTTTTATTTTAAGTTTCATATTGAATTCATCACATATTTTTTAACTTTTTCAATATCATTTGATAGAAGTTCAAATTTTTCTTTTCTGTCATTAACGTATTTCAGACTATCTGGTAAATTTTCAGTTTTTGAAATTGCATCTTCTATTGCTTTTGGAAATTTACATGGGTGTGCAGTTGATAATACAACACAATTTTTTTCCAATCTCAATTTTCGCACAGCGCCAATACCCACTGCAGTATGCGGATCAACTACCATCTGATGTTCATCATTGATAGTTTTTATCATTTCAACAGTTTCGTTTTCATCAAGCATTTCAGATATAAAATTCTTTTTGATTTTATCTAAGTCATTTTTATCAATTTTATAAGTGTTATTTCTTATTTCAGCCATTACATCTTTTGTAACATCCGAGTTACAATCTTTTACGTCGTATAAAAGTCTTTCGAAATTACTTGCTATCTGTATATCCATGCTTGGTGTATTTGTTTCCTCAACTTTCTTTTGACTATAATCACCACCAGATATAGCTCTATGCAGTATGTCATTTTTATTTGTAGCTACGATTAGTTTATCAATTGGAAGACCTAATTTTTTTGCTAAATAGCCAGCGTAAATATCACCGAAGTTTCCTGTTGGAACAGAAAAGGACAAAGGTTGACCATTTCCAACTTTAAAGTAAGCGTAAAAATAATACACTGATTGAGCAATAATTCTTGCCCAATTAATTGAATTTACACCCGACATATTGATTGCTTTAGAAAATTTTTCGTCATTAAACATTGCTTTTACTAAATTTTGGCAATCGTCAAAATTACCCTCCACCGCAATGTTAAATACATTACTCTCCTCATGTATTGTCATTAGTCTTCTTTGCACTGGCGAAATTTTATTGTTAGGGTGTAGCACAAAAACATTTAAATTATTTTTTCCCTTTAAAGCGTCTATGGCAGCAGCACCTGTATCACCTGAAGTTGCTACTATTATATTAATTTTTTTTTGATCACGGCCTAAATGATATTGATAAAAATTACCTATTAGTTGCATTGCGATATCTTTAAAAGCAAGTGTAGGTCCATGAAACAATTCTAATACTTTTAAATCTCCTAGATCTGATATTTTAACAACGTCGTCGGATCTGAAATTTGAATATGATTTTGAAATCAAAGAGATTAGATCATCTTTAGGCATGAAATCTCCTATAAATGGATAAATTATTTCAGCTGCTAAATCATTGTAACTAAGGTTTTTTAGATTGTTTAATTCTTCCTTTTTAAAAGGTTTAATTGACTTGGGAACAAATAGTCCCCCATCGTCAGCCAAACCTTTTAGGAAAACGTCTCTAAAAGTAAAGTTTTTATGATTGTTTCTTGTACTTATGTAATTCATTAATAATTCTTTTTTCTAAAATATAGATATAGCAAAAGAATTGAAATCGCTAATGAAAACCATGTCATTGCGTACTTTTTGTGATTATTAGAAATATTAGCGGTAATTTTTTTTGGTCTAGGAAATTGATAATTTCCATCAAGATAAATTATATATTTAGAAAAATTCTTACCTGTAAATGTTAATATATCTTCCCTATCTAAACTAAACCAATAATTTTTATTTAGATCATTATCAGGTTTAAAAATATTTTTTCTGCCCTGAATTCTCAATGTACCTATTATGTTATTTTGATCAAATACGTTTATTTCTGGAGTATCTTTTTTTTCAAATGGTATCCAACCCCGGTTAATTAAATAATTTTCCTGTCCAATAAAAATTGGATTTATTACCTCAAAACCTGGGGTGCCTGACTCATTCAGGTTATATAAATAAATTTGTTTTTCAAAATTTATTAATCCAGACGTTTTAATTTTTAAAAAATTTTCTTTATTCGATTGGGATAGTTCAACTGGAGGTTTTTTGAGTGAATTTTCAATTTCCAAAATAAGATTATTTTTCCAATTTAAACGGATCATTTGCCAAACACCTAAGGCAATAAAAACTAAAATAAAAAAAATTATAAAAACAGAGAATAAAAACTTATATTTCAATGATACAGATCTAACTTCCCCAGATGTATATTGCTGCAAACAAAAATAGCCATACAACGTCAACAAAATGCCAATACCATGCAGCAGCTTCGAAACCAAAGTGATGATCTTTGTTAAAGTGACCTAACTTTCCTCTCCAAAGACATACTGCTAAAAAAATTGTTCCTACAATAACATGAAAACCATGAAACCCTGTAGCCATATAAAATACCGATCCATATATATGATCTGAAAAGCTAAATGTTGCGTGATGATATTCGTAAGCTTGTAGAGCAGTAAAACATACTCCAAGAATAACAGTTGCAACTAATCCTTGTATAAAACCTTTTCTATCGTCTTCTAAAAGTGCGTGGTGGGACCAAGTTACAGTCGTTCCTGACAAGAGTAACACTAAAGTATTTATTAATGGAATATCCCAAGGATCAAAAGTTTTAATATCTTTGGGAGGCCATACATTCCCTACAAATTCATTAGGAAAAAGACTGATGTCAAAGTATGCCCAAAACCAGGCAACAAAAAACATAACCTCAGAGGCTATAAACAATGTCATGCCATAACGATGATGAATTTGTACAACGGGTGTATGATGACCTTGATGCTCTGCCTCTATAACAACATCTCTAAACCACATGTATGCACCGTAAATTAAAAGAGCAAAACCCAAATACATTCCCCACGAAACATCGGAGTGCATATAATAAACGGTACCCAGAGCTAAAACCAAACAGGAAAATGAAACGTAAATTGGCCAAGGGCTTGGGTCAACTAAATGATAATCGTGTTTTTTTTCACCTGACATATATTAATTATGATTGTTTATAGTAATCTGTCGAGAAAAAAGTATACGACATTGTTACATCCTCAAGATTTTTAACAGTTGCATCATTAACCATCTCAGGATCTAAATAAAAAGTCATCACATACGTAGCCTTTTCTCCAGCTTTCAACTCTTGCTTTTCAAAACAAAAACAGCCTAATTTGCTATAGTATTTTCCAAAACTTGATGGTGAAACATTAAAACTCGCTACACCAGCCGTTGGCTCATTACTATAATTTGTTACTTCAAACTCAATTTTATTAACTTGACCAACTTTTACATCCATCACATTAGACTTAGCCTTAAAATCCCAAGGCAAATTGTTCACATTTGTGTCAAATCTCACACTAACAACTTTATCTAAAACAATCTTTGGAGCTTTATTTGCAACCTGAGTAGTTCCCCCAAAACCTGTCACTTTACAGAAAATTTCATACAAGGGCACTGAAGCATATGAAAGACCCAACATTAAAACAAATATTCCAGCAAGAACTAGTGGTGTTAATTTTTTTTTCTCAATCATATGGCCCTGTCAAATACTCCTGTGTTATATAAAGTAAAAAAGAAAAGAAAAATCATAAAAGCAATAATTGCTAATGCAGTAAAAATGTTTTTTCTTTTTGTTTTTTTATCGGGTGTTATCATACAATTTTATCTATCAAAAATAGGACGAAAATCAAAAATAAATAAAGTATTGAATATCCAAATATAGTTTTAGCTATTTTGGGATTAAACTTATCTTTTTTGAACTTAAATAGCTCATAACACAAATAATTATAGTAAAAAGTAAGCATCAATGATGGTATTAAAAATGCTAAACCAACAAAATCTATTAAAAATGGGAAAATTATTACAGGCACCATTAGCAAAGAATAAATGAATATATTCAATTTAGTTGACTCAACTCCATTGGTTAATGGAAGCATCGGTAACTTAGCTTTTTTATAATCATCAGATTTATACAAACTCAAAGCCCAAAAGTGTGAAGGAGTCCAAAAAAAAATTATAAGAAAAAAGGTAAGGGGTTCTAACGAAAGCGAACCTGTAGAAATAGTCCATCCTATAACTGGTGGAAATGCACCTGCAGCCCCACCAATAACAATATTTTGGGGCGTTCTTCTCTTAAGCCAGATTGTATAAACAAATACATAGAACAATATTGTTAAAAGTAATATTGCAGCTGAAATCCTATTTGTAAAATAATCTAAGGCTACTACGGAAACAATTGATAGGGTAATGCCAAATATTAAAGCTTGATTCTTATTTACCTTTCCAGTCGGAATTGGCCTTAAACAAGTCCTCGTCATTAGAGCATCGAGATCAGACTCGTACCACATATTTAATGCCCCCGCTGCGCCGGCGCCTAATGAAACAAGTAAAATGCCAATTATAGCCTCTTTAGTTGAAACTAGGTTTGGTGCTGTCAATAGACCCACAGCACAAGTAAAAATAACTAGAGACATTACTCTAGGCTTCATTAGTTTAAATAGCTCTGAAAAATTAAATAAATCCTCTTGGCTTAAACTTCTTTTTTTTAGCCTAATATTATTCATCAATTTTTTATAATTTTACTACCCGTGTGATTTTTGTGTATCTTGATCATCCTCAAACTTTGGAAGTTCATCAAAAGTATGAAAATTTGGTGGTGATGGCACAGTCCACTCTAAGGTTGTAGCTCCTTCTCCCCAAGGATTTTTTGCTGCTGACTTCTTTTTTGCAAATGCGTAGATAAGGTTTATAAAAAATACTGCTAATCCCGCTACCGCAACATAAGATCCTATAGATGATATATAGTTCCATCCTGCGAATGCATCTGGATAATCAGCATATCTTCTAGGCATACCTGCTAAACCTAAGAAATGTTGTGGAAAAAATATTAAGTTTACACCAATAAAGGTTAACCAAAAATGTAATTGTCCTAACCACTCTGAATATTCATAACCACTCATTTTTGAAAACCAGTAGTAAAACCCTGCAAATATTGCAAAAACGGCTCCTAAGGAAAGGACATAATGGAAATGAGCAACCACATAATAAGTGTCGTGCATTGCTGTATCTACTCCTGCATTGGCAAGCACTACTCCTGTTACGCCGCCAACAGTAAACATAAAAATAAATCCTAATGCCCAAACCATTGGTGTTTTAAATGAAATAGATCCACCCCACATCGTTGCTATCCATGAAAAAATTTTTATTCCTGTTGGAACAGCAATAATCATTGTTGCTGCTAAAAAGTAGGCTTTAGTATCGGTGCTTAGCCCAACCGTATACATATGATGCGCCCAAACTACAAATCCAACAATTCCAATAGCTACCATTGCGTATGCCATTCCTAAATATCCAAAGACAGGCTTTCTTGAAAATGTTGAAACAATATGACTTATCATGCCGAAACCTGGAAGAATTAAAATATAAACTTCTGGATGACCAAAAAACCAAAATAAGTGTTGGAACAATACTGGGTCACCTCCCGTTTGGGCTTCAAAAAAGGCAGTTCCAAAATTTCTGTCGGTCAACAACATTGTGATAGCTCCAGCTAATACTGGCAATGATAACAATAATAAAAATGCTGTAACTAAAATCGACCAAGCAAATAAAGGCATCTTATGTAATGTCATACCTGGGGTTCTCATATTTAAAATTGTCGTTATGAAATTAACGGCACCCAAAATTGATGAGGCTCCTGCCAAATGTAAACTTAATATCGCTAGGTCCATTGCTGGACCTGGTTGACCTGCTTTTGATGATAATGGAGGATAAATAGTCCATCCACCACCGACACCTGTTTGTCCCGGAGGGCCATCTACAAAAATTGATAAAATTAATAATGTTAAAGAAACGGGTAACAACCAGAAAGAAATGTTATTCATTCTTGGAAATGCCATGTCAGGTGCACCAATCATTATTGGAACAAACCAATTACCAAAACCACCAATCATAGCAGGCATCACCATAAAAAAAATCATGATTAACCCGTGACCAGTAACTAGAACATTATATAAGTGATAGTTTCCACCCAAAATACCGTCTCCTGGATGCATCAGTTCCATTCTCATTAAAACTGAAAATGCGGTTCCAATAACTCCTGCAACAATTGCAAAAATTAAATACATTGTTCCTATATCTTTATGATTAGTAGAATAAGCCCAACGCTTCCAACCAGTAGGTGTATGATGATCGTCGTGTGAAGATGTTTGTGTGTACATTTTTATTTACTCGCTAATTTAAGTTTATCGTTTTTAATTTCTTCTTTTGCAAATTTTACTCGTGCCTCTGATAACCACTCTTGATATTCCTCTTCACTAACAACTTTTACCGCTATTGGCATGAAAGCGTGTTTAATACCACAAAGTTCAGAGCATTGTCCATAATAAGTGCCAACTTTTTCTGCCTTAAACCAAGTTTCATTAATTCTACCGGGCACAGCATCTCTTTTAACTCCAAAAGATGGTAAGGCCCATGCGTGAAGAACATCATTAGCAGTGATTAGTACTTTTATTACTTTTCCAACCGGAACAACAACTTCATTATCAACAGCAAGTAATCTAGGTTGATCTGGCTTCAAATCTTTTTCTTCTATCATGTAAGAATCAAATATTAAATTTTCATCTGGGTATTCGTAACCCCAATACCATTGATATCCAATTGCTTTAATTGTTAAATCTGCTTTTGGAATTGAGTCTTGTTTATACAAAATCTTAAAAGATGGAACTGCCATTACAATTAAAATCAAACAAGGTATTAATGTCCACAACACCTCAACAGTAACATTATGTGTTCTTTTTGAAGGATTTGGATTTGCTGAGGCTCTAAATCTTACACATGCATAAAGCATTAAAAATAAAACAAAAACACTAATCGCAATGATAATTGGTAATAATAAATTATTATGAAAAGATACAATATCTCTCATGGACTCTGAGGCAGCTTTTTGGAATCCAAATTGCCAATCAGTTGGTTGATTTGCAAAAGCTGCTGTTGTTATTAAAAAGCTTGTAATTATAAATAAAATTTTTTTCATATTTAATAGCTATATAAAGCTCTTTTTTAAAAATTACACTTTAGTTTTCGCGACAATTTATCAATTAATTGCATAATTTACGATTGAAATAGCTGATATCACAGCTGTTTCAGATCTTAAAATATTTTCATTAATTTTAACAGTTTGAACTCCCTTAAAAGTAAGAATCTTTTCTCTTTCTAACTCTGAAAAATCCCCCTCCGGACCTACGATTATACAAATTGGTTTATTCGTTAACTTAGATTTATCAATTTTTTTATTGGTCGAATTTAAATCTGTAAATATCAAATCTACTAAATTCGAATTTAAAAAACTTTCGAGGTTTTGAGTTTGTTCAATTGATGGGATATTTATACGATTTGATTGTTCGCTAGCTTCTATTACGATTTTTTTTAATCTCTCAACATTTATACTTCTAACAATAGTTCTATCAAAAATTATAGGTAAAAATTTTGTTACCCCCAATTCAGTTGCTTTTTGAATCATAAAATTTTGATAATTAGATTTAATTGGAGAGAATGCTAACCACAAATCTTTCATATTTTCTTTTTGTCGTAATTGCTTGATTATTTCAAATTCAACTAAGCCTTTAAAAATTTTCAAAATTTTTGCTTCCCACTCACCTTTATCATTAAACAAAGAAAAAAACTCATTTTCTTTTATTCTCATAACTTTATTTAAATAATGTGATTGAGATTTATCCAACATACCAGTCATACCATTCGTTATTGGATTTGAAAAAAATAATCTAATATTGCCCATATATGATAGGTTAATTTATGAAAAATATTAAAGCAATAATTTTTGATGCTTACGGGACATTGTTTGATGTGAATTCTGCTGCTGAAAAATGTAAAGATCAGATAGGAGACAAATGGGAAAAATTTTCAAATTACTGGAGAACAACTCAATTAGAATATACTTGGCTTAGAAGTTTGATGGGAAGACATAAAGATTTTTGGGAAATCACTGAAGATAGTTTAGAAAAATCGATGGAAAATTTTAATATAAATCGTTCAATGAAAAATGAATTATTAGATCTTTATAAAACTCTATCTACTTTTGAGGAAGTGCCAGAAACTTTAAAAATTTTGAAAGAAAAAAATTACAAGTTAGCTATATTATCGAATGGAACACCACATCTATTAAATGGGTTGGTAAGAAGTAATAAACTAGAGAATTTATTTGATGATTTATTTTCTATTGAGGAGGTTAGGATTTATAAGCCAGATTCAAAAGTTTATGGAATGCCAACTAAAAAATATAACATTAAAGTAAATGAAGTCGCTTTCTTAAGTGCAAATACCTGGGATGTTTCTGGTGGAGGAAATTACGGTTATAATGCTATTTGGGTAAACAGAAATAAAAATATTTTTGACAAAC
Source organism: uncultured Pelagibacteraceae bacterium (assembly GCA_902538495.1). Lineage (GTDB taxonomy): Bacteria > Pseudomonadota > Alphaproteobacteria > Pelagibacterales > Pelagibacteraceae > Pelagibacter. The sequence continues at coordinate 11,430 of CACBFJ010000006.1, read as the reverse complement.
TTGATTTTAAACCAAAGCATGTAATTAAAAATTTGAAAGAAATATTAAATATAATCTAATAATATAAATTTCATGATTGTAATTAAGAATATTTGTAATAATAATAAAATAAATTTATGAACAACTTTGATAAAAAAATTGATAATTATCTTCAAAATTTTGAGGCATTAGCCTCACTTTCGCTTAGATTTATTCTTGGTATAGCTTTCATAATTTATGGGTCTAAAAAATTTCCTCTCCCTCCGGAGGGTCTTGTAGAGTATTATGATTTACACCCAATCTTAGCATCTACTGTAGCCTTATCAGAACTATTATCAGGAATTATTATTATAATAGCAGCTTTTATAAAAAATCCTTTAGGTAACATATTAACAAGATTAGCTGGACTTAATATAGTTTTATTAATGTCAAGTATTCTCGTGGTAGCACATTCTGATTGGTTTATAACAACAAAATTATTTTCTAGTGTGCAAATATTTCTACTAGTAAGTGGATTATTCTTTTTTATAAAAGGTAACAATAAATAAAAAATTATGAGTTCAATTGAAATTCAGAAAATTATAAAACCAATTAATTCGTCAGATGGTGCAGGAGTGAAACTCAAAAGAAGCATTGGAGTGGAGCCTAATTATTTTGATCCATTCTTAATGCTAGATGAATTTGGCTCTGAGAACAGCGAGGACTATATTGCTGGTTTTCCTCCCCATCCTCATAGAGGTATCGAGACAGTAACATATATGCTTGCAGGTGACTTTGAACATAAAGATAGTACAGGTGGTGAAGGAAAAATGTCGGCAGGAGATGTTCAATGGATGAAAACAGGAAGCGGGATAATTCACTCGGAAATGCCTGCAATGAAAGAAGGTAAATTACATGGTTTTCAATTATGGATTAATATGCCAGCAAAACTGAAAATGAGTAAACCTGAATATATTTATATTGATGCTGATAAAATGAAAATTCATAAAGATAAAGATAAACAAATCAAGGTCATAGCTGGTAAATTTGAAAAAGCAGAAGGTCCTGTAAAAGGTCATAATGTTGAACCTATTTATTTTGACGTTGAACTAAACAAAGGTAAAAAATTTGATTTTAAGATTCCTTCTACTCATAATTCATTTATATATTTAATAAATGGTGAAATAGAAATTGGTGAAAAAAAACATACTAAAGTAAAAGACAGTACTCTGGTATTGTTATCACGAGGTGAAAATTTAAAAGTATCTGCAAAAATTAATGCTAAATTCTTAGTCATTTCAGGAAAACCTATTAATGAGGAAATAGCACGAGGTGGACCATTTGTAATGAATACTAAATCAGAGATTTTACAAGCTGTTCAAGATTATCATAGTGGTAATTTTGTAAAATAATTAATGAAATCAATCAAAATAGAAAAATTTGGTGGACCTGAGGTTTTAACATTCAAAGATACAGAAATTGGAAAACCAGGACCGAAAGAAGTCTTGATTAAAAATTTATCTATCGGTTTAAATTATATTGATGTTTATCATAGAACTGGACTTTATCCTATTCCATTACCGAGTGGTATAGGTCTTGAGTCTTGTGGAATAATTGAAGAAGTCGGGTCAGACATAAAATTTTTTAAAATTGGTGACAGGGTAACTCATGCATCAATGCCTATTGGTGCTTATTCAGAAAAGCAAATAATGCCTGAGGAAAAATTAGTTTTAGTTCCAGATGGAGTTTCTGATGAAGTAGCCTCATGCATAACATTAAAAGGAATTACTGCAGAGTATTTGATACATAGAGCATATCCTTTAAAAAAAGGTGATAAAGTTTTATATCATGCTGCAGCAGGAGGTCTTGGTCAAATTTTATGCCAATGGGCAAATTCATTAGGTGCTGAGGTGATTGGAACTGTAGGTTCAAAAAGTAAAGAAGAAATTGCAAAAAAAAATGGCTGTCACCATGTAATAAATTACTCAGAAAAAGATTTTGTATCTGAAGTAGAGAAAATTGTTGGCAAAAACGGTATCGATGTAGTCTATGATGGTGTTGGTATTAAAACTTTCAAAGGTTCAATCGAATTACTAAAGATAAGGGGTATGATGGTGGCTTTTGGAAATGCGTCAGGATACGTTGATACAATCGATGTTAAAAAAGATATTAATGCCAAAGGATTATTCTTTACAAGACCTTCAATTGCTCATTATACAGTCAAAAGAGAAGAGCTTGTTGAGTCTGCAAAAAAAGTATTTGATGCTTTACTAACAAATAAATTTAAAGTTAAAGTTTCAAAAAAATATTCTCTAAAAGACGCTGCACAAGCTCATAAGGATTTAGAAGCAAGATTATTGACGGGTCCTGCAATTATAATTCCCTAGTCTACGTTTACATCCATATCAGACATATGAAGTTTTAAAGCATTCGTAGATATATGTATTTCTCTAATAAAAAATATTATTGATATTATCATTGAAAGACAACATGAACCAAAAATAACTCTTGCCAGTAGAAGCTCATCCATATAAAGCGCAAAAACAGTTAACATATTGAATAAAAATCCGAACGCCGCAAACAAGATTGTCCATCTTAGAAGTGTTATTCTATTGCTCAAATTGAGAAATTGTTTTTTCCACTCAGGTGGAATATGTTTCTCATAAACATGTTCATCATGTAGTTTTCTAATTAAATTACTTAAAGTGTGAAATCTATTACTATAAACTCCCATCAATAAAGGAATAGCTGGAAACATTAGTGCTGTAACTGTGTAATCTATATTCATACGAATCAATTTGATTATCAATCTTGCCCCTGTTATTTACAAGTAAAAATTTATGAACCATTTAAATATTTTTATCGAAATAACTAGACTAAAAAAACCTATTGGTTACATGTTATTATTTTGGCCTTGTGCATGGGGTCTAACTCTAGCCTATGATTTTAACGATAGTTTAAATGATTATTTTTTTTACTTAACTCTATTTTTTTTAGGATCCGTATTAATGAGATCGGCTGGATGCATTGTTAATGATATACTTGATAAAGAATTTGACAAAAAAGTTGAGAGAACAAAAGATAGACCTTTAGCTTCAGGAAAAATAACTTGGAAATTAGCATTAATTTATGCACTAATGTTATGTTTGCTCGCTTTAATTGTTTTACTCAATTTTAATTTATTCACAATTATTTTAGCTTTAGGCTCAATGCCTCTGGCATTTACTTATCCTTTAATGAAAAGATACACATATTGGCCACAACTATTTTTAGGCATTACTTTTAACTATGGCCTAGTGCTTGGGTGGACATCTTATACTGAACAAGTAAGTTTAATACCTTTATTGTTTTATTTTGGGGCCATATTTTGGACACTCGGATACGACACAATATATGGTTATCAAGATATCAAAGATGATGAAATAATAGGATTAAAATCGACTTCAATTAAATTCAAAAAAAACTCAAAGTTATTTTTATCCCTATGTTATCTAATATTCATTCTTAGCTTTATCTTGGGAGGTTATATTTTGAAATTTAATCTTATGTATTTCTTATTATTAATTTTTCCAATAATTCAATTATTTGGCTATCAAATTAGATCATTTAAACCAGATAGTGCAGAAAAATCTCTCAAAATATTTAAAAGTAATAATTATTTTGGTCTAATTGTTTTATCAACTATCCTGGTAGGAAAACTATTTTAATGAAAAACACAGAAATTTACAAAAGACTTTATAAGGATTACTCAAGAAAATACCTTGATAAAATTCTTTTATCTGGCATTTTTTCTATTTTGGTTGCTGGTAGCACTTCAGCAATAGCTTGGTTGTTGGATCCTGCTATTAAAAAATTGTTTATAGAAAAGGACCAATCTCTAATTCTTTTAATTCCCTTTATGATAATCATTGCTTTTTTTTTAAAAGGACTTTCTTTATATTTTGCAAAATCTACAATGATTGGGGTCGGTGAGGAGGTTAAGAAAAAATTGCAGTACGATATGACAGAATCTCTTATTAAAGCTGATACTCAAATCATAGATAAAAAACACTCTGGAAGTTTTATTTCTAACCTTACCTACGATGTTACACATATAACAAATTTACTAAGCCATGCTTTATTAACATTATTTAAAGATTCGCTTACACTAATTGGTTTGTTATTTGTTATGTTTACTCAAAATTGGAAATTAGCTTTGATATCAATTGTTATGATACCCTTAGCTGGTTTTTCTGCAAAAACTTTAGGAAAAAGAATCGGTAAGGTAACTACTCAGGCTCAAGAAAAATCAGGTTTTCTAACTACATATTTAGTTGAATTATTTAAAAACCATAAATTAATTAAAATTTTTCAAAAAGAAAATTATGAAAATTTAAGAGCCGATCGTTACTTAGAGCAACTAAAAGATAAGAATAAAAAAATACAAGTGGTTTTTGTGCGAATGTCTCCAATAATGGAAACTCTTACTGGAATAATGATAGCAGTTTTAATTTTTTATTCAGGTAAGTTAATGATGCAAAATGAACTTGATATAAATAATTTTTTTTCATTTTTAGCTGCAATGATGCTGGCATATCAACCAGTTAGGTCTTTATCGACACTAAATATGATTTTGGATCAAGGTTTATCTGCTGCTTCAAGAATTTTACCAATCATTGATAATGAAAATAAAATTAAAGATGAAAAAGAGGCTAAAGTTCTAAATCTAAAAAATGCAAAAATTAACTTTAAAAATGTAAACTTTTCATATGATGTTAATGAACAAAGTAAAGTACTTAAAGAAATTAACTTAGAGTTTAGTGGTGGTAAAATGACTTCTTTGGTGGGGCATAGTGGTTCTGGAAAATCCACAATTTTAAATTTAATTCCCAGATTTTACGATGTTAATTCTGGTGATATCACTATTGATAATCAATCTATATACAAAACTAAAATTGAGTCCTTAAGAAATAATATATCTTTAGTTAGTCAAGAAACAACATTATTTGATGACACAATTAAAAATAATATCAAATACGCAAATGTAGATGCATCAGATGAGGAGATCTATAAAGCTGCTAAGCTTTCTTATTGTAATGAATTTATAGAATTGCTTCCAAAAAAATATGACACTTTAATTGGTGAAAATGGAGTTAGATTATCAGGAGGAGAAAAGCAAAGAATTTCAATTGCCAGAGCAATGATGAAAAAAAGTTCGATTATTCTTCTAGACGAAGCAACATCATCTCTTGACAGCGAGACAGAGTCAAAAATTCAGGATGCGTTATCTGTTTTGACAAGAAATAAAACTACTATTGTTATTGCTCACCGATTATCGACAATATTAAATTCAAACAATATTTACGTAATTGACTCAGGGAATATGGTTGCAAGTGGTAGCCACGAGGAATTGTTGGAAAATTCTGACCTTTATAAAAACTTTTATGAAAAACAAATACAAAAATAAATATGTTTTTAATTTATCAATTATTAATAACTTTAATAATTTTATTTTCACCAATAATAATTTTAATAAGAATCTTTAAAGGTAAAGAGGACATATTAAGGTTTAAAGAAAAATTTTGTTTTTTTTCAAAAAAAAGGCGCTCTGGGAAATTATTGTGGATTCATGGATCGAGTGTAGGTGAACTAATGAGTGTTCTGCCCATTCTTAATAAATATGACAAAGATAATTCTTTTAACCAAATTCTTGTAACATCAAGTACATTAAGTTCATCAAAAATTCTTCAAAAATATAGATTTAAGAAAGTGGTCCATCAATTTTTTCCAATAGATCATATTTTTTTTTCTAATTTTTTTCTTAATTATTGGAGGCCAAATTCTGCAATTTTTTTAGAGTCAGAAATTTGGCCAAGTATTTTTAGATCACTTAAAAAAAGGAATATTACTTTAATTCTTCTAAATGCAAGAATAACAAAAAAAACTTTTGAAAGATGGATGAAATTAAAAAGATTTTCATTAAAAATTTTTAATCAGATAAATTTCGCTTATCCCCAAAACAAAGAAACGATAAGATATCTGAAAAAATTAGGAGTAAAAAATATTAATTATATTGGAAATTTAAAATTTTTTGAGAATGAAAAAACCGTTAATAAAAAATTTGATAATGAAATTAAAAATAAATTTAAAAAATACAAAATATGTATTGCTGCAAGTACTCACGCAGATGAGGAGGTATTTGCAGCACGAACTCATATTTTCTTAAAAAAGAAATATAATAATTTAATTACAATAATCATCCCAAGACATGTTCATCGGGTTGACGAAATCAACCATGAACTAAGAAAACTTAATTTGAAAACCTCTTATCACAGTGCAAAAGTAAAAAATTTAAAAGATATAGATATTTATATTGTTGACACTTTTGGTGAATCTAAAAGATTTTATAAAATAGCGACTACAGTATTTTTGGGAGGATCTATAACTAATAAAGGTGGTCAAAACCCAATAGAACCGGCACGTTATGGAGCAAAAATACTTCACGGACCGAATATTAGTAATTTTAGAGAGGTATATGCATTCCTTAAATCCTTAAGCATATCCAAAGAAATAAGAAGTCCACTACAATTTTCTAACGAAGTAATTTTTAGAAAAAAGATGGAAAAGGTAAAAAAAATACAAAAATTGGGTAATGTAATATTTAAAAATACATTAAATAAACTAAGTAAATCAATAAATTATGAAAATTAATAAACCCAAATTTTGGGACAATAAAAACTCGAAAATTTTACCTTATCTTCTTTTACCCTTATCACTAATTTTAATTGGCGTAAATTTAATAAAAAAAACAATTACAAAAAAAGAAAAAATAAAAAAAATTAAAACAATATGTGTTGGCAACATTTATGTGGGTGGCACAGGTAAAACATCTTTGAGTTTGAAAATACACAAAATGCTTAATCAAAGAAGCATCGAGTCATGCTTTATAAAAAAAGATTATTCTAACCAAATAGATGAACAAAAAATATTGGAAAATAAGGGAAAACTATTCAAATCAAAAAGAAGACTGAACTCTTTGATGGATGCTGTTGATCAAGGTTATAAAGTTGCAATTTTTGATGATGGTTTACAAGATTGCTCTATAGACTATGATATAATTTTCATTTGTTTCAATGATGTTAATTGGATTGGAAATGGTTTCACGATACCTTCAGGACCTTTGAGAGAAAACTTTAAAAATATAAAATATTATAAAAATATTTTTATTAATGGTAATATGGAAAATTTAGAAAATATTAAAAATCAAATTCTTGAAGTAAATCCCAAAGCAAAAATTTTTGTTGGGAATTACGTACCTCTTAACCTGGATGAATTCAGTCAAAAAGAAAAATACTTAGTATTTTCTGGAATTGGAAATCATCAATCTTTCATATCAATGTTGAAAAAAAATAACATAAATATTTCAAAAGAAATTGAATATCCAGATCATTATAATTATTCAGATAAAGATATAAACAACATCATTACAGAAGCTGAAAATATCAATTGCAAAATAATTACAACTGAAAAAGATTTTTATAGATTAAATGATAAATATACTAATAAAATTAAATTTGTTAAATCAGTGCTTCAGATTCAAAACGAAAGTGAATTCTTAGATATAATTCTTAATTGACATGAGAAATATAAAATATTTTTTACAATTTATTCTTGTAATTATATTTTTTTGTATATTCAAAGTTTTAGGGATTAAATTAGCTTCAAACTTAAGCGGTAAAATTTTTCAAATAATTGGTCCACTCTTTAGATCAAAAAAATTAATTTATTCTAATATTAAAAAGGCGTTCCCAAATATTAGTCAAAATGAATTAAAAGAAATTTATATTTCGATGTGGAATAATTATGGAAGAGTGTTTGCAGAATATATGTTTATTAAAAAATTTAGACGCGATCAATTAAATGATAACATCATTGTAAATGGTGGGAAAATTCTTGAAAATATCAAACTTAATAAACAGAGAGTAGTATTTATCTCAGGTCATTTTAGTAATTTTGAATTGATGGCAATGCAAATAGAAAAAATGGGCATCAAAGTTGCTGCAATATATAGACCATTAAATAATTTTTTTTTAAATAAAATAATGGAGAAAATAAGAAGAGATCATATTTGTAAGTTTCAAATAAAAAAAGGAATTGGAGGGACCAAAGAATTAGTTAAATTAATAAATGATGGGTTTTCGACTGCACTAATGATTGATCAAAGAGTTTCTGAGGGAATAGATTCAAATTTTTTTAATGAAAAAGCTTCCACGACAACTATTCCTGCTCAATTAGTAAAAAAATACAAAATACCAGTTGTGCCAATTTTTATTGAGAGATTTGACGACATTAAGTTTAAAATGACTATTAATAAGCCCATTAATTTTGACGAAAATAAATCAGTTGAGGAAATTACAAATGAACTAAACAAATTACTTGAAAATATGATATTAAAAAGGCCAAATTATTGGATTTGGTCTCATAATCGATGGAAATAAATTATTTTTTTTCTATTTTTTCTCTTTTTTTATTTGCTTCAACATATGAATAATAAGGCTCTTGTAAATCAACATTCCAATAATTTAAATTTTCTAAACTTATAGATTTACCAGAAACTGCACAGATAACATGATCGCCGGGCTCTATAACTTGAAAATTATTTGGTAAATATTTTATTTTTGCTAATTTTTTACTCATTTTTAGTTTATATACTTATACATGATCGTTGGTGTAATAGGAAGTGGTGGCAGAGAACACGCAATATGTGAACTGCTCAAGCGTTCAAAGAAAGTAAATAAAATCTATTGTTTCCCTGGAAACGCTGGAACTTCCAAAATAGCTAACAATGTTAATATAGACACAAATAATTTTGAAATCTTTAAAGACTATATCTTAAAAAATAAAATTGGATTAGTGGTGGTAGGACCTGAAAAACCACTTGTAGATGGTTTAGTAGATTACTTGCAAAAATTTGAAATTAAAGTTTTTGGTCCAAATAAGTTAGCATCTCAGCTTGAGGGCTCCAAGATTTTTACAAAAAAGATTTGTGAAAAATATAATATTCCTTCATCAAAATTTGGGGTATTCCATAACATTGCTGATGCCAACAATTTTTTAAAGAGTTCTAGTCATCCTATAGTTATCAAAGCTGATAATTTGGCCTCAGGAAAAGGTGTTTACATTTGTGATAATGTTGAAGAGTCTTCTAAAGCAGTTAAGGAGGTTTTTGACGGGAAATTTGGTAAAACCGGTAAAGTTTTAATTGAAGAATTCTTGAGAGGTGAGGAAATGAGTTTTTTTATAATAAGTGATGGGATTTCAATTCAAAACTTTGGAACAGCTCAAGATCATAAAAGAGTTTTGGAGGGTGATAAAGGGAAAAATACAGGTGGAATGGGTGCCTATTCTCCCTCTAGATTGATAGGAGAAGAATTGGAAAAAAAAATATTAAATAAAATTATAAACCCAACCTTAAGAGCATTAAAGGATCTTGGAGCAGAATATAGAGGTTTCTTATACGCAGGATTAATGATCATCGATAATGAACCCTACCTTATCGAATATAATGTAAGAATGGGAGATCCAGAGTGTCAAACAATTCTTCCGAAATTAGATACAGATTTATTTGAGATATTCTTAGCTTGTTGCAATCAAAATTTGAAAGAAGTGAAAATAAATTGGAGTAATAAAAAAAGTTTGTGTGTTGTATTATGCTCAAAAGGTTATCCAGAAAAATACAAAAAAAATGTTGAAATAAAAAATCTGAATAAAATTGAACTAAATACACAAGATTTCATGTTTCATGCAGGAACTATTGAAAAAGAAGGAAAATTTTTCTCCGTTGGAGGAAGAGTATTAAATTTTATTTCACTATCAGATGAATTCTTAAAAGCTAGAGAAAATATAAATAAATATTTAAGAAAATTAAATTGGACTGGTGGTTTTTATCGTAAGGATATTGGTTATAAAGTAATAAATAAATGAGGATTATATCTGGAAATTTTAGAGGCAGAAAAATATTAACACCCAATGATATTAAAACAAGACCGCTTAAAGATCTAACAAAAGAGTCGATTTTCAATATTCTTAAACATTCCAACAAGTTTAACGTTGAGATTAAGAATTCAGTAGTTTTAGATTTGTTCGCAGGCGTTGGATCATTTGGAATTGAATGTTTGTCGAATGAAGCAAAATACGTCACTTTTGTTGAAAATTATAATGGTGTTCTACCAATACTAAAGAAAAACTTATCAAATCTTAAATTGGATAAAAAATATGAGATAATAGAACAAAATATTTTTACTGGGCTTAAGTTAGCAAAAAGTAATTATGATATCATATTTTTAGATCCACCATATAAGGATAAGAATATATCAGAATTAATTGACAAGATTTTTGAAATAAACCTTCTAAGCAAAAGTGGAATAATAATTACTCACAGAAATAAAAACGTAAAAGATAAATATTCAAAAAATTTTCGTATTTTAGAAGAAAAAACCTATGGTATTTCTAAGATTTCATTCGGCAATTTAAACTAAAATTTTTTTAGTTTCTTTTTTAATTAATTCCACAGCTGGTTGATCATATGGATCTACTTTAAGAGCGTTACCTAATAAAATTGTTTCTAATATAAAAAAATTAAATAGTTCTCCAAGTGTTTTTTCATCTCTCTTTAATACCTCAAAACTTCTAAAAGGTATTCCTTTTCTTCTAAAAACATTCTCAGTAGCTTGTTTTTGAGCATATGTCATATCTAATAATCTTTTATCTCTAAGAAATTTTTTTGAGCTAAGAATATCTTTATTTATAATTTTTTGTGAGTCTTTCTCATGAACGAAAAAAAATGTAAAAAAATTATTTGTAAAGCCATCCAAATAAAGTTGCATTACACTATGATTATCTTTTGGCATGTTGGAAACAATGGGCATTAAACCTTTTTTCTTTTTACCTAAGCTTTCCGCTATTAGTTGCTGATACCAAAAAAATAAGTTTTCAGATTTTTTGTCATAATTTATTATAATTGAATTATGTTTTTTCTTTTTTAGAAAAAAAATAGTTGAACTAACGTTAGAGATCAAAGCGTTTAAATACCTTTTGTTTTTAACTAAACTATTTAGTTGTCTAAACTTTTTTGAGTTTAATCCCATTAACTCTGCAGGTAACATTCCTGTTTCAGATAAAACCGAATATCTTCCACCAATAAAATTATTGTGATGAATTACTTCAGCTTTTAATTTTTGAGCTAATTTATAAAGATAGTTGTCTTTATTTTCCGTTATGATCAAATTTTTGTCTTGTTTATTTATAATGAGATTGGTGTTTACTATAGTTTCTAAGGTTTCTCCTGATTTAGACACGACTAAATTTAAACAATTTTTGTCTTTTTTATTTTTAGTGCTCACATCTAAATCATTCACAAAAGAAAAATTTTTTTTTATTTTTTTCTTTAAAAAGTCATATATCGCCTGGGTACCCAAAGAAGATCCTCCCATA
>CACBFJ010000005.1 GCA_902538495.1 uncultured Pelagibacteraceae bacterium | reverse complement strand
TAACAAACCTTCAAAAATCGTTTCACCAGGTCAATTTAAGGTTCATTATTCACCAGGTTTGCCCATCAGACTGAATGCAAAAAATATTCATAAAGATGAAGCATACTTGTTGATTAGAAGGAAAAAAGTAAGTAAATCAAATTATTATTTTTTGTCACAAAAAGGAAATTTAAAAGAAGCCGCAAAAAATTTATATTCTACTTTGAGAAAAATTAAAAAAAAGAAATATAGATCAATTGCAGTATGTAAAATTCCCAATAGAGGATATGGTAAAACTATTAATGATAGGTTATTAAGAGCATCAAGATTCAATGAAAAAACCACTTGAAGTAATAGGATTATCAAAAACTTATAATACAAAAGAAGCAGTAAAAAACGTTTCTTTTAAAGTCAATCAAAATGAAATCATTGGGATACTTGGTCCTAATGGTTGTGGAAAAACTACTACAATCGGTATGATTTTAGGTTTGTTAAAGCCATCAAAAGGAAAGGTTTTAATAAATGGTGTCGAAATTGAAAACCAACGTGTAGATCTATTAAATCAATTAAATTTTATATCACCTTATATAGAGTTGCCAAAAAAATTGACAGTTAGACAAAATTTAGAAGTTTATGGGAGGCTTTATGATGTGAACAAACATAAGGCAAAAATTGATTATCTGTGTGAAAAATTAAGACTCTACGAATTTATAGATAAATTAACCGGGGAGTTGTCATCTGGTCAAAAAAATAGGGTTAGTCTTGCAAAATCAATAATTAATAATCCAAAAGTTTTACTTCTTGATGAACCTACAGCATCACTTGATCCTGAAACAGGTGATTTTGTTAGAAGTTTTTTAGAGGAATATCAAAAGGAAAATAAAACATCAATTTTATTAGCATCACACAATATGGCAGAGGTAGAGAGACTATGTTCCTCAGTTTTAATGATGAATAAAGGGTCGATTATTGATGAGGGTAGACCTGAGGAATTAATTAAAAAACATGGAAGAAAAAATATGGAAGAAGTTTTTTTAAAACTTACAAGGGAAAATGTATGAATTTTAATAAAATGTATGGTCTTTTCCTTAGACATTTTTATTTAATTAAAAGTTCTTTGCCAAGAATTTTGGATTTAATTTATTGGCCTACAATTCAAATAATTTTGTGGGGTTTTATCTCAAAATTCTTCTCAATACATAGTGACTACTATAGCAATACTTTGGGAGTAATTTTAACATGTGCAATACTTTACGATATTCTTTTTAGATCAAGCATTAGTTTTAACATGCTTTTTTTAGAAGAAATCTGGAGTAGAAATTTCACAAATTTGTTTATTGCTCCCCTAAAGCTTAAAGAAATTATTTGTTCATTAATTTTTACTGCTTTGATAAGGACTTTGATAGGATTGGTTCCTGCAATCATGTTAACCTCTCCCCTATTTGGTGTATCGATTTTAAAATTGGGTTTGCCGCTTTTATTCTTATTCATAAGTTTATATCTATTTGGAATAACACTTGGATTATTTGTGAGTTCAGGATTAATTAGATTTGGTCCATCTTTTGAAAATATTGCATGGTCATCATTATTTTTATTAGCTCCTCTGGGGTGCATTTACTATCCAATAGAAATTCTACCAGATCTATTTCAATTCATAGCAAAATGTTTACCGCTTGTTTATATTTTTGATGAAACTAGAAATATACTCCTAAATGGATCAATAGATTATGTAAATTTAAAACAAGCATATTTGTTGAACTTGATCTATTTAGTTGTTGGAATAGTCCTATTCTATTTATCTTTTTTAAGAGCTCGAACTAAAGGGACTTTAATAAATATGGGAGAATAATTGGTGCGCCTGCTAGGAGTTGAACCCAGAACCTCCTGATCCGAAGTCAGGCGCTCTATCCAATTGAGCTACAGACGCATATAGTATTAATATTATATTTTATGGAAAAAAACATTAGTTTTATAGTTAAAGAGAAAGAGAAGAATTTAAGAGTTGATGTTTTAATTAATAAAAGAGACGAATTTATTAGCAGAACTAGGATAAAAAATTTAATACTTAAAGAAAAATTAAAACTAAATAACAAAATTATTAAAAGTCCCTCAAAAAAAGTCTCTGTTGGAGACTTTATAGATCTTCAAATCCCAGAGCTAAAGATGGCATCTCTTAAGCCTTATAAATTTAAATTAGAAATAGTTTATGAAGATAAAGATTTGTTAGTTATTGATAAACCTGCTGGGATTATAATGCATCCAGGAGCTGGAAATTATGATAAGACAATTGTAAATGCCTTAATTAGTTATAACAAAAACTCTTTATCAAATATCGGTGATGAATTAAGACCTGGTATTGTTCATAGAATTGATAAAAATACGTCTGGTTTGGTTGTAATCGCAAAGAACAATGAAGCACATAAAAATTTATCAAAACAATTTAATGAACACACAATTACAAGAATCTACCAGCTTTTAATATGGGGAAAACTTAGGCCATCTTATGGAAGAATAGAAACTTTTATTACTCGTAGTTCAAAAAATAGACAATTAATGACGGTTAGTACTTTTAAAGGTAAAAAAGCAATAACTAATTATAAAACTATTGAAGTTTTTGAAAATGAAAGCATACCGACCTTAAGTTTAGTAGAATGTAAATTAGAAACTGGAAGAACGCATCAAATCAGAGTACACATGAACTACAAGGGTAACAGTATATTGGGAGATGATAAATATAAGAAAAAATATAAAAAATTGAAAAATATTGATCTAGGACTACAAAGTTCAATTTCAAAATTAAAAAGACAATTTCTTCATGCCAAAACCTTAGGCTTTAGGCATCCTAGTACTAAAAAACCAATGATTTTTTCCTCACTTTTGCCAAAAGACCTTAATAATATTTTAAAAAAGCTAAGAAATACTGAAAAATAAATTATTGAAAATTAATTATAATTTATTAAATAAACATTTCTATGAACACTACAATTAGTAATAATTTACCAACTTTGTCTAATGAGGGTGGTCTAGCCGCGTACTTAGAGCAGATAAAAAAATTTCCAATGTTAGCGGCTGAGGAAGAGTATATGCTCGCAAAAAATTGGAAAGCAACTGGGAATATTAAAGCTGCAGAAAAATTAGTTACTAGCCACTTAAGATTAGTTGCAAAGATAGCAATGGGATATAGAGGATACGGATTACCTGTTAATGAGATGATTTCAGAAGGAAATGTAGGTTTGATGCAAGCGGTCAAAAAATTTGAACCAGAGAAAGGTTTTAGATTAGCAACTTATGCGATGTGGTGGATCAAAGCTTCAATTCAGGAATATATTTTAAGATCATGGAGTCTTGTTAAAATCGGTACTACGACTGCACAAAAAAAATTATTTTTTAATTTAAAAAAAATTAAAAACCAAATTTCACCAGAGACTGAGGGTGATTTAAAAGATGAGCACGTAAACCATATTGCTAATAAACTTGATGTAAGCAAAGATGAAGTGGTTTCAATGAATAGAAGGCTCTCAGGTAAAGAGTTTTCTCTTAACGCTCAAGTTGGTGAAGATGGAGATGAATGGCAGGACTGGTTAGAGGACAAGGAACTTGATCACGATTTAAAATATGCTCATCACGAGGAAATGGAACAAAGAAGAGATTTATTAAAAGATTCTATTAAAGTTCTAAATGATAGGGAGAGAGAAATTTTATATTCAAGAAGACTAAATGATGATCCAACTACCTTGGAAGATTTAAGCCAGAAATACAAAATTAGCAGAGAGAGAGTTAGACAGATAGAAAATAGAGCATTTGAAAAACTTCAAAAGCACATGTTGCTTTTAGCTAAATCAAAAAATTTACTTTCCACAAATTAAATATCAAAAGGATCCTCAATTAAAATTGTATCATCCCTTTCTGGACTAGTAGAAATACTAGAAACTTTTGCACCAATAAAATCTTCCACTGCAAAGATGTATTTTTTTGCATTTTCGGGAAGTGACTCAATATTTTTGATACCACTAGTTGAAACTTTCCATCCTTGAAATGTTTTATAAATAGGTTTTATTTTAATTTGATCCTCGACAGCAGCAGGCAAATAATCTAATTTTTTACCATCAAGCTCGTAAGCAACACACATTTTAATTTCATCTAATTCGTCTAAAACATCTAATTTAGTCAAAGCAATAGAATTAATGCCTGAAACTTTAATCGTTTGTCTAACTAAAACACCATCAAACCATCCACATCTTCTTTTTCTGCTTGTGACAGTTCCAAATTCTTTTCCTCGCGTACCTAACAGCTCGCCAATACTATCTGTTAGTTCTGTTGGAAACGGACCTTCTCCAACTCTTGTTGTGTAAGCTTTTGTAATCCCTAGAACATAATTTATCGTATCAAGTCCACAACCTGTTCCTGTGGCTGCACTTGATGCAACAGTATTTGAGGAAGTTACAAAAGGATAAGTTCCATGGTCAACATCAAGCAAAATACCTTGAGCACCTTCAAACAAAATTTTCTTTTTTTGTTTTTTGAATTCATCAATTTTAAGCCATACAGGTTTTGAAAATTCTAATATTTTAGGCGCAATTTTAAGTAAATCAGTCTTTAACTGGTCTTTTTCAAAAATTTTTTTTCCTAGACCTTTTCTTATTGCATTGTGGTGAATTAATACTGACTCAAGTCTTTGATCTAAATTTTTTTCAGACCTCAAATCCATAACTCTTATTGATCTTCTGCCAACTTTATCTTCATATGCAGGTCCAATTCCTCGTCTGGTTGTTCCGATTTTGCTTCTACCCGCTGCATCCTCTCTAATTTCATCCATTTCCCTATGAAAAGGCAAAATCAAATTTGCAGATTCAGAAATAATAAAATTATTTGTATTTACTTCCACACCTTTAGATTTTATTTCTTTAATTTCCTCTAATAAAGCCCAAGGATCTACTACAACACCATTACCAATTATTGATATTTTACCCTTTCTAACTATCCCAGATGGTAATAATCTTAACTTATAAGTTACACCATCTATTACAAGAGTGTGTCCAGCATTGTGACCTCCTTGAAATCTTATTACCACATCAGCTTGTTCTGATAACCAATCAACAATTTTTCCTTTACCCTCGTCACCCCATTGAGATCCAACAACGACTATATTTTTCATTATTTAAACTTTGTTTTTATTTTAAGAGATGTGAGATGGTTGATTGGGCCATGACCTTTTCCATATTTCGGGTTTGATTTAATTGCAGAATTTACATACTTAATTCCAAGCTCACAAGATTTCTTTACTGTTTTTCCACATGATAAAAAAGTTGTAACTGAGCTAGATAATGTACAACCTGTACCATGAGTATTCTTTGTTTTGTAACGCTCGCTTTTAAAGATTTTTATATCTTTTAGGTTTATTAAAATATCTATTACATCTTTATGTTTTAAATGGCCACCTTTTATAAGTACATTTTTAGCTCCTAAACCTATAAGTTTATTAGCAGCAAAAATCATATCCTCTTTTGTTATAATTTTTGTTTTTGTCAAGATTTCTGCCTCAGGAATATTGGGTGTAATAAGCGATACTTTTTTTATTAATTTAAATTTTAACAATTGAATAGCTTTACCATCTATCAGTTTAGCTCCTCCTTTGGCAACCATCACAGGATCTAATACAATTTTTTTAACTTTAATTACATCCAAAGCTTTTAGTACCATTCTAATAACCTCTGAAGAATGTAGCATACCAATTTTTATTGCATCAGGTCTTATGTCTTTACAACTATGAATAATTTGATTAAGAATTTCTTTTGGATTAATCCCAACAATTGATTTTACACCTGTGGTATTTTGTGATGTAATTGCAGTTATTGCTGTCATTGCATAAGAACCAAGAGCAGTGATAGTTTTTATATCAGCTTGAATACCTGCTCCACCAGATGAGTCAGATCCTGCAATAATTAAAATTTTAGAATTAGGTTTCAATTTGTTTAATTTTTTTTGTAATCATGTTCACGCATTTATATAGAAGAGCTTTGTTTTCACTTTCTCCCATTACTCTTATTTTAGATTCTGTTCCTGATTTTCTTACTAAAATTCTTCCCTTGCCTTTAATTAATTTATCCGCATTTTTTATAATTTTTCTTATCTCTGTTTTGTTAACAATATTTTTATCTTTTACTTCGATATTTTCTAAAAGCTGAGGTGTTTTCTTAAATTGTTCAAAAAATTCACTTGCCTTTTTTCCTTTTCTTAAAGCAAAAAGAGCTTCTAAAGCTACTAGCAAACCATCTCCGGTAGTTGCGAATTTACCTAAAATAATATGTCCCGACTGCTCACCACCTAAATTAAAATTATATTTTTGCATTTTTTCTTTTACATATCTATCTCCAACATTTGCCCTTAAAAATTTAATTTCTTTTGATTTAAAATATTTTTCTAACCCATAATTTGACATTAATGTTCCAACAACTCCCCCTTTTAACATTTTTTTATTTTTCCATCTTGTTGCTAAAGCAGCTATAATTTGGTCTCCATCTATTATGTTACTTTTTTCATCACACATTATAATCCTGTCAGCATCTCCATCTAAAGATATTCCAATATGTGCTTTATATTTTTTCACAGCAGATCTAATGTTTCTTGGAAAAGTTGACCCACATTTTTTATTAATATTTAGACCATTTGGCTTAACACCTATTGCTATGACTTTAGCTCCTAATGATTTCAATAATTCAGGACCCGCCTTATAACCAGCGCCATTTGCACAATCTATTACTATTCTTAGTCCTCTTAAATTAAACTCTTTTGTGAAATTTTTTTTTAATATTTTAATATATTTTTTGGTACCTGTTTCTAATCTTTTAACTCTTCCTAATTTTTCAGAATGCGAAAGGTTTTTTGAGATTTTTTTATCTATAAGTCCCTCAATTTTTTTTTCTATTTTATCTGATAATTTCATTCCATCAGGACCAAACAATTTTAAACCATTGTCAAAATGTGGATTGTGAGAGGCGGTGATCATTATACCCATATTAGCCCTCATTTCTTTTGTTAGCATAGCCAGCCCATTAGTTGGTAAGGGTCCTAAAGTATAAACATGCATACCAGCTGAAGCTAAACCTGAAACAAGAGCTGGCTCAAGTGTATATCCTGATAATCTAGTATCTTTTGCAATTATTGCTGTTTGTTTTCTTTTTTTTTGTGACTTAAAGTATGTTCCACTTGCAAGTCCAAATTTAAAAAACATATCTCCATTTATAAATTTACTATTAACTGCTCCCCTTATTCCATCTGTTCCAAAATATTTTTTTGTCATTAATTTTTGACTATCTCGTTAAAAACTTTAATACCTTGCTTAACTTCATTAACATCATGAATTCTCAAAATCTGGATTCCTTGCATTAAAAGAAATATTGAAGAAGTCATAGTTCCACCGATCCTTGTTTTGCTATCATTTTTTTTTGATATATCTTTAATAAATCTTTTTCTTGAATTCCCTACTAGTATAGGAAAACCTAATGAATGAAAAATAGAAACACCTCTTATAAGATTCATATTATGTTTCAAATTTTTTCCAAATCCAATTCCAGGATCCAAAATTATATTATTATGTTTAATACCCTTTGACCTTATTAACTTAATCTTATCCTCAAAATAATCGTATATATCTAATAATTCATTTTTATATTTTGCTTTCTTTTGCATATTTTCTGGTATCCCTACTGAATGCTGTATTACAAATGGAATTTTATACTTTTTTAAAATATTTATTGTTTCAGGATCGTAACTTAATCCTGAAACATCATTAATAAGTTTAACTCCCATTCTAATCCCATTTTCCATAATTCTGGACTTTCTTGTATCTAAAGAAATTGGTATTTTTTTTACAATTAATTTTAATATCCTCTTTATTCTATTCCATTCTTGCTTTTCATTTACAGCTTTCGATCCTGGTCTTGTAGACTCCCCACCAACATCAATTATAGATGCGCCACTTTTATATAAACTGATAGCATGATTAACACCCTTATTTTTTTTATTAAATTTTCCTCCATCAGAAAAACTGTCAGGTGTAAGATTTAATACTCCTAAAATATTTGGAATTTTTTTAAAATTAAAATTAGAAAAATTTATTTTTTTTGAATTTATTCTTTTAATATCTGCATTTATTTTTTTTTTTAAGTTAATTGGTAATTTCTTGACTTGATTTATAGAAATTTTTCTGATCTTTTTTCTTGTAATAATCTCAACATGGTCAAAAGATATTTCATTAATCTGATGTAGCGGAACCGATTTTTTTTTATTTACTAGAATTTTTGATTGATTGCCAAAGTAGAAATTACACGCTCTTGTGTAATATCTTTGCATTATTTATTAATGAACAATTTTAGGTTTTAAACCCATAGCACCCAAGGCTGAGTCTTGATTATCTTTTGTTTCTGGATTATCTAAAACTTTATCTTTAGGATATAAATTTTTATTGATTATATTCTCTATTTCTTCACCAGTTAATGTTTCGTATGTTATTAGGGCTTTAGCGATTTTATGTAAATCATCTATTTTTTCTGTTAATATTTTTTTTGCTTGATTATAGCCCTCATCTACAAGCTTTCGTATTTCTTTGTCAATTTTTTGCGCAACTGCTTCAGATACAGATTGAGTCTGTGTGACTGATCTACCTAGAAACACTTCCTCTTGATTTTCACCATATTCAACGGGTCCCATTTCCTCACTCATGCCATACTTAGTTACCATGGCTCTTGCAAGTTGAGTTGCTTGATTTATATCTGATCCTGTCCCTCCACCAGCACCTGTGGTAATATCATCTTTACCAAAAATAAGTTCTTCTGCCACTCTACCACCAAAGCACACAGCTAACCTAGCTTTAAGATATTTTATAGAATAACCATGCTTATCTCTCTCTGGCAAATTCATCACCATACCTAAAGCTCTTCCTCTAGGAATTATTGTTGCTTTATGAATTGGATCGTAACTAGGCATGTTAAATGAAACCAGTGCATGTCCACCTTCATGATAAGCTGTGAGTTTTTTTTCATCTTCGGTCATGACCATAGATCTTCTCTCGGCTCCCATCATTACTTTATCTTTTGCTTCTTCAAATTCCATTAAAGTAACAATTCTTTTATTTTTTCTTGCAGCTAATAACGCTGCCTCATTAACAAGATTAGCTAAATCTGCACCTGAAAAACCTGGAGTACCACGTGCGATAGTTCTTAAATTTACATCTGGAGCCATTTTAATTTTTTTCACGTGTACTTTTAATATTTTTTCTCTACCTATAATATCTGGATTCGATACAACAACTTGTCTGTCAAATCTTCCTGGTCTTAGCAAAGCAGGGTCTAAAACATCTGGTCTATTAGTTGCAGCGATTATAATTACACCTTCATTAGTATCGAAACCATCCATCTCGACCAAAAGCTGATTAAGTGTTTGCTCTCTCTCATCGTTTCCACCACCCAAACCTGCTCCTCGACTTCTACCAACAGCATCAATTTCATCAATGAAAATTATGCACGGGGAATTTTTTTTTCCTTGGTCAAACATATCTCTAACTCTTGATGCTCCAACACCAACAAACATTTCTACGAAATCTGAACCTGATATTGTAAAAAATGGAACTCCAGCCTCTCCTGCTATAGCTCTAGCAAGTAAAGTTTTTCCAGTTCCAGGAGGTCCAACCAGTAAAGCTCCTCTAGGAATTTTTCCACCAAGTCTACTGAACTTTTTTGGATCTTTTAAAAATTCAACTATCTCTTCAACTTCCTCTTTTGCCTCTTCTACTCCTGCTACATCATTAAATGTTACTTTTCCTTTGAGCTCGTTCATCATTTTTGCTTTTGATCTACCGAAACCCATGGCTCCACCTTTGCCCCCTTGCATTTGTCTCATAAAGAAAATCCATACAGCAATTAACAACAGCATTGGAAACCAAGAAAGTAGTACTCCAAACAATGATGGCATTTTTTCTTCTAACGGAGCTGCAGAAATACTAACTCCCTTCTCAGATAGTTTTTCAATCAAATTTGGATCATTTGGCGAGTATGTGGTAAAATTATTCCCGTTTGAATAAGTTCCTTTAATATTGTTTCCTTGAATTTCTACTTTAACAACTTCTCCATTATCAACAGCTGTTAAAAATTCTGAGAATATTACTTTGTTGTTACCTCGGATGTTTGACTGAGGATTTTTGAACATGTTGTACAAACCAATTGTCAAAAAGACTATAACAGCCCACATAGCTATATTTTTGAAATTCATAATATTGTAAAATAAGAATTATTTGAGATTAAACAAGTGGCAATTTTGGTTAATGTGGATGAAAATTAATGTTCTTTTGAAATAATGACCGTTTGGTTGACCTTTTCGATCAAACAACTGCCTAATGTGGTCCTATAAAACGAGCTTTTCTGAATATCTTTGATCATTTTATCAATTTTTTTTCCTCTGACAGAATAATAATTTTTACTCACGAAATTTAAAGAATCAGACAACGATCTAAATACTATTTCGTGAGGTTGTTTAAAAAATTTGTTATTTAAAATCAAATGTTTTTTTGTGTGTGAAAAAAAGGAATTATTTTCTAAATTTTTTTTAACATAGTAATTTACAACATCATTTGATGATTTTAAATTTTCAATTGTTTTTTTAAATTTTTTTCGATCTAAACCGTCATTTTTAAGACCCTTCAAAAGTTTTCTTACTCTCACTCTTTGAAATTTTTCATCATCATTAGATGGATCTTTAACATAAAAACCAAAAACTTTTTTAGAAATAAAAACTAAATCCTTTTTTTTTTGATCTAACAAAGGTCTTAGAATTGTAACGTTTTGTAATTTAGTTTTTTTACTAAATGAAATTAAACCTTTTAATCCACTACCCCTAAGAATTCTTATAAAAAAATTTTCAAATAAGTCATCTTGATGATGTCCCAGTATTATATGTTTTATCCGAAGTTTTTTGCATTTTGAGATCAAAAATTCAAACCTTTTTGTTCTTGCCACTGATTGAATATTATTTGTAGGCTTTTTTCCTCGCCAATACAAAATCTCAGTATTTATTTGAAATTTATTGAGTATTTTTTTAACGTTTTTTGCCTCGATTGTAGAATCTGCTCTTAGTTTATGATCAATAATAAAAAATTTAACTTTGAGTTTTTTTTGTATTGAATAAATTTTACAAAGAAAAGCTAACGCAAGACTGTCTGGGCCCCCAGATACCGCAACTATAAAATTTTCATTAATAGTTATTGACTTCTCAAATTTCTTATAAATTTGACCAATTTTTTTATTGTTTAATTTATTTTTTAAAAATTTAGGAATTTTGATTTTTACACTCAAATTTCTTGGACTCATATTTAGCTTTTTGTATCACAGACTGATTTGCCTCAGGATACTGTTTTTCGACGCCATTGATCATTTTACAACCTTGATCTTTCTCTCCTATTTGCACCATAGATACACCTAACTTTAACAAATTGACAGGAGCTTTTTCGCCCTTAGGATATTTTTGATATCCTTCTAAATACGCAGATGCTGCATCTGTATATAACTGTCTAATTCTAAAAGTTTCGGCATACCAATATTGTGCATTGCCAGCAAGTTTGTGCTCTGGGTTTGTTTGTACAAATTCTCTAAAAGCTCTTTCTGCTGTAGAGTAATCACCAACCTTTAAAAAACTTGTTGCAAATTCGTATTGATTTTCTGGCGGCTCGCTCGGAAGAATTTTTTCATCAGCTTGAAAAGACTCTGTAATTACTGTTGCAGTTGTATCTATTGATTGAGTTTGTTGAATTGTTTCATTAGTGTTCGTATCTTTATAAGATATTGAACCGAGATCTTGTGGTTGTGAGCTGCCAGGTAAAATTTTATCTTTGGAATTTTGAGTTAAAGTCTTTTGATCATCATTACGAACCGAAGCATTCTCTAAATCTTGAAATCTTATTTGATTATCGGCTTGGACCTTTGATAATCTATTTGATAATTTATCAAGTTTAAAGTTTATTTCTTCAAATCTATTCGTTAAATTTTGAAATTGAGTTTCAATTTCTGTAAGTTTTAATAAATGTCTTGTTAATACATCTTCTGAATTAGGGTCTAAGGACGTATCAATGTTACTATTTTCAATATTTAAATTTGTTGATCCTGAATAAACTGCTCTCTCAAGTGTTTTAATATCTTTTTGCAACTGTTCTATAGTTTCATAAATATTATGATTTTCAGCATTTAAATATGTAGATAGAAAAAAATAAATTATAAATATAACCCCAAGGTTAAATTTTTTAACAAACATTTTCATTAGTAAAGGTTATTATTAAAATAATGGCAAAAAAAAGACCCTTGAACATGTTGTGTTCAAAGGTCTTAAATTAAAAAACTAGTTTGCTTTTACTGTTACTGATCTTCTATTTTTCGACCATGCTAAGGGGTTAGAACCTGAGTCAACTGGTCTTTCTTTTCCATAGCTTAAGACTGAAATTCTGTTAGAAGAAATTCCATATGTCATCAAATAATCTTTAGCAGCATTTGCTCTTCTTTCACCAAGAGCTAAGTTGTACTCTCTTGTGCCCCTTTCATCTGCGTGACCTTCAAGCACAATTGTGATTTTTGAATTTTTTCTTAAGTAGGCAGCTTGTTTTCTTAAAGTCTCTCTTGATGCTGTTGTCAAAACTGACTCATTGGTTGCAAAAAATACTCTATCAGGAACTCCAGATGCTAAATACTCAACAGTATCTGTCCCAGTATAAACATCTCCTTGCATTTGACCTGAAGTTTTTTTAGATGTTGCACATGCAGACAATGCAAAACATGCAAAAACTATTAATAAAGTGTTTCTAAGAATTTTGTTTAATTTCATTATTGCTCCTTGATCAATATTTCTTATTCATGACTTTTTCACAACTAATTAGAGGTTTCAAGTTAAAAAATCAAGCTAAATTGGATTAATTGCTTAATAATGATGACCATGATGGGTCAGAAGCATCTGTAGGGGTTTTTACCATTCTCTCATTATAGCCCGTCAAATCAATGGACCATAATTTGGCAGAAAATCCCTCCCCTTTAGCATCGGTTTTAGTCTCTCTATAAAATATTAAAACTCTTCCATTAGGCGACCAAGATGGTGCTTCTTGATAAAAATTTTCAGTCAAAAGTCTTTCCCCGCTTCCATCTACTCTCATAACGCCAATATAAAATTTACCCTTATGAAGTTTTGTAAATGCTATTAAGTCACCTCTAGGTGACCAAACAGGGGTTCCGTATAGACCTTTGCCAAATGAAATTCTTTTAACATTGCTCCCATCGCTTTTCATCACATAGATTTGCTGATAACCACTTCTATCAGAATTAAAACAAATAAATTTTCCGTCTGGAGAAAAAGAAGGAGAAGTATCAATTGAAGGATGATTTGTAATTTTTTCTACAATACGATTTTCTAAATCCATAGTATAAATTTCCGAATTACCATCTTTCGCAAAACTCATGATAATTTTTTTTCCATCCGGAGAAAATCGTGGAGCAAAAGTCATTCCAGGAAAATCACCCACAACTTCCTGCGTACCTGTCTCAATATCTAAAAGATATACTCTAGGTAAATTTCTGAAATAAGAAAGATAAGTCACCATTTGGCTAGTTGGGTTAAATCTAGGTGTCAAAACAAGTTCATTACCCAAAGTTAAAAATTTATTATTTGCCCCATCTTGATCCATTATGGCTAATTTTTTAATACGTTTTGTTTTTGGACCTTCTTCTGCAACATAAATTATTCTTGTATCAAAATAGCCTTTTTCTCCTGTCAATCTCTGATAAATTTTATCAGTTATAATGTGTCCAACTCTTCTCCAATTTGTTGGTACAGTTGTAAAAGCCAGTGCAACCATTTCTTTTCCAGCAAGTACGTCCCAAAGTCTAAATTCAACTCGTAACTTTTCATCTATGTAGCTAACTTTTCCTGTAATTAATGCCTGAGCCTTAATTAAATTCCAATCTTCAAATCTTGGTTTTAAATTTGCGATGTCAGGTGCTTGTAAAAATGCATCTTTATTTAGTGGATTAAAAAGTCCAGATGTTTTTAAATTTATCTCAATTATCTTTGAGATTTCTTCACCAATATTTCTTTTTTTTAAAATTTTTTCGAAATTTTGCCTTGAATTTTCATCAATCGATAAAGGTGAAACTGCAATTGGGAGTGGGTCTAGATTCCCTCTAGTAATATCAACTTCAATCAGCCCAAAACTCTTAGAGGGAATTAAAACTAAATAGATTATAATATGTATTAAAATTCTCATAAATATATATTATCCTTCTAACATTTCTCTCGCATCAAAGTTTAGTTGTAATTCTTTCCATCTTTCATAACCTGTAGTTGGAACTCTTAGTGGCTGACATAATTTCACAGCTCTAAGTGCACTTTCAGCTAATACTTTATAAAAACCTTGTCCAGGTTTGTTCATTCTTGCATGATCTAAAATCTCTGATTTAACTACTGTACCATCTCGCTTTAATTGCAATTTAATTCTTACTAATAAATTCTCATTGTAAGGTAAACCCAAAGGTATACTCCAGCATCCAAATATTTGTGCCTTCAGAGCATCCTCCTCGCTTAGAGATAGACTTGAATTTTCAACATTCCTTTTTTGATCTTGAGTAACTTTATCATCTTTCTTAGTTGTTTCAGCTGTCTCCTCTTTTGATTTATCAATTAATGCTGCTATATTATTCGGATCAAAAAGCTCATCCTTTTCAAACTCTGAAACTTGCTTAACTTCATTGTCTACCACCTCAGGATTTTGCTTATCCTCTTTAATTTCTTTTTCATTTTTCACAAGATTATCAGGCATTGGAACAGAGTCAGGTTTTATTTTTTTTACTTTTTTAGGTGGCGCTTGCTCAGATACTAATTTTTCCTCTTTTTTTTTTACCTCTTCAATAATCTTTTTTGCTTTAGGAGCAAAAGGAATATTTGTTTTATCTGTAATTTGTATTAACTCAATGGATACAATTGGGGGAAGATCAATTGGTTTTTTTGTTAAGAATGGCAAACTCATTGCGGTTAAAAATATAAATACTGCATGTAAAACAGAGGATATTATTACACTCCTATTCAATTTCTTACCTTTCCTTATATGGCTCTGAAATCAAAGCTACTTTTGTAAAACCTGATCCAGATAAAAGACCCATAATTTCAAGCACTCTGCCATAATTTATAGTTTTATCCCCCCTTACATAAATTCGAGTATCAGTTCTATTTTTTGAGACAGCTAAGACCTTCGCGATGATTTTTTCATATTCTACTTTCGACTCTTGTATGAAAATTTCTCCTTTAGAATTAATTGATAACGTCAACGGTTCAACTTCCTCTGGAAGTGAGTCTGCAGAACTTTCAGGTAAATCAACTTGCACTCCAACCGTCAGTAATGGAGCCGTAACCATAAAAATTATTAAAAGAACAAGCATTACATCTACAAACGGTGTAACATTTATTTCACTCATAGGTTCTTTTGATGATCGATTAAATTTAAAAGCCATTAATTAAATAATTGTTAAAAATCTTTTAGAAAAATTTTCTAATCTCTGAGAATATTTAATTGAGTCATTATTAAATTTATTATAGGCGACTACTGCTGGTATAGCAGCCAATAAACCTAAAGCAGTCGCAAAAAGAGCTTCTGCTATTCCAGGTGCAACTATTGCTAAGCTTGTGTTTCGAGAAATCGCAATAGACTGAAATGAATTCATAATTCCCCAAACAGTTCCAAAAAGACCTATAAACGGAGCTGTTGATCCAACTGTAGCTAAAAAAGTAAAGCCTTTACTAATTTTGGTGACTTGTTTTTCAATTCCAGTCTCTAGCAATGTTGTCATTCGAATGTTCAAATCAGTTTTTGATCTTCTTTTTAGTAAATTTTGCATCGCATCCCTAAAAAGTAAAGCCATTGGATCTTCAGTGGTTGCAGGTAGATTATTATAAAAAGTTTCTGCAGACTTAGAGTTCCAAAACTTATTTTCAAATTCTTCTGTAGATTTATTAATTTTTTTGAAAAGCTTAAATTTTTCGAATATTACAGCCCATGAATAAATTGAGCAGGCGATAAGTATTAAAATGACTGACTTAACCACAATATCTGCTCTAATGAACAAATTCATTAATGAAAAATCAGCACTTGAGGCTAGTCCAACTGCTTGAGATGATATATCAGCTTCCATACCAGCTTCTTTCACTTAAATGTGTCATGATTTTGACTTATTTTTTGAGATTTATTCCTCAATTTTATAAGTTTCATAATAAAAACTGGCGATTAATATAGCATCAGCCTTATTTGAATCTTTCTTTTTTGATAACTGTGATGAGAAATCTGGAAATATCTCAATAGCCCTTGTTCGACTAGCATCTTTTTCGGAATTGATCAGATTAAAATATCTTTTCCATTTTGCTGGTCTAACAAAAAACATGGGTAACCTCATTGCAGAACAAATACCCTTTAAAACTCCAAAAGACTGACCGAAATTAAACATACTTGTTACTCCTTGCCCTGGCATAGCTGTAACATGCTCTATCACAACTCTTGTGTTAGTTTCAGGATTGCTATTAATCTTTTTAGTAATTTCATTATAAATTTGAGCTCCATTAACCTGCTTTTTGTTTTTTTTTCCTTCATTCATGACTGGCATTTCAATTACATCTAAAATTTTTCCATCTTTAAGAAAGCAAATCGAACCAGAGACACCGGGATCTATACCAATTATTAACATAACTTAGTTTAAAAATTCAGCATTTGAATATACGTTTTGAACATCATCATCATCCTCCAATGAAACAAAAAAATTTATTAAAATTTCATGATCTTCTTTTGGAATTTGTACATTGTTTAGTGGAACCCATTCTATTCCAGTAGATATAAAATTACTAATTTTTTTCTCTAACTCTTTTTTAATATTATATATATTGACTACTGAACATTGAATTTCATGTAATTCTGTATTTGATTTACATTCATCCGCACCTGCTTCAATAGCTAAATCTAAAATTTTTTCTTCTGAAATTTCATTTTTATCAATTTTTATGACACCCAGTTGAGTAAAATTATGAGATGCTGAGCCTTGTGTTCCAAGACTACCTCCAGATTTTTGAAAAATAGTTCTTATATTTGACGCTGTCCTATTTTTGTTATCTGTTAATGTTTCTACAATAACAGCAACTTTATTTGGTCCAAAACCCTCATATCTTAAATTTTCAAAATTCGAACTATTATTTAATGATGATTTATTAATAGCTCGCTCAATATTATCTTTAGGCATATTGGCAGATCTTGCTGCTTGTATGGCTGATCTTAATCTTGGATTCATATTTGGATCTTTATCTCCCAGTTTTGCAGCAACAGTGATTTCTTTTGATAACTTAGAGAATAATTTAGATCTTTCCTTATCTGCCTTCCCTTTTTTATGTTTAATACCTGCCCAATGTGAATGTCCGGCCATAAATCAATTATTTTTTAATTGCTCTCCAAAAATATAACTTTCAACTTTATTAGCTAAACCAGTTTCTGTGTTACACTCAACAATTACTCCGCATAAAGTAGAATCTCCATTTGCTGGAAAATGTTTTACAGAGTCTTTTTTCGTAAATCTGTTTAATGAGTTATTTTTGTTCATCCCAATTACTGAATCATAATCACCACACATCCCTGCATCAGTTTGATATGCAGTACCGTTTTGTAAAATTCTTGCATCATTAGTTGGTATATGAGTGTGTGTGCCTACCACAAGCGAAGCCTTACCATCGAAAAAATGTCCAATTGCATTTTTCTCACTTGTAATTTCTCCATGAAAATCAACGACTAAAAAATCAAAATCCTCTTTCAGTTTAAACTTATTAATAAATTGATTTGCTGCTTCAAAAACATCATTACTTTTTTTCATAAAAACATTTCCAATTAAATTTAAAACTCCAATTTTAAAATTATTAACGGTCATAAAAATTTCAAACCCTTTTCCTGGAGAGGGTTCAAAAAAATTTTTTGGTCTCAGTATTCTTTTTTCATTTTCAATGAATTTCATTATATCTTTTTGATCCCAAATATGATTCCCACTCGTAATTACGTCAACTCCACTTGAGAAGAATTTTTCACAAATTTTTTGTGTTAGACCAACCCCACTTTCGTCTGCATTTTCCCCATTTACAATTACGAAATCGATCTCTCTTTGTTTTTTTTGAGAAGGAAGATTTTCAACTAATTTTGAACATCCTGAACTACCTACAACATCACCTAAAAATAATATTCTCATTCTATAATTTTTTTTTCTGTCACTACAAAATCAAGTTTTTTGTCATATCTGTTAAGAGGAATACTTTTAACTTTTTGAAAAGAGTACGCCAGTCCAATAAGAAGTGTTTTTTTTTTTCTTTTTATTCTGTGGATATATCTATCGTAAAAACCGCCCCCATAACCTACTCTGTTTAATTTTTTATCAAAACTCAATAAGGGTATTAACAATATATCTGGAAATTTTATTTTGCCATTACTTGGCTCTGGTATACCAAATTTATTTATAACCAATGGCTCTTTGGAGCTCCATTGAATAAAATCCATTTGAAAGTTTTTTTTTATTTTTGGTAAAGAAATAATGTAATTTTTCTTTTCTAATTTTTCCAAAATTTGAATACAATCCAACTCGTTATTGTAAGGGTAATATCCTCCAACTATTTTTCCTTTTATTCCTTTTTTTTTTAAAAGCTTGATAATAACATTATGATTAATTGATTTAACTTTTTGTAACTTATTTTCTCTAAGTTTTAAAAATTTTTTTCTAATTTGAGATTTTTTCACAAAATTTAAGACAAATTTTCTAAGTTTGCTTTTTTTACAAAATTTGAAATTTCATTCGTGGCCTCATCAATTAATTTTTCATAACTTTGTTGACTCAGCTCAATTTCGTTTTTTAAATGAATATGCTTTGTATTTAACTTACTAATTTCATTTTCCTTCTTATCTCTATATTCATATATTAAGGATTTAAGTTCTTTAAACTTATTCGACAAATCATTAAGCTCCTTTTTTTTTTGCTCTACTTTTTTTTGTGTCTCATAGTATTCATCCATAATTTTAACGGCGGTAATAATTAAAAGTTTATTTTCGCCTAAATTACCAAGGTTGTTTTTAAGTTTGTTAAACTTTTGATTTAATTGGATTAATAATTCTTCCAATTGTTCTTCTTGTCCATCTTCACAAGAGAGTAGAAATTCTTTACCGTTAAATTTAATACTTACGTTTGCCATTCATCTATTTCGTTTAACAAAATATCTGTTTCTTGATTTAATTCATCAATTTTTTCTGAAAAATTTAATTGTTTTTGTTTTTCAATTTTTTCTTGTCTCTCAAATTCATATAATTTCCTCGATAATTCATTATGCTCATCAACTAAAGAAGTGTATTTTTTCTCCAGTTCTTTTTTTTCAATTTCTAATTGATTTTTTTGATCCTTAAGATTTTCAATATTTTTATTTATATTTGGATCATTGAGATTTAAATTTTTTAATTTTGTTAAGGCCTCATTTAACTTTTTTTCTTTTTCACTAAAAAAATTCATATATATATACTTATATTATTAAATAGAATCTTCTTAGTCTAGACAGGATAATTTTGAGTAAACAATACAGGGAATTAGCTAATTGCATTCGATTTTTATCAATTGATGCTGTACAAAAAGCCAACTCGGGTCATCCAGGAATGCCTATGGGTATGGCCGATGTGGTAACAGTTTTATTTAAAGATTTTTTAAATTTTAACCCAAATAACCCTAGTTGGGTAAATAGAGACAGATTTGTTCTCTCTGCTGGTCATGGATCAATGTTGCTTTATTCACTTCTTTATCTCACTGGTTATAAAAGTGTTTCTTTAAATGATATAAAAAATTTTCGTCAATTAAATTCAATTTGTGCAGGTCATCCCGAATATCACCCTAATACTGGCATTGAGACGACCACAGGTCCTTTGGGTCAAGGGATATCTAATGCAGTTGGATTTGCTATTTCAGAAGAAATTTTAAAAAAAAAAATTGGAAAAAAAATTATTGACCATAAAACTTATGTAATTGCAGGTGATGGGTGTTTAATGGAAGGGATTAGCCATGAGGCTTTGAGTTTAGCTGGACACCTCAAATTAAAGAATCTTATTATGCTTTTCGATAATAATTCTATTTCAATTGATGGTCCCACAAACTTAGCAGTTTCTGACAATCATGAAAAAAGATTTCAAAGTTATGGTTGGGATTATATTAAAATTAATGGGCATGATTATAAAGAAATATCGAAAGCCCTTAAAAAGGCTCAAAAATCAAAAAGACCTATAGCTATTTCATGCAAAACTATAATTGGTTATGGATCTCCAAACAAAGGTGGTAAAGCATCTTCACATGGCAGTCCGCTGGGTGATGATGAAATAAAATTAGTAAGAAAAAAATTAAACTGGAGTCACAATCCTTTTGAAATTCCAAAAAAATTATTAAATGAGTGGAAATTAATCGGTAAAAGAGCATTTAAAAAAGCAGAAAAAAACGAAAAAATTTTAAGTAAGAAGCTTAAAAAATTAGTTTGGTCAGGATGGTCAATATCTAATAAATTTAAAAAAAATTATCCAACAGAATATAATCTAAAAAAAAATAGTATCATCGAATCTATAGAAAAAGCAAAAACAGAATATTTAAAAAGTCTAGAGCCAATGGCAACAAGAAAGTGCTCTGAAAAATTCTTGGAGATTGTATCAAAACTTCCAGATTTAATAGGCGGGTCAGCTGACTTAGCTGGTTCAAACAACACAAAAACTAAAAATCATAAAATTATAAAGTCAGGTGATTTCTCTGGAAACTATATTCATTACGGAGTAAGGGAGCATGCCATGTGTGGAGTCATGAATGGTATTTCGCTTCATAGTGGTCTAATACCATATGGTGGGACTTTTTTAATATTTAGCGATTATTGTAAGCCATCAATTAGACTTGCGGCTATGATGAAACAAAAAGTCATATATGTTTTTACCCATGATTCTATTGGGCTTGGTGAAGATGGTCCGACTCATCAGCCTGTTGAACAATTAGCAAGTTTAAGGTCCATTCCTAATTTAAATGTTTTTAGGCCATCTGACCTTATTGAAACTTTTGAATGTTGGCAATTAGCATTAGAAAGTAAAAATACACCGAGTGTGATTGCTCTAACAAGACAGGCAATAAAACCCGTACGAATTAAAAATTCAACAAAAAATATGTCTGCATTAGGTGCTTATGAAATTTTTAGAACAAATGATGATATACAAGTTACAATTATAGCAACGGGATCAGAAACTAGTTTGGCAAGTGAAGTTGGTCATAAATTAGCCACAGATGGTATCTATTCAAAAATAATATCAATGCCTTCTCACGAATTATTTGATCAACAAAGCGAAGGCTACAAAAATGAAATTTTATCAGAAACAAACCTTGTTGTGTCTATAGAGGCCTCTGAAACAAGTTATTGGAAGAAATATACAAGCTACAATGGTTTAAATTTTGGAATTGATGATTTTGGAAAAAGCGCTCCATATAAAGATATTTATAACCATTTCGGTATAAGCAGTGAAAATATAATTAAAAAAATTAAAGAGAAGTTATGAGAATAAAAGTTGGAATAAATGGATTAGGTAGAATAGGAAGAATGATTATTCGTTCAATTATTGAAAATAATTACAAAAATATAGAGATCAAACATATAAATAATAGAACAGACTCAGAAGCCAGCTCAAAACTTTTAAAACATGACTCCATTCATGGAAAATTTAATGCAGAGATAAATTTTGATGAAAGAAACTTAATTATTAATAATAATAAAATTTCTTTTACCCAAGAAACCAATTTAAATAATATTGATTGGAAAAAATATGGTGTGGAGTATGTTTTTGAATGCACTGGTAAATTTAACTCTAAGGATAAATTGGAACCTCATCTAAAAAATGGGGCAAAAAAAGTTATTGTTTCTGCGCCATGTAAAAATGCAGATAAAACAATTGTTTTCGGAGTAAATGAGTTAGAATTGAGAAAAAATGATAAAATAATTTCTGCTGCATCATGCACAACTAATTGTCTTGCCCCTGTAGCTTTTATTTTAAATAAAAATTTTGAAATTGAAAAAGGTTTTATGACTACTATTCACTCATTCACAAGTGATCAAAGAATTTTAGACAATTCTCATAAAGATCCAAGAAGAGCAAGATCTGCTAGCCAGTCTATTGTTCCAACTTCAACTGGTGCTTCAAAGACAATCGGCGAAATAATTCCTTCTCTTAAAGGTAAATTAGAAGGAGTGGCAATGAGGGTGCCAACACCAAATGTTTCTTTAATTGAACTTGTATTTTGTACGAAAAAAGATTTGAGTATCAAAAAAATAAATTCAGTATTTCAAAGTTTTAGTAAAAAAAATAAAGTTCTTGAATTTACAAAAGAAAAGCTTGTATCTATAGATTTCAATCATAATCCTGCTTCGTCGATTATTGATGGTAGTTTAACGAACGTAATAGGAAAAAACATGGGTAAAATTTCAGCTTGGTATGATAACGAGTGGGGTTTTTCTAATAGGATGTGTGATATTGCGGAACACCTTCGTAAAATTTCTTAATGAGATATATAAAAGATCAAGAAAATCTCGAAGGCAAAGTTGTATTGTTAAGACTAGACTTAAATGTGCCCCTCAAAAATCAAGTGATTACCGATGAGACAAGAATTAACAAGATCTTGCCTGTCATAAATTTCCTCATTAAAAAAAAATCCAAAATTTTAATAATCTCACATGTCGGACGACCCAAAGGAAAAATAAATAGTGATCTATCTTTAAAACCAATTTGCAAAAATTTAGAGGAAAAGACTGATCAAAAAATTAAATTAGTTAAGGAAAATATTTATAAAATAAAGAAAGATGAATTGTTTAAAAACTCTAATGATAAGATAATTTTTTTAGAAAACATAAGATTTTATAAAGAGGAGGAAAATAATGATACGAATTTCTCAAAAAATTTAGCAGAACTAGCAGATATATTTGTTAACGATGCTTTTTCTTGCTCACATAGAGCTCACGCTTCTATTAGCAAAATAACCAAATTTTTACCCTCATTTGCAGGCTTACAACTTGAAACAGAAATAAGTGCACTAAAAAAGATAACTACAGAAATAAAAAAACCAGTTACTTGTATTATTGGTGGAGCTAAAATATCTACAAAAATAGGTCTAATTAGAAACTTAATACCTAAGTTTGATAATATTGTAATTGTTGGAGCGATGGCAAACAATATTTTAAATTACGTGGGTAATCCAATTGGAAAATCATTAAAAGAGAAGAACTGTAAATCAGCAATAGATGAGATTTTTGAAACAGCAAAAAAAAATTCTTGTTTAATCAGTTATCCAGAAGATGTTGTAGTGGGAAAAAGTATGGATGACATAGCAATAATCAAAGAACTTAATGAAGTTTCTAATGATGACTTAATTTTAGATATAGGACCAAAAACAATAAAAAAAATTAAAGATATAATCGAGGAAAGTGAAACAATCTTATGGAATGGACCGGCAGGATATTTTGAAAATCCAAACTTCGCAAATGGTTGTTATGAAATTACAAAAAAAATCATTGAAAAAAATAAAAAAAATCAAATTTATTCTATTGCTGGAGGAGGAGATACAATAGCAGTTTTAAATCAAATGAACGCAATAGATAATTTCAATTTTGTTTCAACTGCTGGTGGAGCTTTTTTAGAATATCTTGAAGGAAAAGACCTTCCTGGTATAAAAGCTTTAAATTAAAATGTCTGAATTAAATAATATTGCTTTAAAAATTATTGAAAACGGAAAAGGTATCTTAGCTGCTGATGAAAGCACAGGCACTATGACAAAAAGACTTGATAGCGTCAAGGTGCCCTCGACTTCAGAAAACAGGTTGATGTTTAGAGAAACTCTTTTTACTTCATCAAGTATGACTGATTGTATTGGAGGTGTCATTTTGTATGATGAGACTATAAAACAAAGCTCATCGAAAAAAAAAAAAATTACTGAGTTAATTTCTGAAATGGGTTCTTTACCAGGTATTAAAGTAGACACAGGTGCCAAAGTTTTAGCAGGTTCATCGGATGAGAAAATTACAGAGGGACTAGACGGATTAAGAGAAAGACTAAAAGAGTATTATAAAATTGGTGCGAAATTTACAAAATGGAGAGGAGTTTATTTAATATCTGAGGATTATCCGAGTAAGCTTTCGATAAGTTCAAATGCTCATGCATTAGCAAGATATTCAGCATTAGTTCAAGAATGTAATATGGTGCCAATAGTAGAGCCAGAAGTTTTAATGGATGGTGATCATTCTGCTGAAGATTGTTACGAAAAAACTTCCAAAGTAATTGAAAAATGTTTTGAGGAATTAATTTTACACAAAGTAGATTTAAAAGGAATCATATTAAAACCAAATATGATTTTAGCTGGAAATAAATCAAAAAATAAAATTTCAAATGATGAGGTTGCAAGATTAACTTTAAAATGTTTAAAAAACTGTGTTCCATCAGAAGTGCCTGGAATTGCTTTTTTGTCTGGAGGACAATCAGAAATAGAGGCAACAGAAAATCTAAATTTAATAAATAAGTACAACGATACAAATTTTATAATGACTTTTTCTTATGGACGAGCACTTCAACAAAGTGCCTTAAAATTTTGGTCAAAAGATATAAAAGATATTGAAGGTACTCAAAAAATTTTTAACCATCGCGTAAAAATGAATACATTAGCTGCTCAAGGAAAGTGGTCTAAAGATCTTGAGATTTAATAAACGAAAAATTATTTATTTAATATCACCATTAAAAATTGATAGTAATTTTTATAATAATCTTAGATATGTTTTGAAACAGAAAAAAGTGAGCTTTTTTCAGCTAAGACTTAAAAAAGAAAAATTTAAAAAAAAATTAATAATAGGAAAAAAAATAAAAAAAATCTGTAAAAAATTTAAAGTTAAATTTTTGATTAATGACGATGTTTACTTAGCCAAAAAGTTAAATGCCGACGGTTGTCATCTAGGTCAGAGTGATATAAATATACATAAAGCGAGAAAATTGATTGGAAATAAAATAATTGGGATAACATGTCATAACTCAATTAAATTAGCAAAAGTTGCTTTAGAAAACAAAGCTGATTATTTAGCTTTTGGAGCTTTTTATTCAACAAAAACAAAAAAAACAAAATACAAACCATCACTAGATATATTGAAAAAAGCTAGAAAGATAACAAAAAAACCTATTGTGGCTATAGGTGGTATAAATTCTAAAAATTATAAAAAACTTTTGTTGAATAAAGCTAACTTATTGGCTATCTCAGGCTACATTTGGAAAAATAGAAAACTTGAACCTTTTGAAGCAATTAAAAGATTTAAATGAAAATAAATGCTAGTGAAATAAGAGTGGGTATGTTGCTTGAGTATAAAGATGATTTATGGCAAGTCTTAAAAACACAACATGTGAAACCTGGAAAAGGCGGAGCTTTCGCACAGGTAGAAATGAAAAGTGTGAATAAAAATACAAAACTAAATGAGAGATTTAGATCAAATGAGTCTGTAGAAAAAGCATCTTTAGAAGAAATTAGCTTTAATTATTCTTATGAGGATGAAAGTGATTTTTTTTTCATGAATCCTAAATCTTTCGAACAAATTCAAATAAAAAAAAATGTGGTTGGACAAAAGGGGAAGCTTTTAACAGAAAACCTTAACGTAACAATTAGTTTTCATAATGAAAAACCAGTTACAATAGATTTACCTAGTCAAGTCAAATGCAAAATCGATACAACAGATGTAGCTTTAAAAGGTCAAACTGTTTCTTCCTCATACAAACCAGCAACATTAGATAACGGTTTAAGCATTCAAGTTCCACCGTTTATTGAAGTTGGTGATGAAATAATAGTTGATACAAGAAATTTAGAATATGTCAAAAAAATTTAAAAAATGAACTCAATTTCAGCAAATTTGAATTTAATGATAAAAGCTTGTGAGAAAGCATCTAAAGTACTTATAAGAGATTTTGGAGAAATTGAAAAACTTCAAGTATCTAAAAAAGGACCTTTGGATTTTGTCACAAATTCTGATCTAAAAACTGAAAAAATTATAATTGAGGAATTATCCAGAGGGAGACCAGATTATTCAATTTTAAGTGAAGAGAATGGTGAAAAGAAAAATAAAGATAACAAAAATACATGGATAATAGATCCAATAGATGGGACAGTAAATTTTTTACATGGTATCCCACATTTTGCAACTTCAATTGCTTTAAAATATGAGAATGAAATTGTATCTGGTTTGATTTTTGATCCAATAAAAGATGAAATGTTTTATGCTGAAAAAAATAATGGAGCTTACTTAAATAATAAAAGAATTAGAGTATCAAAAAAAAATAATATACGAGAATGCTTATTTGCTACAAGTGGAGCAATTGAAAAAAAAATTGATTTTTCTTTTAGAAAATCAGGCTCAGCAGCATTAGATATGGCTTATATAGCTTGTGGAAGATATGATGGATACTTTCAAAAAAATTTACACTTGTGGGATATCGCAGCAGGATTAGTTCTTGTTGAGGAGGCAGGAGGTGTGATTAACAAAATTAACCTTAATAACAGTAAAGACCTTAAAATAATTGCTTCAAGTCCGGATATTAATGAAAAATTAAAGAAAAAAATAAGCAACTTTTAATTGTTTTAAAAGAAACTTTTGCTATAAGACACCGATGAAAAAAAATATACACCCTAAATACCATAAAATTAAAGTTGAGATGACAGATGGAACTCAGTTTGAAACTAAATCAACTTGGGGCACTGAGGGAGACTTATTAAAATTAGAAATTGATCCAAAGTCTCATTCTGCCTGGACAGGGGGTAAACAAAAACTTATGGATAAAGGAAGAATTAGTAAATTTAATAAGAAATTTCAAAATTTTAAATCAGAAAAAAAAAACTAAATGTCAAAAGCTCCCTTAATGCCGATGGCTACAGCTTTGTGGCTCGTTGAGAATACTACACTCACTTTTAAACAAATAGCTGAATTTTGCCATTTACATGAGGTAGAGGTTCAAGGTATTGCTGATGGTGAAGTTGCTAAAGGTATTAAAGCATACAATCCCATAATAACGGGTCAGCTTTCAAGAGAGGAAATTGAGTTATCCTCTAAAGATAACAATAGACCTTTAAATATAAAAAATACCGACGTCGAAATATCAAATGACGAAAAAAAAATTAAAAAATACATTCCTTTGTCAAAAAGACAGGACAAACCCGACTCAGCATTATGGTTAATTAAACAACATAACATTTTAAAAGACTCACAAATTTCAAGATTAATTGGAATAACAAAAAATTCTGTTACTTCAATAAGAAATAAGAGTTATTGGAACTATAATAACTTAAGCCCTAAAGATCCTGTAGCGCTTAATCTTTTTTCACAAAAAGATCTAACAGAAGCGATAGCAAAGGCAGAAAGAAGAATAAAAAGAGAAAAAAAGGAGAAAGAAAAAGCAAAATTAAAGTAAATGTTTAAATTATGTATAAAATTCATAGACATAAAATTATAAAAATGTTATTCACACATTTTTTTGGAGGGATTTATTAAAATAGAAGTTAAAGATAATAACGTTGAACAAGCTCTAAGAGTTTTAAAAAGAAAACTTCAGAGAGATGGTTTTTTTAAAGTAATCAAATTAAAAAACACTTATGAAAAACCATCTGAAAAAAAAAAGCGAATATTACAAGAAAATATTAAAAGAGTAAAAAAATTAAATAAATTAAGAAATAGAATTTAACTTTATCGCGGGGTGGAGCAGTCTGGTAGCTCGTCAGGCTCATAACCTGAAGGTCGGCGGTTCAAATCCGTCCCCCGCAACCAATCTATTTATATTTTAAATCTTGATTTTTTACTATCAACTAAAAAAGTTTTTACAGTTTCTGTAGTTAGCTGCTTGTATGAGCTGCCAAATTTTTGAATTTTTTCAATAATACTAGGTGGTATCGTTATTATATGACAACCTAATTGTTTTGCCTGTATAAAATTGTATGGCTCTCTTACACTAGCCCATAAAATTTCTACATTTTTAAATTTTTTTGCCATCTTAATACTTTTTACAAACTCAGGGACAGGATCCTTCCCTGCATCACCAGCTCTTCCAGCAAAAATAGAAATTATCACTTTTGTTTTTTTATTAATTTTATGTAAAATTTTTTTTGTTTGTTTTGAGGTATAAACAGCTGTAATGTTTAACTTAATATTTCGATTATTTAATTCTTTTATAACTTTACCAGAAAATTTATTTTTAGAATTAACTACAGGTACTTTAACATAAATGTTTTTACCCCATTTATTTATTTTTAATCCTTGATTAATCATAGATTTGTGGTCATCTGCAAAAACCTCAAATGAAATTGGTTTAGTTTTACAAACTTTTAGAATCTTTTTTGAGTATAATTTGTAATCTTTTGCACCAGCTTTTCTCATCAAGCTTGGATTCGTCGTGAAACCTTTTATAATTTTTAATTTATGAAATTTTTTAATTAAATTTAAATCTGCAATATCACAAAAAATTTTTATACTCATTTAATTTTATAAATTTTTTGTAATATCCTCAGTCATTTTTTTTGCGTCTGCAAATAACATCAAAGTATTTTCTTTATAAAATAAGTCGTTATCAATTCCAGCGTAGCCGGGTGAAAGACTTCTTTTTACGAACAATACAGATTTAC
Organism: uncultured Pelagibacteraceae bacterium; assembly: GCA_902538495.1. Taxonomy (GTDB): domain Bacteria; phylum Pseudomonadota; class Alphaproteobacteria; order Pelagibacterales; family Pelagibacteraceae; genus Pelagibacter. The sequence goes on along the minus strand of CACBFJ010000005.1, from coordinate 55,417 downwards.
ATTTTTCTACATCAAGAACGGGCATCCCATAAATTGGACTTTGAGGATCAGTTTTTGCAACTGGATTAGTTACGTCATTTGCACCAATAACAAAAGCAACATCTGCATTAGCAAAATCGTTATTTATTTCCTCTAACTCAAATACTTCATCGTATGGTACATTTGCCTCAGCTAATAAAACATTCATATGTCCAGGCATTCTGCCAGCCACTGGATGAATAGCGTATGAAACTTTTATATCGTTTTTCTTTAATGTATCGACCATTTCCCTTAAAGCATGCTGAGCTTGAGCCACTGCCATACCATACCCAGGAACAATTATAACTGAGGAAGCGTTTTTCATGAGAAATGCTGCATCATCAGCATTGCCACTTTTAACTGGTCTTTGCTCTTTAGATGATTTGCTTGATGTATCATCAGTAGCTCCAAACCCTCCCATGATTACATTGAAGAATGAACGGTTCATACCTTTGCACATGATGTAGGACAATATTGCACCTGATGAGCCCACCAAAGCACCTGTGATTATTAAAGCTGTATTTTCGAGAGTAAAACCAATTCCTGCTGCTGCCCAACCAGAATAAGAATTTAGCATTGAAATTACAACTGGCATATCTGCTCCACCAATTGGAATTATTAAGAGGAAGCCAATTAAAAAGGAAACAAATAATAATATCCAAAAAAAATTTGATGATTGAGTTGAACACAATAGGTAAATCAAAATAATTATTGAGATTAAAATAATTGCATTAAGTGGATGTTGACCTTTAAAAGTAATTGGTGAACCAGACATAATTCCTTGCAATTTTAAAAAAGCAATTACAGATCCTGAAAATGTTATAGCTCCAACTGCAGCCCCAATTGACATTTCAATTAAGCTTCCAAGTTTAATATTTCCAGGTAAACCAAGATTGAATGCTATAGGATTTAAAAATGCTGAAATAGCTACAAAGACTGCAGCAAGTCCAACTAAACTATGGAAGCCTGCTACCAATTCTGGCATAGCTGTCATTGGAATTCTATAAGCAATAAAGGCTCCAATTGAACCCCCAGCAACTATAAAAATTATAACAAAAATAAATCCACTTGAAAAAGATCCTATTGATAAAAAAGTTACAGTTACAGCTATAATCATTCCAAAAATTCCAAATAAATTTCCTTGTCTAGATGTTTCTGGTGACGACAGACCTCTTAAAGCAAGAATAAATAATACCCCCGAAACTAAATAGAAAATTGCTGATAAATTTGCTGAAATCATTTTTTTTCTTTTTTCTTTTTTTTATACATTGCCAACATTCTTTGTGTTACTAAGAACCCACCAAAAATATTTATTGCTGCAAGTGCAATTGCTAAAAAACCAAATATACTCGATTTATTGAAAACGCTCTGCGGATCTCCAGATAATCCTGCAATAATTGCTCCAACTATAATTACAGAGGAAATAGCGTTTGTAACAGACATTAAGGGAGTATGTAATGAAGGTGTAACACTCCAAACAACATAATACCCAACAAAAATAGAAAGGATAAAAATGCTTAGTCTAAATATTAAAGGATCAATTTCCATAATTTTATTTAATTAAAGTTTTACTTATTATCTCATCTTCTAGATTGATGTTAATTTTTTTTTGATCTTTATCATATAAATTTTCTATAAAGTTAAATACATTTTTTGCATATAAATTTGATGCAGAGATTGGTAATTTGTTCAAAATATTACTTTCACCCATAATTTTTACACCATTTTTTTCAATAATTTTGTCTGCCTCCGTGAATGCCGTATTTCCACCTTGAACCGCTGCTAAATCATAAATTACAGACCCAGATTGCATATTGCTAATCATATGATCCTTGATAATTATCGGGGCTTTTTTTCCAGGTATTAATGCTGTGCATACTACTATATCAATTTTTTTCAATGTATCTGCTAACAATTCCTCTTGTTTTTTTTTAAATTCTTCAGAAGCCTCTTTTGCATAACCGCCTTCGGTCTCCATATTTTCTGAGCCATCCACAGTTAAGAATTTGCCTCCTAAACTTTCTACCTGTTCTTTAGATGCCATTCTTACATCTGTGCCAAAAACTATTGCACCCATCCTCTTTGCAGTTGCAACTGCTTGTAACCCAGCAACACCTGCTCCAACAACTAAAACCTTTGCAGCCGGAACTGTCCCTGCAGCTGTCATCATCATGGGTATTGCTTTCTCAAAATTAGCAAAAGACTCTATTACTGCCTTGTATCCCGCAAGGTTTGCTTGTGAAGATAATATATCCATTGATTGAGCCCTCGTAATTCTTGGAAGCAATTCTAAAGAAAAAAGATTGATTTTTTTTTTAGCTAAATTTACTAATTGTTCTTTATTTTTGTATGGGTTTAAAACTCCAATTAATGTTTGGTTTTCTCTCATTTTTGAAATTTTATCATCAGACAACATTCCTAGCTGAACAATTATGTCAGAAGAACTTAAAATTTCTGATTCATCTTTAGAAATTTTAACACCCATGCCTTTAAATTGCTCATCTGTTACACCAAGATGAGTTCCATAATTTTCAATTAAATTTATTTCAAATCCAAGAGTAATATATTTTTTTACCAAACCAGGTGTTATAGCAATTCTTTTTTCAAGATTTTGATTTTCTAAAATAGATCCTATTTTCATATAGGAACTTTACAATAAGAAAATAGCCATTAAAACTAAAACACATATAACAGCGACAGTTCCCCACAGAACAAATTTTGTAAAATTATTCCAGGTACTTTTATGGTTTTCATTGTTCATAAATTTACTTCTGTCTTGCTTTAAATTTTGGATTAGTTTTATTAATTACGTAAACTCTTCCTCTTCTTCTTACAAGCTTGGAGTTTAAGTCTCTTTTTTTGATCAATTTGAGTGAGCTTTTAATTTTCATAAGAATGACCTTTAATAAACGAAGATATGTAATCTTTCAAATTTATTTTTCCATATTTTCGAATTACCTTGTTATTTAGCGACATATTTGTCAAAGATGAAGAGTATCTTTCTCCAGGACGAGCATTTAGATATTTAATTTTACTACCAAACATTTTAGCAACATCCTTTATTGTGTATGCTTTCCTGTTAGTAATACTGTAATGTTTGCATTTATTTTTTTTCCAAGCTTCATAACATACTTCGACAGTGTCAAAAACATGAGTAAATCGTCTTGACTGGGTACCTGGTCTTACTATGGTTAGAGGCTTTTTTTTCTTAAATTTTCTCTCAAAAATTCCTATTACTGTTGCCATTGAACCTTCTGATATCTGCTTTGGTCCATAAACGTTATAAAAATATATTATTTCGTACTTTAAATTGAACCATTTTTTTAAATTTTCAAGTAACTCCAAGTTTTTTGATTTCGTAAAAGCATAAGGAGACAAATTTTCGTCATTTCCTTTATTACCTAGACTGGCAGATGTTGCTGAATAAATTAGTTTTATTTTATTATCTAAACAAAATTTAAATACAGCTTTTGAACCCTCAGTATTAGATTGAATACAAGTGTCAAAGTTTTGGAAACTTTGAAATATTCTAGCAAATTCTCCAAAATGAAATAAGCTCTCTATTTTTTTTGAATACCTATTAAGTATTTTAGAAATTTGATTTGTATTACATTTGATATATCTTACTCTTTTTGATAACAAATGATTTTTTTTTGAGCCCGATGAGTAATTATCTAATGAAATGATCATATAATTAGTTTTGTTTAACAACAATTGAATTAAATTTGATCCAATAAAACCCGCTCCACCTGTTACAACAATGTACTTTTTCATAAGATTACTTTTGATTTATTACCATGAATATAGCAAGTTTAAAGTTTAAAAGTTATTTAATGAATAATTTTATTGAAAAAAATGATATTATTTAAATATTATCAAAGTTCTAAAGATTATATTAATGTTAAATTATGTCATCGCAAAAAATAAAGCTAATTAAAATTTTATTAATAAACCTTACAATAATAACAGTTTTTATTTATTTTAATTTTTTTAAATTCTATCCAATATACTCCAATGAATTATTTGTAGATTGGCTTTATATTCATGATTATAAGTATTGTAAATACTCATTAATAATTCCAAAAAATCAATGTTTAAATATAATTGGAAATAACTTTGTTTATCCTGCGATTTGGGAAAATGTTGCAAAGCTGACTGATTCTAGATCAGATTTTAAAAATATTATTTTTATAATATTATTTATCTATATATTTATTATAACATTTTACTTAAAAGATTTTCCATTTTTTATAAATCTTTTATTTTTACTATCACCAGTTTCAATTTTAATTATTCATAGAGGAAATAACGATCTAATAATATTATCTTTAATTTTCATTTTTAATGTTTTGCTTACAAAGCAGAAAAGAAATTTTAAATTTATATCTCTAGTTCCTTTGATTATCGCAATAAAGGCAAAGATATATCCATTGTCTTTATTGCCAATTTATATGCTTTTAAAAAAAAATTTAAAAAAAATTAATTTTTTTGTTTATATATTATTTTTATTTTTCTTAACTATTTTTTTAATATATTTTTCAGAGTATTTTAAATTATCAAGCATATATAATAGATCCGGTGCTACACTTTCATTTAGCTCAGCACTCATTTTTAAAATTTTTACTTTTATAACAGAAATAAATATAAATTATAAAGTTTTGAGTGTCGTGGCATTGGTGATTTTAATTTTTATATCTTTTTACTTAAAGATTACAGTACCAATTTTAAGTTTTAAAAATGAGTTATCTTTTTTAATTGGATCCTCAATTGTTGTATCAAGTTTTTTTCTAAACGAAGGTTTTGTTTATAAACTAGTATTTTTGATATTTATTTTACCATTAATTTTTGAATATAAAAAAAAAGGTTATGTTAAATTATATTTGTTTCTTTTAACTGTTTCTTTTACAGCAATGTGGATTGAATATATATCATTTTTAGTAGAGAATATTTTGAATATAAACAATTCTCACCCTAAATTATTCCCTGGATTTAATTTTAATAATATAGTTTATGGAACTTCTATTATAATCAAGAATATAATATACTGGATTTTAAATATCAGTTTAATCTTTATATCTTCTAAAATATTTTTAAAAAGATTGAAAATTTAGCAAAATTTAACAAAAAATTATGCCTGGCAACGACCTACTCTTCCACATCTTAAGACGAAGTACCATCGGCGCAGCAAGGCTTGACTTCCGAGTTCGGAATGGGATCGGGTATAACACTTGCGCTATAATCACCAGACACAGTCTTTTAAAATATAAAGCATCATTTGTAAACAAAAATTAATTTATTTTTCTATTTTTTAAATTTTTATAACAAAATAATACAATACCTAAGCTTAGCCAAAAAAATGAACCATTGTAGGTAGTAAAAAAACTACCAGCAGTTTTTAAAGGCCATACATAACTTGTTAAAATTAACACGTGACCAAAAGTAAGAAGTAAAAATTTATTTTTTTTAAAATTTTTTTGATAATATTTACTCAGCTTTAAAATTAAACTTATAAAAAACAAATAAAATAAAATAAACCCTACAAATCCTGTTTCACTTAAAATCTCTAATAAAATATTATGTGGATGTGTGGAGCAAAATTGTGCAGCATGATCTGGCCTTGGATCAATTTGAAAATCACATACAACTCGATAATTTTTAAGGCCTACACCGAAAAAAAAATTATCCTTAAAAAGCATATAGCTAGATTCCCACAGCCTACCCCAACTAGAATGATAAATATCTTTAATTATATTTAGCATATCGATTATTCTGTTTTGAAAGATAATATTATTTTTAAAATTTATTAAAAAAAACAGAAGAAAAGAAGATAAAATTATCAGATTTTTTTTTAAAGTAAAAAAAATATAAAAAATAATTATTGAAATTACTAAAAAAGTTAACAAACTTATTCTCTCTCCAGTCAATGTAACTGCTGTTAACACTAAAAAATATATAAGAAAATAAATTATTTTATTAACAATTGTTAAATTTTTAAATTCACTCATAAAATAAAAAAATAAAGGTAAACTCAAGAAAGTTAAAAAAGCACCAGCAACGACTTCCTCTTCAAAAAAACTTGATGGCCTTCCTGAAATAGAAATTGGTATACCAAAAATATTAAATAAGAAAAAATTTTGATAAATTAAATCTAAAGAAATAAATATAATTATTAAAAGCCATGCTTTGAATATAAATTCTAAATTTTTAAAATTTTGAATAAAATACATTAAAAAAAACGAGAAAAACAAAAACCGAAATTGTCCAATTGACGACCTAAATGCATTGAATTGATCTACAGAGAAAAAAGAATTTAATATATTGTATACAATAAATATTAAATACACAAAAATCCAAAATTGATTTAAGAATTTTACTTTTATTTTTTTTAAAATTAAAGAGCCTAAAAAAATTAAACTAACTAAAATTAAATAAAAATTAATTGCGAATGATCCAGTTAAAACAAATAATGGATATGATATAATTATGAGTTCGTTAGTTGAAAGAGTTTTAAATTTTTTATATTGAGCTAAAATCATTATTAAGTAGTATAAATACTTATTTATGCCAAAAAGTAAAATCTTAGTATTTGTGGTAACTTATAATTCATCATTTAGATTAGGATTAATATTAAAAAAACTAAAAACTCTAAGAAGAAAAATTAAATTTGATATTTTAATAAGTGACGATTGTTCTACTGACAATACTAAATATTATTTTCCAAAAAATAATAGTGGTTATATTTTAAAAATTAATAAAAGAAATCTAGGTTATGGTGGGAATGTAAAAAAATGTCTAAATTTTGCAATAAAAAAAGGTTACTCACATAGTTTAATGGTCCATGGGGATAATCAATATGATTGCAGATATCTAGAAAAATTCTATAAACATATGTTATTAAATAATGCTGATGCTGTAACTGGTACTAGAATGAAAAACTTGAATAATGCTCTAATTGGTAAAATGCCTATCTATAAAATTTTAGGAAATTTGATATTAACCAGAGTCTTCAACTTGGCATTTAAAACAAATTTTACTGATGCTCATAACGGTTTCTGGCTTTATAATTTGAGTGCCCTTAAAAAAATTAATTTAAAAAAAATAGATAATAATTTTAATTTTGATAATCAGTTAAGAATTAAGTTGATAAAAGCAAAAAAAAAAATTGTAGAATTTCCAATTAAAACTTACTACAGAAACGAAAAATCATCATTTCATTTAATTTATGCAATAAAATTTATTATCGATATACTTAAATTTAAATGAAAAATATTCTTATAACAGGAGGATCGGGTTTTATTGGAACAAACCTAGTTAATTACCTAAATAGAAAAAACTTTTCCATAACAAATTTAGATAAGCAATCAATTGTTTCTACGCCTGAAAAATTTAAACAAGAAACAACTAAATATAAATTCTACAAAGTAAACATAGATAATATAAAAAAGATAAGACCAATTTTGCTGAAAAATTATAATACAATTATTCACTTAGCTGCGGAAAGTCATGTGGATAGATCTATTGACAACCCAAAAAATTTTTATCTGGGGAATATTAATTCTACAATAAATTTTTATAATGAAATAAATAATTTAGTAAAAAAAAATAAAATAAAAAAACCAAATATAATTCATATTTCTACAGATGAAGTTTACGGTTCAGTAAAAAAAGGTAATACAAAAGAAAATTCAAAAATTTTTACAAGCTCACCATATTCAGCCTCAAAAGCATCTAGTGAAAATATTGCTCAATTCTATTTAGAAACGTATGGTTTAAATATTTGTATTTTAAGAATTACAAATAATTTTGGGCCCTTTCAATTTCCAGAAAAGCTTATACCCAAAATAATTTTGAGAGCGTTTGATAAAAAAAAAATACCAATTTATGGAAAAGGGAAAAATATAAGAGAATGGATCTATGTTGAAGATACCTGTGAAGCAATATATTTAATTATAAAAAATTTTCAAAATAAGGAAGTTTTTAATATTGGGAGTAATATAAGGTTAGATAATTTAATGGTATCAAAAATTATATTAAAACAACTAAAATACTCGAATAAAAATTTAATTTTTGTAAAAGATCGCCCAGGTCATGATTTGAGGTATGCTTTAAACTCAACAAGTTTTAGAAAACGATATAAATGGAGAAATAAACATAGTTTTAATAAAGGAATTAAAAAAACAATTAGTTGGTATAAAAATAATAAAAGTTGGCTTAGTGAAATTAAAAAGAAATATAAAGATAAAAGGCTTGGATCTTTATGAAGTTTAAAGGAATTATTCTAGCTGGAGGGCTTGGTTCAAGATTAAACCCAATGACAAAATCTGTTAATAAACATTTATTACCAATATTCGATAAACCTTTGATTTTTTACCCATTATCAATTTTAATGTTATCTGAGATTACTGATATATTAATAATAGTTAATAAAGATGATATAAATCTTTATAAAAAGTTATTAGGTAATGGTAGTAGATTTGGTATTAAATTAACTTACAAAATTCAAGACAAACCATCAGGGATACCAGAAGCTTTTAGTATTGGTAAAGATTTTATTAAAAATTCAAATGTTGCTTTAATTCTTGGTGATAATTTTTTTTATGGACAAGGACTTTCTGAACTACTTATAACTTCTAAAAAAAAATTTAAGGGTGCGAAAATATTTTGTTACAAAGTTAAAAATCCAAATGATTTTGGTGTTGCAGTAATGAAAAATAAAAAAATAGTATCCTTAAAAGAAAAACCTAAAAAAACTAAATCAGATTTAGCAATAAGTGGTTTATATTTTTTTGATAAATCTGTATCAAAATTTTCAAATAAACTCATAAAATCAAAAAGAAATGAAACTGAAATAATTGATCTTTTAAATATATATCTAAAAAAAAATAAACTTAATTATCATATATTAGGCAGAGGAGCTGCGTGGCTAGATACTGGAACTCCAGAAGGAGTATTTGAAGCGGGGAGTTTTGTTTACAATCTAGAGAAAAGACAAGGATTTAAAATAGCATGTCTCGAAGAAATCTCTTTTTCAAAGAATTGGATAAACAAAATACAACTAAAAAAGTCAATTAAATTTTATGGGAATTCTCCATACAGTAAATACTTGCAAAGTTTAATAACGTGAAAAAAATATTGTTAACAGGTGGCACAGGATTTATTGGAAAAAATTTTCTAGATAAATATAAGAATTTTTACTTTTTTTTTGTAATATTAAGAAATAAAAAAAAAAATAGAAAAAATTTAATAAAACATAATAATATAAAATACTATTTCTTTGAAGATGATAAATTTAATAAAAATTTATTTAAAATAAAGTTTGATTTTTTTATAAATTTAGCAACACATTATACAAAACTAAATGATAATAAAAACTTAGAAAAAATAATAGAATCAAATATTAAATTTCCATTAATACTATTAAATGGGCTAAATAAACTTTATGTTAAAAAAGTTATTACAATAGGTACTATGCATGAGCACTATAATAACAATGAATTTTTTCCTTATAACTTATATGCAGGTAGCAAAAGGTCACTTGAGACATTATTGGAATATTTTAAAAAAAAGTATTTAAATATTTCATTTTATAATCTTAAATTTTATGAAAGCTATTCTGATAATGATGAAAGAAATAAAATTATACCAATTATAAAAAAAAATTACCACCAGAATAAGAGAGTGTTTTTATCTTTTTCAAATCTTAGATTAAACTTTCTTCATGTTGATGATATTTTAGAAGCAATTAATATAATTTTAACAAAAAAAATTAAACCAAACTCGTATCAGATTAAGTCAAAAAATTTTTCAAATATAAAAAATTTAATTATCAAATTTAATAAAAAAAAATCAAAAAAAATTAAGATAAAACAAATGAGAAATAGATATACTATAATTAATTTTAAAATTAAAAAACTTCCCTTTTGGAAACAAAAAAATTTTATAGAAAAAGATTTTGAAAGAATAATAAATGGAAAAAATTAAAACTAAATTTAAAGATTTATTTATTTTAAAATCAAAAAAATTTTTTGATAATAGAGGTTACTTAAGAGAAATATTTAAAAAAAAAATTTTAAATAAAAAATTTATATTTGAGTATTATTCTTTATCAAAAAAAAATACCCTTAGAGGACTTCATTTTCAAAAAAATAATCAACAAGATAAATTAATAATTGTGTTAAAAGGTGAAATAATTGACTATTGCTTAGATTTAAGAAATAATTCAAAAACTTTTTTAAAGATTTATAAAAAAACCTTATCTACTGAAAATGGCATGTCGCTTTATGTCCCGGCAGGCTTTGCTCATGGCTTTATAGCTAAAGGAAAAGAGAATATCGTATTATACAAAAATACTTCCATGAGGTCTGAAAAGGATGAAATGGGTATAGATTTTTTTGACAATAAGTTAAATCTAAAATTGAATAAAAAAAAATTTATTATATCAAGTAAAGATAAAAAAAATTTAAGTTTAAATAGTTTTTTGAAAAAATATAAATACTTATGAAAAAAATATTCTATGCAAAAGCAGTATATGGTAAAAATGAAATTGCAGCAGCAACTAATGTTTTAAGAAAAAATCCATTAAGTTTAATGGATGGAAAAAATGTTAAAAAATTAGAAAATATTGTAGCAAAAATTTTTGGCAAAAAATTTGCCTTGATGGTAAATTCTGGATCTTCAGCAAATTTACTAGCATTAGCTTCATTAAACTTAAAAAAAGGTTCTGAGATAATTACACCAACACTTACTTTTTCAACCACAATTGCACCAATTTATCAACTTGGTTTGATACCTAAATTTGTTGATGTAGAAAAAGACAAATATATTGCTGATTTAAATCAAATAAAAAAAGCTATAAATAAAAAAACAAAAGCTATGTTTATTCCTAACCTACTTGGAAATATTCCTGACTGGGACAAAATTAAAAGATTATGTAAAAAAAAAAAAATTTTTTTAATTGAAGATTCTGCAGATACCATTGGATATAGAATTAGAGGCAAAACAACAGGTTATTATTCGGATATTGTTACAACAAGTTTTTATGCATCACATATTGTTACAGGTGCAGGTTTTGGTGGTATGGTTTGTTTTAATGATAAAAAATTTTATGAAAAAGCGAAAGTTTTAAGAGCTTGGGGAAGATCTTCAGCAATATATAATGAAAATGAAAGCATTAAAAATAGATTTAAAAAAGAAAAATTAAAAATTAATTATGATAAAAAATACGTTTTTTTAGAATTTGGATATAATTTTATTCCATCAGAATTTTCAGCTGCATTTGCAATTGAGCAAATAAAGAAATTAAGAAAAAATTTTTTAAAAAGGAATAAAAATTTTAAAATATTATCAAGTTACTTAAAAAGATATAAAGAACTAATAGAAATTCCAAAGCAAGAAAAATATATTAAAACTTGCTGGTTAGCATATCCATTTATAATTAAACCAAATAAATTTTTTAAGAGAAATGAACTTCAAATTTTTTTAGAGGAGAATAATATTCAAACTAGAGTTATATTTTCTGGAAATATTTTAAAGCAACCTCTTATGAAAAGTAAAAAATATATAAAAACAAAAAATTGTGAAGTTGAAAGTAATTATGTAATGGAGAACGGTATTTTAATTGGATGTCATCATGGTATGAAAGAAAAAGAGCTTAAATATATATGCAATAAAATTGATCAATTTATTTCATCAAAAACAAAATTAATATAAATAAATAATTTCTATGTTTTGTTTAAATAGATATTTTGATAATATTTTCTTAAAGTAGAAAAAATTCCAAATTACGGTTTCCAAACTAATTTAGTTAATTTAATATTATTTGTTACTAACGTTGTTTTTTTAGATTTAAAGATATATATAATAAAGTTTACAATTTTTGGCATAAAATTTTTAAATTTTCACCTTCTTATTTTGCAGAAACATTAATAGATAAATTATTGTACATAAATTAATTTTTGATTATTTTAATTTTTTTTCCCATTCAAGAGCAGTGTTTAAAATATAATCGAGCTGGTCAAATTTTGGTTTCCAATTAAAATGTTTACAAAATTTTTGTGTATTAGCTACAATCTTTTCGGAGTCTCCATTTCTCCTTTGACCATTTTCTACATTTAAATTTTTTGGTATTAATTTATTCATTTCTGAAATAACATCTTTAACTGAATAACCTTTACCATAACCACAATTATAAATCTGAGAATTTCCATTTTTTATCAAATCCATAGCACAAATTAAATGTATCTCTGATAAATCTGAGACATGAATAAAGTCTCTTATCGGAGTTCCATCTTTTGTATTGTAATCAGTGCCATTTATGATTAATTTTTTCTTTTTACCGGTTGCAACTTCACAAGCAATTTTGATTAAATGAGTTGAATTTTTACTAATTAATCCAGTTCTAAGTTTCTTATCGGCTCCCGCAACATTAAAATATCTTAAGATAACATAATTTATTTTATTCTGATTTTTTTTTTCAATAAGATAATTTTCAAAATTTAGCTTAGATTTAGCATAAGGATTTAAAGGGTTTAAATTGTCATTTTCTGAAACTCTATCTTTATTTGGATTTCCATAAACTGAGGCTGTTGAGGAAAATACTATATTATTCAAATTATTTTCAATGCACGTATCAATAAAAATTTTTGCTTTTGTAAAATTAAATTCAAAGTATTTTTCTGGATATAAAACTGACTCATCTACTCTTATTAAGCCTGCAAAGTGTAAAACAACATCAAAAGTGTTTTTTTTTAAAACCTTATTTAAATCTTTCTTATTTGAGATATCTATATTCTCAAATACGGCAGGCTTAGGTATTAATCTTTGGTCACCAGTTATGAGGTTATCTAAAATTGTTACTTCATGTCCCTTATCCAAAAGTAAATTGGCAACATGACTACCTATATAACCAGCGCCTCCAGTGAGAAGAAAATTTAATTTTTTATCAATCATCATTCCTAAAATTTTTCTTATAATCATTGATTGCCAAACTTAGTCCTTCATCTATAGAAATTGTTGGACGCCATCTGAACTTTTTGATTTTATTTATATCTAAAATTTTTCTTGGTGTACCGTCGGGAAAATTTCTATCAAATAATATTTTTCCATTATAATTTAATTTTTTTTTTATTTTTAACGCAAGTTTATTTATTGATATTTCTTCTCCACTACCTATATTAATTATCCCTTCACCATTATATCTCTCCATAAGCAAAATTATTGCCTTTGCTAGATCATCTACATATAAGAAATCCCTTAGTGGTTTTCCAGACCCCCACAATTTAACTGTTTTTTTTTTTTTTATCTTAGCATCTGATATTTTTTTAATTAACCCTGCAATAACATGGCTATTCATCTCATCAAAGTTATCATTGGGTCCATAAATATTTGTTGGCATCAAAGCAATATAGTTTTTCTTATATTGAGATCTATATGCTTGTATCATTTTTATTCCTGCAATTTTTGCAATTGCATATGGTTCGTTTGTTTTTTCAAGGGATCCATTAAGTAAATATTCCTCCTTTATTGGTTGTTTGCAATTTCTTGGATATATGCAAGACGATCCTAAAAATATTAATTTTATATTTTTGATTTGGTTACATGCTTCGATAATATTATTTTGGATTTTTAAGTTTTCATGAATAAAATCTGCTGGAAAATTGCTATTAGCATATATGCCTCCAACTTTTGCAGCAGCTAAAATCACTGTATCAGGTTTTTTTTTTAAAAAATATTTGATTACTTTTTCGCTATAAAATAAATTAAGCTCTTTTCTTCTAGGGGTTAAAAGTTGATATTTTTTTTTATTTATATTTCGAACAATTGAAGAACCAACCATTCCAGATGATCCAAGAATTAATATTTTTTTTTTATTCATAAAAACTAAAAAAAATAAATTTTGCGAAAGATAGAAAAATACCTTCATATCTTTTATCTAAATAAGTCTCTCTTTTCAAAAGCTTTGAAATTTTTTCTGTTGGTTTACACTTAAAATGATTTTCAAAAAAATTCTCCACCTCATTAGGACTTAAATTTTTTAAATGATGTATCAGTACATTGTTAGAATTAAAATGCAAAATATCAAAAATATATCTCTTATTTAAGAAACCATTTTTTATATATTCATTCCAATAATCTTTGTTACAAAATTTGTATATATTTATATTACGATAAATATAATTTTTTAAGTATACATTATCCTCTTTTAACTTGGTAAACATACTTAAACTATTGTAAGAAAGAACTTCTCTAGTGTATTCGCGTTCTAATATAACCATAACCATTTTTTTTGGATCAATACTTTCATGTGAATATGATTGATACAATATTTTTTTTGTTTCAAAGTTTTCTCTTATTATGTTGTTCTGAAAAGTTAAAAAATTAAAGATAAATATAAAAAAAATAATGAAATTTATTGCTATTATTAAATTTCTTTTCTTTTGACCAAAGATGTAAAAAGAAATTAATGATATAAAGGCAAATAAGAAAGATAATGAAGTTAATGCTCTATTATTATACTTTAAAAATTCAATACCCGTATTTGCTAAAACGTGCATCAATATTGTTAAAAAACAAACAGCTAGAATCATTAATACAAACGTATAATTCTGCATTATGCTATTCTGTTTTTTAAAAGTTATTTTATTCGAAGGTTTTGCTGTGAAAGACAAAAAAACAATAAACAACAATGGTATTAATTGAATATAAAAATTAATATTAAATGATAAAGTGTTAAAATATATATTTCTAACAAAAATTTCTAAAGAATAGAAAATTGTATTAAATAATAATGCTGTATTGATTAGAATTAACAAAAATATTTGTTTAAAATCAGAAATAGAAAGCTTAATCCTTGATAAATCAATTTCAAATATTATCGGAAAAATAAATTTCTGCAAGTAATACACAAATATTAACAACAAAATAATTACAACAAAATTTATAATAAATGCTCTTATTTTATTAAATAGTAAAGGGAAAAAAAAATTTATACCAAGAAGTGGCGCAGAGCTTTCATAAACTAAAAAAAGTAAAATTATGAAAACAAAACTCAAAAAAAGATTAATTTTTTTTTGCTCTATTAGGTATTTCTTCAAATAAAGAATTGATATAGACCAAAGTAATAAAGATAAAGCACCTATACCTTGCATTGCTGGTGAATAAAGTATTGTATAAGAAAAAAACGGAAAAATTGAAAACGTTATAAAAATCTTTCTAACTACGTCATCTAATATTAAAAAATCAAATACTTTTAGAGTTACATAAATAAATAATGAGTAAATTAAATAGATAAATAAAAAATAAATTTGAAAGTTTGGAAAGAGTCTAGTTAATAAACCAAAATATAAGCATGATAAAGGTCTGTTATTGTTAACAGTACACATATGTTCTATAGCTAGAGGTATATTTTTATTTCCTAAATTAAGTATGCCCCAATCATCCTCAATAAACGTGCCAAATAAAATTACAGGAAAATAACCAATTATAAATATTAAAAAATAGTAATTAAATGTACTTAAATTTTTAATTTTGGTCGTGAATTCATTCATATTTGTTTAAATAAAGTTTTTTTTATTAACAAATATAAGGGTAATGGAAAAATTAAAAATATCACTCTTAAAATTAAAATTAACAAAGAAAATGGTGCATAAATGTAATTTATTGAAACTATAAATTTGAATAAATCATATTCAGACTTTATTGATTGAAAGTTTCTTCTTCTTAAAAAAGTTTTTTTATCAACAAAACTTTTTACTAGGGGATAACTTAAATTACGAATCTTATAATTTGCATTTTTTGCCAAAAACCACAATGCAAAATCTTCTTTAAATTTTATGTTGGGATATCCGCCTAAATTTAATATCAATTTTTTCTTAAAAATTACGGTCATGTGATTTAAGGGGTTAAATAATAAGAAGTTAAAAAAACTAGGATTGCTAGGCATTTTTTTTAATTTTTTAGTTTTATTTGTTACCTCAAAAATGTTACTCCCTAAAATATCGACATCATTATTTTGTAAATAATTTATTTGTTTTTCGAAGCGAAATTTATCATTAACGTCGTCAGAATCTGCTCTTGCAACAAGAGAAAATTTTGAAATATTTAAACCAAAATTTAATATTTTTGTTAAACCCATTTTTTTTTTAAATATTAAATTTATAAATTTGTATTTTTTTTTCGTGTTAATTAAAAAATTTTTTTTTAGACTTTGAATATCACCGTCTACCAAAATAAGAAATTCATTAGGTAATAAAGTTGAGTTAATTATAGATTTGATAGATCGTTTCAATTCAAAAAGCTTAACTCCATCATGAATGGGCATTAAAACAGTAAATTTCATAATTTTATAGACCTAGACTAAAAAAATTTAATACCTCATTAATAATTTATTTTTTAAAAACCTTAAAAAATCTCTTAATGAAAATAACATAATTATATTTATAAAATTTACTTTTTTTTTTTTAAAATATTCAAAATTAAGTTTTCTTATTTTATTTAAATCTTTATTTGCTATTTTACTCTTTGAAAATGATTTATTATGTCTATTATAATTCATGGTATTCGTTGTTAAAAAATTAAATTTAAAGTTATTTCTATAATATCTCGAAATTGTTGCGTAATCCTCTGGGTAAAGATTTTCATATTTAAAATTTTTACAAATATTACGATTTATTAGCCATGAACTGTGTATTGTTGGATTATCTAAAATTAAAAAATCATTCAAATATCTATTTTTATTCCTAACGACATTTGAATAAATTAAATAATTTTTATTTTTTTTATATTCTTTAATTAAATTTTCACAATGATCTTTATTCCAAGTATCATCTATATCTAACCTCATTATTAAATCATTTTTACATGAATTAAGACCCCTATTAAGAGATTTTGAGATTCCTAAATTTAAATAATTATTTATGATTTTAATTTTAATCTTTTTATTAATTTTTAACTTCAAATAATGAATTAAATTTCTATTTTTTATACCATCACTAACAAAGACTAATTCAGTTGGAAGATACTTTTGGATATTTATTGAATTTATATATGATTTATAAAATAAAAAATTATTTGAATTAGACGACGATAAAACTGAAAAGTTTTTATTTTTCAACATATACTAACTTTTAATTCTTTTTAATAATAGTGATTAATTTATTATATAAAAATGTCATTAAAAAAATTAAGATTAATAATTTTATTATAAAACCTAGATTGTGAATAAAATGGCCCCTAAAAAATATGCATAACAAATAAGCTCCACAACTGTTAATCAGATTTTGATCAAAATTTATTTTTTTTTGTAACAAAAGAAAAATCGATGTATAAATAAAAAAAGGTATACAATAAATAATTACAGTATCAACTCCTCGGATTGAATACACTCTTTCATAAGAATTAGACTGAAAATAATCATGTATCGAAAAATTAAAATAAAAGATATCATTTAACAAAAAAGATAAATTATCTATGAGAAAAAATTGAAGCCCTAAATTAATATTATTTAATTCATCAAAAAGTCTAAAAGAGCTTAACTTTAAATGGAGAGGATCTATAATAATATTTTGCCAACTAGCTGAAAAAAATAATCCCCTATAAGTTAGAAATATAAGTAAAATAATTATTAAAATTATAATCTTATTTGCTTCTCTTTTATTTAAATCAATATTAACTATAAAATGCATTAAAACTAACCAAATAACCTCTACTCTTGAGTATGAGAGATAGTCATAAGCTAACAAAAGTGAATAAGTTAATAACGATAATATCCTGTTTTCTCTATAAATTGCTACAGACAAAATTAATACAATATTCACATGAGTTCTTCGGCCTGAAAGAATTTCCTCATATAGAAATGATCTGTTGATATGAGACTGATCAAATCTATATTCAAGTATTTTATAAATATCTAATATTAGTAAAGGTAACAAAAATAATAAAAAAAAATATAATATTTTATTATTTTTGTGGTTAGCTTCATTTTTTGACTTTAAAAAAAATAAATAAAAAAAATAAACTAGAAATGAAATTAAAATTGTAAATAAATCATATAATAAAAAAGATTTATAAATATTATATTTAGGTAAATTAATTGCATATTCATTATATAAAATGTAATAATTTCTAATAAAGTTTGTCTGATAAAATGAGAAATCTATTATAAGGGGTAATATGAAATATCCACCAAATAATAAAAAAAAAATTAAAGAGTATCTAATTTTTAAATTGGACATTTTTAAATAACAAATATTTTAATATCTTAACATAAAAAAAATTAAAAATATGAATAATTAAAAATATAAATGTCAAGGAAGTAATTGTTTTTCCAAAGGTCAACAAAAGAGTAACAAAAAGAAAAGTGTTTAGAAGGTTTGCAAAAAATAAGTTCTTATTTCCAAAATTTCTGTAGATTTTATCATAATCTAAACCTGAAATACTGTTAATTAAAAATGATATAGAGATTATGCTTATTTCATCAATATATATAATAATTATTTCAATAAATGAGTAAATAAATTCATAACTATCGTAAAAAAGAGCTAAAATATAATCATCCAAAAACTTTAAAAATATGTTACCGATTATTATAGATAAAAATAAAATTAATATTTTTAAATTAATAATAGAATTATTTACTTTTTTCTTTCCTTCAGTAATAATAAATCTTTCCTTCCTAAAAATAACCTCGGTGAAATATTGAAAAATAGAAGCAACTTTAAAAATTAAAAAATAATTACTAGCAATCGATAATACAAATTTTGAACAATATAATTTATCTAAAGTAGTATTGCTTGTTCCTAAAATATTATTAAATATACTGAAAAGAGAAAAGCTATTTTTTTTGCTGACTTTAAGATTTAAATTATAAACGAATTTAAAATTATAAATACTTACTAATATATTTGAAAATATAATCATAAAAATTACATCAAAATTATATTTATATGAAAAAAATACAAAAATTGTTTTAATTGAAGCATAAAAAAATAAAATTTTAGTATTTTCATAAAATTTATTAAATCTAGAACAATAAGCTGTGCCTAATGTTAAAAAGAATACAGACAATATTGACGACAAATAAAAAAGAAACAATTTGTAATCTTTGTAAAAATAATAAATTGAGAGGATTAAAACAATTGTTGTTAAAAAAAGAAGAGCAAATCTATTTATTTTCAAATCTGCTTTTTTGGTATTTTCACTCAAATAAAATTGAATAGATCCCAAAAAACTGATTAAAATTTGATTTAAAGTAACTATTTGAATGTAGAAGATAAATTCATTCTCAAATTCTTTAATGATAGATAAAAAAAGAAATTGAAAAATTAATGTTAGTAAAGATATGATGTAGAAATTAATTGTTTTTTTCATATAATTTTCTTTAAATTTATAAAAAACAATTTAAGTATTTATTATGAATTTTCATATTCAATTAATAATCTTATCCTCTTTAATATTTTTTTTTTCAATATTATTTTTTTCGTATTTTAAAATAATAGCCAAAAAACTTAAATTGACTGATCATCCTACACCTGAAAATGTACATGAACACGTTGTTCCTACTGGAAGTGGGATAATTTTTTTCTTAATCTTTCTGGTTTCTTTTGTTGTATTTTTTTTGAATAACGATTTATTTTTAAAAATACTTCCAAAAAATTATTTTTTGATAATTTTTGGAATATCAGTTTTATCTATTGTCTCTTTTTATGATGATCTAAAAAAAATTCATCCAGTAATAAGATTATCAATTCAAATAACAATAATAATGTTATGTATTTCTACTCTATATTTGGATAAATTTTTTTTACCTTTAAAATTAACAATATTTTTATTTGTTTACTTTTGGGTATATTTGATAAATGTAGTCAACTTTACTGATGGTAGTGATGGTTTTTTAGCCACAAACTCAATAATATTTTTTTTATCAATAATTTTATTACAAATAAATACTGAATTAACTGCATCATTTTTTTTTTGCTTTTTCATTCTACCATCAATTCTGGGTTATTTAATTTTTAATAAACCGCCTGCAAAAATATTTATGGGAGACTCAGGAAGTATTTTTTTAGGTTTTTTCATAGGCTATATCTCATTAGAGACAATTTTAAATGGACATTATAATATTGTTATTTCGCTCCTCGCTTACCCTTTAATTGATTGTACTTATACCTTAATTAAAAAAACTTTAAATGGAAATTATCCTTGGGCAAGGATGTTTGATTACTATTTTCTATTACCGATTAAAAAAAATAAAAATCATAAATTGGTTTTTAATTCAAACTTAATATTTAATGTAATAAACCTTATGATAATTTTAACTCAAATAATATATGAAATAAAAATGCTATATATTTTGAGTTTAATTGCTTCTTTGATTTTAATTAATTATTTTAGAAGTTATAAATAGAGTATAATACGAATTTATGAAACCAGTAATTCAACTTTTATTTCATGGTGGCTTAGGAAATCAATTATTTCAGTATTGTTTTTACAAACAAAATTTTTTTTACAAGGATCACAAAATAAAATTTTTGTCTAACAACGATCACTGGTTAAAAAAAGACAATTCAAATATTGACAAATTTTTAAATATTAAAATAAATAAGCTAAAAAATAATTTTCAATCTAAAGCTTTTAACCTTTTACAAAAAAAGATTATTTTTAAAGAAATCAATGATCTTAATTATAAAGATATTAAAAAAAATTTTAGTAGAGTATTTATTAATGGATACTTTCAATCTAAAAATTGTCATAACAGATATTATGAAAAATTATCTAAAGAAATTTATGAAAATAATATAAAGAAAATAATTTCATCTAAAATTGCTAATTATTGTAGTTTAGCGATCAGAAGATCTGATTTTGTGAAACTTGGTTGGTCTTTAAATTTATCTTATTATTTTGAGTCATTAAAAAAACTTAAAATAAATAAAAAAAATAAAATCAAGATTGTGTCTGAAGATATTGAATTTGCTAATTTGTTTTCATATAAACTGAAAAAAATGGGATATAATTCAGAAGTATTAAAGAATAAATCAAATATTCAAGATAAATCTATAAATGATTTTACGAACCTTATTAATTCAAAAAATTTAGTAATAGCTAATTCGAGTTTTAGCTGGTGGGCAGCTAACATTAGAGCTGTGGCAGGTTTTGATAATAGTAAGATTTGTTGTCCTAAATTATGGTTTCCAAAAACATACATTTCACATTTAAATGTTCAACCATTTATCCCAAAAAAATGGAAAATTATAAATAACTCTTTTTAATTTTAATTGTAAAGATTGATTAATTCGTCTAAAATTTTTTTAATCGAATATTTTTGAACCCATTTTGGATATTTTTTTTTAAATTTCAAATAATCAGTCACATACCATGCGTGATCACCTGATCTAGGTTTGCTGAAATATTTTTTTTTAATTTTTATATTAAGTTTACTCTCAATATATGTTAGAGCCTCATTAATCGAAATACTATTCTTCAACCCACCACCTATATTATAAACTTCACCCTTTGTAGGACTTTTCAAATAATTCCAGAAACAATTTACTAGATCGCTACTATGAATATTATCTCTCACCTGATTGCCATTAAATCCAATTATATTATACTTATTTTTCTTGATTGTACTTTTTACCAAATAGGATAAAAATCCATGTAACTCTGCTCCCGCATGCATTGGGCCCGTAATACAACCTGCTCTAAAACAAACTGTGTTTAAATTAAAATTCTTACCAAATTCTTGGACGATAATATCCGCGTATAATTTTGAAGATCCAAAAAAGCTGTGTAAACATTTATCAGTTGAAAGTTCTTCATTAAAACCTTTTGCATAATGATTTTTATTTTTTGGATAATATCTTCCATTAATTGATTTTAATTTTATTTTATTTGGATTATCTCCATAAACTTTGTTGGTACTTAAAAATATAAAAGAACTTTTTTTACAATATTTTTTAAAATAATTTAGTAGAATAAGTGTTGATCTGGCATTAATATCAAAGTCTAACAATGGATTTTGATAAGCCCAATCATGTGATGGTTGTGCTGCAGCGTGAATTATAGCATAAATATCTTTTGAATTATTTTTAAATATTTTTTCTATTTTTTTGTGATCTCTTATATCAATATTATGATGTTCATAACTAGAATCTTTTTTAAACTGTATTGTATTTTTATGAATACTGCCAGATTTGCCAAAAAAAAATTTTCTCATATTATTGTCAATTCCAATAACCTTAAAATTTTTTTTAATAAAGAATTTGACACATTCTGCTCCCACCAGACCAGATGATCCTGTTATGATTATTTTTTTCATTTTTTAAATATATTAATTATATTAAATTTTATAAAATACAAAATTAATTTTATTTTTTCAAAAAAATTTAAATTTGGTTTTTTTTTTTCTTGTTTTAAATAAAATTCAAAACATATTTTACTATTCCAAATATTTAAATTTGAAATTTTTTTTAAATCCTTATTTTTAAGAAAATCATAAAGTACTTTTTTCCAATAACTATCATGATTATAGCTTACAATTTTTTTTAGATTGTCTAAATTCAAATGCTCATAATCATTTTTAGAAACTTCCTTTACATGCGGATTAAACTCGAAAAATGAAAAGAAATACTTTCTATTAATTTGACTAATTGTTTCTTTTTTTATGTTATATATTTCTCTTAACATATAATAAGATTGTTTATTTAAAAAATTATCCCAATTAGAGAATTGATAATGCAAAACATATCCTTTATCTTCATTTATATATTTAGCTAAGTCATTTGATCCAAAAGTTCTAGACTCATGAAATTTTATATCTTCATTAAATTTGCTTATAAAATCATCACAAACAATAAAATCTTTAAATTTTGGAGACCATATACTTTTATTATCTGATCTATAATAATTATAACTCTTCCACATCGATACCCATTTCATAAAATACTTTTGACCTCTTTTTAATTTAGATATTAATTCTCTACCATATTTTATAAAATTGTTAGAAAACGCCTCATCTGCATCAAGAAAAATATAATGAGTACCGTCGTGCTTTCTGCCTAATGAAAGTAACTTATTTCTCAATTTACTCGAATTAAAATTATAAATATTATGATTATTAAAGTAAATTTTGTCTGTAAATTTTTCAGAATATTTAACTGAAATGTCATCCTTATTAATATCGCCATCATATAAGACTATTATTTCATCAGATATAGGTTTTAAACTCTCTAAACAAGCATGTAGAGAAAAACTTTCTTTATAACCAACTGGTACTAATGATATTATTTTCAATATAAAATTATTTATGTTATATGACCGCAAAAATCAATCATGACTAAAACTGCAGTATTTTTAATCGGTATAGAAGGGTCTGGTCATTATTTATGTGCAGATTTGATTAAAAAATCTCACGGTTATAAAATAATCAATGATGATGCAAAAATTTACAAAAATTTATTAAACTATAGAAGTTATCATTTTGAAGATTTTAAAAAAAGAAATTATTTTTTTTTCAATTATTTAAGTTCAAATAAACAAACTTCAAAATTTTTAGAAAATAAAAATAATGATCTAAAAAATTTAGAAAATACAAATTTTAATGAATCTTTTATTTTTCATACCTCTATTCCGTATGGCTTGATACGAAGCAACATCTATAGACAGATTAACATTCCTAATTATCCTAAGATCATTAATTTTTTTTATAAAAGAAAATTTAAAATAAAAATATTTCATTTAAATAGAGGTTTTAATGACTGCATTCTCTCTATAATTCGCAGAAATCATGAAAAAAATATAATCTATAGTTGTTGGAACGTTTATTTTTCAAAATTAATTATAGATGATATGTTGAATAAACTGAAAAATTATAAAATTACAAAAATATACTTTGAAAAACTAGTTACTGATAAAAATTTTTTACATTTAAAAAAATTGATCCCTAAAAATTATAATAAAAAAGATTTTAAAAATTTGACAAGTTTAATTAAAGTAAATCAGAAACGAAAAAGAGATAAAGAATTAGAAAAATTTATAAATCAGTTTTCTATGGATGTTATTAATTAATAATTTTTAAAAGATTTAAAGTTGTCTTTTTTATAGTTGCATTCTCAACTATCCATTTTCTTGGATAAAATTTTTTTTTCAAAAAAATAGGTAATTTTTTTTTAAATTTTTCAAAACTATTGAATGTTAATCCAGTTTGTGTTGTTAAATATGGTGCAGATGATGATTTAAACTTTTTGGAATTATAAATCCAATAGCCTTGATCGTATACAAAAGTTGGGATATCGGATGACCACGTCTCAAATAAACAAAGACCTTGTGACTCAGATTGACTAAAAAAAATTAATTTTTTTGCTTGATTTAAATATTTTGAGAATTCTTTTTTATTATAATTTCCGTATTCTATAATTCTGTAATTATAGTTTTTTTTATCTAGATAATTTACACATTTGTTAAAAATTTTTTTATCATATACAAACTTTTTATAAATTAAAAAATCAATTTTTTTTTTTTTTAATTTTGGCTTCCATAAATTATGATCAATACCTGAAAACCAGGTAAAAATTTTCTTTTTAAATTTTTTGGAGGTTTTCAATAAATATTTTTCTTTGACCCATTTGCTGGGAACTAAAATTAAATCGACATAGTTTGAGAATAAAATACTCTTTTCATTCTCTGGGAGTATTAAAAGATTGGGGCCAGCTACAATCTTTATCTTTTTATTCTTTTTTTTTAATTGAATTATATTTTTAAGTTTTTTTAAATCACTTAAAACAATATAGGTATCAATGTTGATGTTTTTTATATGATTATTATAAATTTTCTTTTTTAATAACTTTAATCCATAAATTAAGTTTTTTGCAACAAGATCAGGGCCAAGTTTATTATTCCCAGTTAAGACAAGACTCTTTAATGAAGATAATAGTCCTTTTTTTTTGTAAACAATTGAATATATCATTGAAATTTAGAGTAAATATAGCGGCTAATTCTTTTAATATTTTTTTTATATTTTATAGTTTTTTCAAAATTTTCTGTTCTTTTATTAATTACTTTTTTATAATTTTTAAAAAAAGATTCTACTTTGTGATATGTGGTATTAAAATAAAGTAAATTTATGCTGAATTTGTTTAAGTTTGATATCTCAGTAAAATCTATTTTTTCAAAAATACAATATCTCATATAAATGACGTTATTTTCATGACCTTGTTCTGAATTTATTTTAGTACTGAGTCCCCTGCCCTCATTTAAATAAAAACCTATATTCTCTTTAATACAAAAACCCCTAAAAAAACTAGCAAGTCTCAGCGCAAAATCAAAATCTGAACTAGATTTTAGCTGTTCGTCAAAATATCCAACTTTTTTTATAATTTTTTTTCTAAACATAAAAAAAGGTCCTAATAGCATACTTTTTTGTAATTCATCTTTCGATATTTGATGATGTTTTACTAATTGACCATTACTATTCCCAAACTTATTTACAATTGTGAAATTTCCGTAAACAAAATCTATATTTCTTTTAAATTTGCTTAATTGTAGGAATAATGAGTCAGATGTTCTAAGATCATCTACATTCCATATAGCTATAAAATTTTTTGTTGAATTTTTAATACATTCATTCCAAGCTTTTGGTAAACTTACTTTTTTTTTTGAAATTAAATATATAAAATTTTTAGGATATTTTTTTTTATATTTAAGAATAATTTTTTTTTCATTTATATTTGGGCAAACATGAAACAAAATATATTCATTTTGCTCAAAATTTTTTTGAGAAAGAACATTCTCTAAAAACTTATTTAAATATTTTTCACACCTATACAAAGAAATTATACAGGATACAGCTTTTTTTTTCATAATATGATTAATTATTTTTAATTTTGTTTAAAACTTCATCCAAAGTTAATTTCAGTTTTTTACATGAGAAGTTATTTTCATAATATTTAAATGCTATATCCTCAAATTTTTTTTTTAAATCATTGTTATTTAATAATATATTTGAATTATGTAGAAGTTCATGGAATGATCTATTTACAATTCCTCCTTTAATCATCTTTATAATTCCTACATCATAAGATAAGAACGTTTTTTTTAGTGAAATTCCCTCTATTAAAGTCAAGGGCATAACTTCTGTCTTTGATGTATTAACTATAAATTCACAATTTGAGATCATACTAATTAAATTAATATCATTTTGATGAAATAAAATTATACGATTATTTTTTTCCTTTTGAATCATTTTTTTTATCTTCCTCAAATAATCTTTGTCATAATAAGAATATATTATTATTAGTTTTATTGACTTATCTAAATTCGTAATCAATTTTATTTGGTCAATTTGATTTTTTAAGGAATTTAAATATCCTATGGAAAGGATATAGCGTCCAAAAGTATTTCTAATAATTTTTTTATCTTTTTTTTCGAATTTCGAAAAATTATTATAAGAAACTAATTTATTTTCTTTAAAAAAATTGAAAATTTTAGCATCCAAAAATCTATGATAATTAAATGATTTACTCAAAGTCATAAAATAATCTGTACACAACAAGGTGATTACTAAAAACGGAAAATATAAAACATTTAAAATAATTTTAATAAGATATAAAGAATTTAGATTATATGGTATTAGAGATATTCCATGGCTCACAACACATGTTTTAATTCCCATTTGTCTACCGATAATTACAAATAACTCGGAACTTATTGTTTGCAATGACTCAACAAATATTACGTTTGGTTTTTCTTTTTTTAGAAGTTTGAAAATTTTTAGTATATCAAATTTTTTATTAATGTAATAATCACAGTTTTTACTACTACCAGCTGTAACTACTTCATTTTTCTCTTTCAGCAATTCTAAATGTTTTAAAGTACATGTGCCTAGACCTGTAATTATTGTATCATTCCATTGAGTTGAAAATAAAATAATCTTCATTAATTTAAATTTTTATTAAACATTAGATATCAAAACTTTGTCAATTAATGCCTTCGAATTAATGAAACTTTGATTTTTTCTCCAATAGTTAGACGATATCCAGTCTTTACCTTCGGATAGAAAAACTGGCCACCAACAAAATGTACTATTCGAAATAATACCACCCTTTGCATTTAAAATAAATTTAAAAGTTGTCAATTCATCACCTTGAAAAATTTCAACATTTTTTTCATTAAGAAAATCCTTTAGTATATCGGCATCTTTATTTTCTTCTGAAACTAAAAAAATTTTTTTGTGTTTAAAAATTTCAATATTTCTTTTATAAAATTCAAATGGAATTACTGAGTGGTCTCTGCTTTTATAAAAATCTCCCCTTCTAATATGAAAAATATAATAATCTTCCTCATAAGAATCTTTTACTAACTCATCTTTAAAATCAGTTAATTTTAAATATTTGGCATACTTTATGCTTTGCCAATATCCAGTCAAATTACTTGGGATATAAAGGTTATTGTCTAAAAGAAATGAAATTAATTTTTCATTTCCAAAAAAAAATCGTTTTTTTTTATCAATATTAAAACTATCAAAATTTTTTAAAAATTTATCTAATAGAAAAGATCTTTTATTAAGGTCAAACCACCTTAAATTTAAGTTAACATTGAAATTCTTTTTCAGTTTTAAAAAATTAAAGAATGAATATTGAAATAATTGGTTGCCTAACCCCCCCTTTAGTTCGATAAAAATATTTTTTGACATAAAAGAACCTCAAAATTAAATTTGTAATTTAATTTTAAAGTTTTAGTTGTTTAATATCATATTTCACCATTTCTTCGACCATAACATGAAATTTTTTTTTTGGCTTCCATCCAAGAAGTTTTTTTGCCTTGGATGAACTACCTTTTAAAAAATTTACCTCATTAGGTCTAAAGTATTTTGATGAAACCTTCACATATATTCTTTTTGGGTTTTGTGCATCACAACCTATTTCAGAAAGACCTTTGCCTTGCCATCTAATTTTAATATTAATTGCTTTGAATGCTAATTCGACAAATTTTTTTACTGTGTAGCTTTGTCCGGTTGAAATTACAAAATCATCAGGTTTTTTTTGTTGCATCATCAAATACATGGCATCAACATAATCCTGTGCATCACCCCAATCTCTTTTTGCGTTAAGATTGCCTAAGGTAATATGTTTTTGTTTTTTTAAATATATTTTTGCAACCGCACTAGTAATTTTTTTTGATACAAATGTCTCGCCTCTATATATTCCTTCATGGTTAAATAAAATTCCATTTGAGGCAAATAAATTGTAAGCATTTCTATAGTTTCTTGTTATCCAGTACCCAAATACTTTTGCTGTTCCATAAGGACTTTCAGGTTCCAATTTTGTATTTTCAGTTTGTGGGGGTGAAGAGTTACCAAACATCTCTGATGTTGATGCCTGATAAAATTTAATTTTTTTTCTTTTTTTTAAATTTTTGATCGCCTCTAAAATTCTTAAAGGGCCTAAAGCATCAGCATTAGCTGTATATTCGGGTGTTTCAAAGCTTACTTTGACATGTGATTGTGCTGCTAAATTGTAAATTTCGTCAGGTAAAATTTTTTCAACTAATGAGTAAATGTTTAAAGAATCTGTTACATCTCCATAATGTAGAAAAAAACTTTTATCTCCATATTTTTGATAAATATCATCTATTCTACTTGTATTAAATGATGATGAACGTCTTTTAATTCCATGAACAACATAATTTTTTTTTATTAAAAGTCTTGCTAATAGTGATCCATCTTGACCAGTTACACCAAATATTAATGCTTTTTTTTTCATGAATTACTTAAGAAGAATATTTTTATGTGCATATTTGTTTAAATTATTGCCATGTAAAACGAATATAATTAATTTGTTATGTCTAATTTTGGTTAAATATTTAAACAACTTTTCTTTTAAAATCACGTCCATTGAATTAATCGCTTCGTCTAAAATTATAATCTTTTTATTAGAAAACAATGCTTTTAATATTGAAATTTGTTGTTTTTGTCCACTAGATAAATTAGATCCATAACCTGATATAATATAGTTATTTTTAATTTTTTTTTTAACTTCATTAAAACCAAGTTCGTTAGCAAGCTTGATAATTTCATTTTTTTTGTAAATAACATCATTATTAAAGTTAATATTGTTAACAATTGTTTTGTTCAGCAAAAATGAATTTGTACCTAAGTAACTCATATTATTTTGAATTTGTGATATATTTTTCTGTAAGTCATTATTGTCAAATAAGATTTTTCCTTTATCAGGATTTACTAAACCCATTAAAAGATATAATAATGTTGACTTTCCTGACCCATTAGCACCATTAATTCTATAAACTTTTCCTACTTTGAAAGTATAATTAAATTTTTTGAGTATTTTTTTCTGTCCATATGAAAAACTAACATCTTTAAATATAACATTTGAAAATAACTTATTTTTATATTTTATTTTTTTTAAATTTTTTATTTTCTTTATTTTAAAATTATTTTTTAATTTAATGTATGCAACATGAGCAATGCTTATTGTATTTATACTAAAAATTAATCTACTTGCAATTGGTACTAATCTTAAAGCAGCAAATCCATATAAAGCAAGAAGACCAAACAATTCTTCTGACGGAATGTCAAAATTTAAACTAAAAATTATTACGACTGTTGCGAAAAAAATTAATATTAATTCTATAAAATATCTAGGCATTAATTGAGCCAAAGTGAGTTTTCTAGTTATATTAAAAAAGTTAATAGACTCTTTAGAATAATTGCTTAAAAAATTGTTTTCATTTCTGTTTAATCTAATATCAATATATGACTGCAAACCTTCATAAGCTCGAGAGAACCTCTCGCTCATTAATGTAAACTTTTTTTCTGATAAAAACTCAATTATTTTTCTAAAAAAGCTAACATAAAAAATAAAAAGTATTGCTAATATAATTATTAAAATCAAAGTTGTTCCAGGATTTTGAAAAAACAAAAAACATACTATAGTTATTGCTATAATTAAGTCAGTTACAATTATTATAATTTGATAAATACCATTGTTGGCAATCTCAGATACTTCTAATATCAAATTTTTCGTTAAAACTTCAATATTTGATTTTTTAAATTTTTGAAATTTTTCAAATAAATATTTACTAAATAAAAAAGTTGAAAGACTTTCGGTAACATGATTTCTAAATTTAAGCTGTTCGTTGTTAAGATAAACTAAAAATATAAATCGAAAAATATTTAAGATTAAGAAAGCACATATAAGAATTATTAAAATGTTATCTATATTTAAATTTAAAAAAAAAGACTCAAAAAATGGCGAAAATAAAAATTTCCCTCCTGCTAAAAACACGAATATTGGAACAATTAATCCTAAACCTAAAATTTCAATTGGGATAGATAATAAAGATAACAAAGTTAAATTTTTAAAATTTTTTAAATTTTCATCGTTTAAAAGACCTAAAAGATTTTTTATTTTTTGATATATGCTCATTTAAAATTTAAACAATTTATGGCTATATTTTACTAGAGTAAGAAAAAAAAGGTTTTTCTAAATTCTTAATTTTTCCTGTTTCTTTTGAAATATTTGTAAACTCAATTAATCTCTCAGTGTTTAATTTCTCTAACACAGCCTCAATTTTTATTGCGTCATCTTGGGATTTAGTTTTATTATAATTCTTTTTAACATCCTTAATTAGGTTATAAAGGTTTATATTATGTTCATAACTATTACAAAAAGCATAATTTCCAAAACTTTCATACATATTTATTATCGGTATACCTAAATAACCACACTCTATTGAAACTGATCCTCTGCCGGTTATAGCAATAAGGTTATTAAATTTAAGTAGTTCCTCATTATTAAACTCACCATCAATAATTTCATAATAAAAATTTGGGTAATTTTTCTTATTTTCAATCAATGCATTCTTAAGTGAAAAATTGTATTTTTGCTCAGAAATGAAAGTGTATCTTGTGGGATGTGGCTTTATATATATAGGAAAATTATTTTTTGCAGCAAATTCTATCACAAAAATAGTCATTGCATAATAAGAGGAGAATAAATTATTTTTAAAAACTCTTTTATTACTAGCATCAGCAAAGGCATGATTGAAAAGGAAAATCGCATTATCTCTAATTTGTTTGATATAATATTTATCTCTTAATTTATGATTTGGTTTTCTTGTATGAAAAAGACTTGATGAGTTAAAATTGCCTTTAGTTCTTGCAGCTAAGTTTTTTTTAGCGATTTCTAAGAATCTATTTTCAATTTGGGACGTTTTTATTAAGAAAAAATTATTTATTCTTTCATTAAAAGAAATATTTTTATTACCTGAAATTTCAATAAATCCATAAATATTTTCAAAGTTATATATTTTTTTTTTAAATTTATAAAAAATTATTATATTACTCCATTCTTCGTATGCTTCTTCCGTATAAACAATTTCTAAATTTTCAAAAAGACATAGTTCAATTAATTGTCTATATTTTTTTTTATCTATTTTAAAATCTTTAAAAAATTTTAAAAATGAATTTTTTATTTCATGAGAATTAATTGGTAAAAATTCAATATCATTATTTTTATGTAAATCTCTTAAATAAATATCCCAATTAGCTGATATAATAGTCTCTTTAGTAGATAAAACTTTATGTGGAATCTTATTTTCAAATAATTTCTTTAATTTGATTTTATTTTTTTTAAATATTTTGTTTAAAAATAAAATTAAGCATTTAACCATAATTTTATCGTCGAAATTAATATCAATTATACAATAATTGTAATTTTCATTGATCCATTTTTTATAGATTTTTTTTCTTAAATTTTGTTGGCTTCCTAAATGCCATCCTAATTGAGAGTAAAGTAAAATTTTATTTTGTTTTTTATATTTTATTAAAGAAAAAATAAAATTTACCCAAAGTAAGAAGTTGACTTTAAATTTAGATAAAGATACTAAATGATTTGAAGGCATTTTGGTAAGATTATAATCCATAACTGCAAATATGACAAAAAAAAAGAATTTTATTACTAATATCAATACATTCTCTGCATTGCTTGATCGACTAATAACTGAAAAAATAAAAGAATATTTTTTTTCACAAAATAATCAAAAAAAACTGATTAATAAGCAAAAAATAATAATTTCTGCTATTAATAAAGAAATCATATTTACTTTATTACAAATCAAAAAAAACAAAGGATACAAATATTTAAAAGAAAATAGAACTTTTAATTATAATTCAGTATTACTTGTTAAACTTTTTTCAAAATTAACAAATGAAGATTTAAATATTGGTACTGCTGACAATAAACTTGCAAAATCTATTAAGGGAAAAAATAAAAAGGAAATAATTATAAATTTAAAAAAATCTAGAGACTCTCTCGAAAATAGAGCTATAATTAAAAATCAAATCGACGAATCACTTTCTAAAATTTTTAAAGTTTAATAAATATTTTAATAATGTATCTTGTGTACTAATAATTTCATATCCTCTTTTTCTAATTTTTTCTGTTCTTAGCAAAAAATTTTTGTTTTTTTTTTTTGTTTCCATCAATCTTATTTTTTTTTTTAGATAATTAGATATTAAATTTATTAATGATTTGATTTTAATCGGTCTTGTAGAACCCACTAAATAAATAACATTTTTTTTTTCAAGTTTGATAGATTTGAAAATAATTTTACTTAGTGTTTCAATATGAATTATATTATTAAAATA
This sequence comes from uncultured Pelagibacteraceae bacterium, assembly GCA_902538495.1. Lineage (GTDB taxonomy): Bacteria > Pseudomonadota > Alphaproteobacteria > Pelagibacterales > Pelagibacteraceae > Pelagibacter. Next base: position 22,743 of record CACBFJ010000005.1, on the reverse strand, counting down.
TTGATTAAAATTGTAGATAGTAACAGGTAAATTTTTATAAGCTTTATGAACTAAATTTGCTATAAAATTATTACTTATTTTATTTCCCAAAATTCCAGGGCATCTAAGTATAACAGTTGTAACGTTTTCTTTTTTAGAGAAATCAATTAAATGCTTTTCAGCATAAAGTTTTGATTTACTATAAAATTTCTTATGATTTACTTTTGTTCTCTCATTTATAAATTTATCTTGTGGCTTTCCATATACGGATACTGCTGACAGAAAAATAATTTTTTTACAATTAGCTTTTTTAGCAAAATTTATTAAATTTTTTACAATTCTTTTATTAATGTTATAATTTTTTGAGGTTTGACCATCTTTTGGAACTTTGGATGCACAATGTACCAAATAATCAAAGTTAAATTTTTTTAAAATTGGATTAGATAAGTCTATTTTGATTTTTTTATGTATCTTTAATTTTGCTGGTCTTGATTTATTAAATGTACCAAAAACTCTATAATTTTTTTTTGAAAAAAATTTGGCTATATTCCAACCTACTCCTGTTCCAATACCTGTAATTAATATAGTTTCAGGGATCTTTGACATTACTCCATTATGTCAATCGAATTTCCAAACTTTACTTTAGGTGTAATTTGTTGGTTTGGGTGCACAGAAATATTACACATCGAGGGTCCTTTGAAAGATGTAAATTCTCTTAAGATTTTATCTATTGAATTATTATTTTTTATATCAAACGTTTTTATTGAATAAGCTTTGAATACTTTATTATAGTCTGGTAATGACAAACCACTTTTCAAATCACATCCTACATAATTTTTTTTGAGCCAAGTGTCTATAGTTTGTTTAACCATCCCATATCCATTATTATTGATTATGATAATTTTTATTGGTAAATTAAAAAATTCGATATTTTGTATTTCTTGAATATTCATTTGCATTGAACCATCTCCAATTATAGTAAAAATATTACTTTTGTTTTTATTTGCAAATGATGCTCCAATTCCTGCTGCAACCGAATAGCCCATTGGAGAATGATTAAGTGATGTAAATACTCTTAAATTTTTTCTAAATTTAAAGGATTGATATGCCCATACGAGATTAGCACTAGCGTCTGGAATCAAAATGTCTTTAGATTTAACAAATTTAGATAATTTATCGAAGAAAACATATGGATTAACATATTTTGAATTTTTATAATATTTTTTTTTTACAATTGGAAATTTTGATTTTATTAAATCAATTGTTTGTTTCCATTTAATATTTTTATTTTTTTTTAAAGAGTATTTTTGAATATTACCTAAAAAATTATCAATAGAAGTGTTTAGTGAAATATCAATTTTAATACCATTTTCCTTTTTTTGCTCACTTTTATCGATGTCTACATGAATTTTTTTTGAATTTGGAGAAAATAATTTAGGGTTGCTTCCTGTAAGTGTAGCATTCATTCTACTACCCAATATTAAAAGTAAGTCAGCTTCTTGAATTAGTTTATTACCATACTCGGTTGCATAAACACCAAAACTCCCAATATTACACTTATCATCTTTATCAAATAAATCTATAGCTCCCCATGTTGGTGCATATGGATATTTATATTTCTTCAAAAAATTTATTAATTTATTTTTTGTGCTATGAATTTTAATTCCGTTTCCAATAACTACAATTGGTCTTTCTGATTTGTTTAATAAATTAGTAACCCGTTTGATTTTTTTTATACTTATAGTTTCAATTTTTTTTTTTTTTAAAATAAATTTTTTTTGTGTTTTTTTATTTATTATTGCTCTTTGAATATCATCAGGAATGTCTAATAAACATGGGCCAGGTCTACCAGATGTGGCTATTTTTAAACATTTATCTATTTCATACTCAATCTCATCTGGATTTAAAATTCTTTTTGAATATTTGGTAATATCTTTAACAGTTGTCACTACATCCATTTCTTGAAATCCTAATTGTCTTAATTTAGGATTTTTTTTTAGCTGTCTTCTAATTGGTGCACCCGATATGTAAAGACTTGGAATAGAATCGTAATATGAGCATGCCATACCTTGTAGACAATTAATAATACCAGGACCACTCGTTGCAACTACAACACCAATCTTATTTGAAACTCTTGTGTATGCATCTGCAGCAAGCGAAGCTCCTTGTTCATTTTGAGATGGAACAATTTTTACATTTTTATTTTTGCTCAAGCTATCAAGTACATGAACTACTGAGCCTCCTTGACCACAAAAAATATGGTTAGTAACTTTCGATAATTTTTGTGCTATAAAATCTGAGGCTTTCATTTTTGCTTATGATTAATTATATCGAACTATTATTTTTAATCAAAATATATTTTATTGAAGTTATGATTAGTAACAAAGTTAAAATGATAGTCAATCTCGTTTCGTAATTTTTGATTGCTTACATAATTAAGTTCAAATTTATTTTTTTCAAAACACTCTAAAAATATTTCTAGAGCTTTCATTTTTTCTTCTTTGTTTAATTCAACAGCCTGAAATTTCGATTTATCAAAATATTTTTCATTATAAATCATTGGATTATTTAAAATTTCCTTCATTTCTAATTGCTTAGAATTTTTTTTGATAAAAATTTTTTTAGGAAAATAGAGAATTTTATCGTAAATTTGGAAATCCTCAAAAATCATTGCATCCAAAACTAAAATTGGAATATTAAATAAAACTCCATAAATTATCGGTCCACTAATTTGGGTGATTAAAAAATTTGAATTTTTAATTAAATAAATATCATTTTCTATTGACTGATATTCTGAATTTCTATAATCGATTACATTATCAAAGCTTTTAAAAAAAAAATTTATTTTTTCATTTTTCTTACCTAGTAACACAATTTTTAAATTCTTATCTTTTGTGATAAAATCAACTAATTTTAAATAAGATTTCAAATCGTAACTACTCCGTAGATCGTCATAATCCAAATCTGTTCTTATATGAAGACAAACAAAATTATTCTTTTTTAACCCATATTTTTTTAATATTTCATATTCTTTCTCTTTCAAAAAATTTTCATTATCATCAAAACTGAATGAATATTTCTTGTTAAGATTAAATTTATCTATACGTGTTGGAATTTTTGAGAAATTAATATTATGTTTCTTAAAAGCTTTTCTAAAAGTTTTATTTTTATTGATTATTTTTTTTTGAATTTTTTTTAAGTCGTTATCAAATAAATAATTATTATTATAAAACTTTAAATCAGATAGGAAATTATTCAAAATTAATTGAAAAATATAATTATATCTAATAATTAAATTAGTGTTTCTATTAAATATCTTTTTAATAAGACTTAAACAAAATTTATAAATCCCCTCATCATAAAAAAAATACTCATCTTTATTTAATAATAATTTGAGGTAATTGTTAGTGGGAAATAGATCTAGAGCCATTATCTTATATTGATATTTAGATTTGTTTTTTAAAATTACATAATGAATTTGTTCTAGGGCATCTCCAATTGTATTGAGATAAATAAAAGATATTTTTTTTTTCTCTATATTTCTTAATTTAAAACTAACTAGTGATAACAATGCGATTATCACAAATAAAGTTTCTAAAATTAGATAAATTATAGATATTGGAAACTTCTCTTTTCTTAAAAATATTTCTCTAAGCATTACAAATTATGTTTGATATATTTATTTTATTTTATTTTATTTATTTGTAATTTGATATATGTATTTCTTGAAATGAATATAATTGTAACTGGTGGCGGTGGTTATGTAGGGACTCTTTTGGTTCCAAAGCTTTTAAAACAAAATCACAAAGTAATAGTTATTGACACTTTTTGGTTCGGTGATTATCTCAAACCTCACAAAAATTTAAAAAAAATAAAAAAAAATATTTTAAATTTAAAAAAAAAAGATTTAAAAAACGGTGATTTAATTATTCATTTAGCTGGAATGGCAAATGATACTGCCTCAAACTTAGCTCCAAAATTGACCTGGGAAATAACATGTCTTGGAACAAAAATTTTATGTGATTTAGCTAAAGAAAATAAAATTAAATATTTTATTTATGCATCTTCTAGTTCTGTTTATGGGATTAAAAAAGAAAAAAAGGTACACGAAAATTTATCTTGTGAGCCTATATCTGACTATAACAAAACAAAACTAGTTACAGAAAAAATAGTTCAATCATATAATGGAGATTTTAAGTATTTTATTATAAGACCTTCAACTCTTTATGGGGAGTCACCTAAAATGAGGCTTGATTTAACTATGAATATATTAACTATGCAAGCAGCAAAAAAAAATAAAATAACTGTTTTTGGTGGCAAACAATATAGACCGTTCTTGCATGTTAATGACATGGTTGATCTTTACTTATTTTTAATCATAAACAAAAATAAGATTAAACAAGGTATCTATAATATAGCATCAGGCAATATGAAAGTAATTGATGGAGCTAAATTAATTAAAAAAAATTTTAAAAATACGAAGATAGAGATCAAAAACATAAATGACATAAGATCATATCGGGTTGACTCATCTAAAATCCTAAAAGCAGGCTTTAAACCAAAAGAAAATTTAGATAATGCTATAAAAAAAATGTATAAATCTTTCAAAAATAACGTGGTCAAAGATAAACCTAATTTTTATTCAATTTATTGGATAAAAAAGAATAAGCTTAACAAATAAACTAAAACTCCTTATCTTCCCAATTGTATATTTCTACATCATTCTTGTTTTTAGATGCAAATCTACCACGATAATAATCTCTATTTAACTTTTCTTGATGAGAAAGCTCTCTATTTTCTACTCCTAACATTTCTTCAAATTCAGTTTCTTGATCAATATATTCTTTAATTTCATTCATATTTTTCTTAGTAAAATCTACTAATTTTTTTAATTCTAAAGGGTTTAAAGAAACATGTCCATCTTTGGTTTTTGATTTATCCAAAATAGTGAAATGTCTTTCAATATATCTAGGTTTAAAAACTAAAGAAGCTAATGAAATTTTTAAACCGGTATCTCTAGTATTAGAATGTTCGCTTAATCCTACATTTTTTGAAAAATTTCTTAAAAAATTAATTCTATTTAAATGAGCATCTTTTAATTGAGTTGGGTATATTGATACACAATGCATCAACGTAAATTTTTTATTTTTCGATTTTAAAATATCAGAAGTTTTTTTTATTTCATCATCATATGTAGCTCCTGTTGAAACAATAATTTCATCAAACTTAGAGTCTGATAATTCCTCTATCATTTTAAAACTGGAGCAATCAAAGCTTGAAACTTTGATTTTTTTAAAGCTCAATTTAGATAAAAAATCCAATCTAGATCTATTAAAAATAGTTGTCATAGGTTCAATATTATACTTTTGGCACATATCAACAAATTGGAAATGATTTTCATCTGAAAGATCCAATTTTTTTAATCTATTATACTCTGCTTGATATGGTCTCTTAATAATTTCAATAGTTCCGTCATCTGCGATTTTTCCTTCGTCGAATCTTAATCTATGTGTTAAATCATCAGATCGCATAGATTGAACTTTTGCTATATCTGCACCTGCCTCTGAGGCAGCTGCAACCATTTCCTCTAAGATTTTTAAATCTCCATTATGATTTTGACACAACTCAGCAATTATTTTGGTCATAGATTTAAATCTTTTTTTATAGAATTTACAATTTGATTATCACCATTGTAATCAAAAGTAAATTTTTTTAATTTTTTATTTATAATTTCAGACTCTTTATAAATGAAACTATTTAATCTAAATCTAAAATTCTTTCCCCAATCTTTATAATTAAATAGTGATCCTAGTTTGAGATTTTTTATATATCTAATGTTTTCATTTATTTCTGGATTATCCATTTCGTCAACAAACAAAGTTGGTTTTTTATAAATGATACATTCAGATAGAGTATTAAAACCTGCTCTTGCAATTACATAATCAACATTATTAATTTCTTTATACATTTGTTTATTTCCGTGGATTGGTATCATATTTTTTTGTTTAATAATGAATTTTATGTCCTTTTTTTTTAGAGACGATGTGCCAATATAAAAAATAAATTCATCCATTTTTGATATTTCTTTTAAAGTTTTACTTATTTGATAAGATAATAATTTTGTTCCACTATCCATTAATAAGATTTTTTTTTTAAATGATTTATTTTTAGAATTCTTGCTGGGATTCTGATTTATAATAAAATTTACTTTATTAATTTGATTTTTTTTAAAATTCACGACTGATCCTCTAGGAACGAACGGTGGGAAAAAAATTTTCCTTGCTTTTTTTTCCATAATTTTAGCCATCAAAACCTGTTCTTTCTTCATTCCGAGAGATTTCATAAACCAACTCCATGTATAATGACAAATTCCATATGCTGGAATATTAAGTTTCTTACCTAGCTCAAAAGCCTCAGGTACAAAATCTGAAATTATAATGTCGTAATCTTTAAGCTTTTTTTCTAATTTTAAAATATTGATATTTTTATTTTTTAACCATCTGTAAAAGTTTTTTTTTGTGGCTTTGGTGTCAAGAATTCCCAATTTAGTTTTAAAAAGTTTAATATTATTATTTAAATTTATATAAAGACATTTTTCCTTAAATTCCTGCTTCAATATTCCAATTACCGACGAATTTATTATTGTTATTTCTACTTTTTTAATTTTTTTAAATATTGTTTTTATAATAGCCCTTTCACGAGCCATATGACCAAAACCTACATCAGAAATGAAAATTGCGATTTTTATTTTTTTTTTCAATTACAAATTTTACCTTCTTATATTCTTTTGCATTATGTATGTCTATATAGTTTGTAAAAATGATTCCTATCTTAGTACTTAAAGTTTTTTTGCAAACAGTATCTGGTGTCATTATTCTGAATGCTCCATTTTGAATCATGTCGTTTCCAACACTAATTAATTCTTTAAATGGTGATTTTGGATACAATTTATTTTTAAAAAAATAAATACCCTTATCTAAGTCCTTATAATTAAATTGAGGTGTATTTACTTGAAGGGATACTACTATAGTAGGTTTGTATTTTGCTTTTAATTTTTTATAAGCATGAATAATAACATCTTGTTTTTCTATATTATCCCCTGCAAGATAACTAGGTCTTTTTATACAATTTATTTTATATTTTTTACATAAATCTAGGATTTTTTTACTCTCTGATGAAACAAAAACTATTGGAGAATATTTTGATTTGGAAGCTTCTTTACTAACAAATACAAACATTGGAATATTACATATTGGTAAAATATTTTTATTTTTTAATCTTTTGGAACCTAATCTTGCTGGTATAATAATTAATACTTTTTCATTCATTCTATAAATATATATTATTATATAATTTTTAGTAGATATTGCGTATAAAAGTTCTATAAAGTTTCAATGGCTATATTGGCAAAACAATTTAAAAGTAAAACAGATGTTTTAATATATCTAGAAAATAATAATATAATAAATAGTAATAGTAAAATCCTTGATGTTGGTGGTGGAAAAAATCCTTTTGAAAAAGCTAATTATATAATAGATTTTGCTCCTTATGATGAAAATAAACTTAAAACTACCTGGCCAAATAATATAAAATCAGCTTGTAATAAGAAAAACTATTTTGTTCACGATATTTGTTCAAGAAAACCCTTTCCTTTTGATGATAAATTTTTTGATTTCACAACTTGTACTCAAACTTTAGAGGATATTAGAGATCCCATTTGGGTATTAGAAGAAATTTCAAGAATATCTAAGGCAGGATATATAGATACACCTTCAATTAGATATGAACGAAGTTCAGTAGCTAGCAAATATTTTGCTGGAGCACCTCACCACAGATGGTTTGTAAATCTTGACGAGGATAACAAAGTAAGATTTTTTTTGAAATATGCATTTGTTCATGCACCATTTTTGAGATTACCTCTGGCTAAAAACTTTTCTGAAAAAACCATGAATTTTATATGGAAAGATGAAATTAAAGGTTATGAATTCATTGATTTAACCTTAAAATCACACGAAATAATTGGAAAAATAGCACCAGAATTAGAAAAAAATAAACTTTATAATTATTATTTGCGAATTCATTCAAAATTTTATCTTGGGAGAGTTATTATAAATTTTTTAAAGAGTTTTTACATAATTAATAAATTTTTGAGTTTTTTTAAAAAAAGTTAGAATTAATAAAACAAATGAAAAATAAATTTTTTTATATATTAGCTCTTATCTTTTTTTTACCAGTAAAAGGATTTTTTTGGTTAAACTTTATTTTTTTTAAAATTTTTCCATATTATTTTAGAAGAACATTTATTTGGAATGAAACTAATTATAAGTATAGCTTAATTAATAAGGTCAGATCACATTATAAAATTAAAAATTTCGTAGAAACTGGGACATACATGGGTGATACTTCATTTGCTTTATCTAGCTATTTTGAAAACATTTTTACTGTTGAGCTAAATAAAAAATTATACGAAAGATCATTAAAAAGACTTAAAAAGTGCGATAATGTGTTTTGCTATAATTTATCTAGTGAAATATTCTTAAAAAAAATTATTTCAAAAATAAATAATCAAAGTATATTTTTTTTAGATGCTCATTATTCGGGACCTGGAACATCCAAAGGAAGTAGCACTTTTTCTTGCTTAAAAGAACTCAAAGAAATTAATAAAAGCAAAATAAAAAATCACATTATAATTATTGACGATATTTCAGACTTTTCATCTTTTGAAAATAATGAAAAATTATCTAAAATTATTTCAGCGTTGGAAAAAATTTCGAAAAAATATAAATTTTATTTTGAATATGATATGTTATTTGCAATTCCAGATGAAAAACTTCACAGGCAATTTTATAAAGAAATTATTCCGCATTTTTTGATTAGATAAATTTTAAACAGAGTTATAAAAATTACTTTCATTAAAATCACTTAGAAACGGGAGTTTTTCTGAAAAGAGTATTTTAAAAAAATTATTTGCTTTTGAATAGCTATAAAATGGTTCTTTAGTTTTTTGAATAAGTTTTGATGCAATTTTTATTTTTAATCTATTGTAAAAAATATTTTTTTTTAAAATTTTAAATTTTCTTTTAAACTTAATTAGAATCTCAAATAATAATTGATCATGCTCTAAAATATATAATAAATTTAATATCATATTATATTCTGAGTTAGATGCGGGATTTAGAATCTTTTTATTCATATAAAAGGTGTCAACAACACCAGGAATTTGATCATTTAAATTTGAAAAGATATTTAAATTTACATTTTTAGAATTTATCATTTTAATCAAAGTAAAATTATTTTCTAACATAAATTTATGTACTGAACCAAAATTAACATCAGACTTAAAATTTCTTTCAAAAGCTGTCTCTAAAACAAAAAATTTTATTAAATCAATTTTATTCTCCAAACCTTTAAGGAAATTAAGCTCTGCACCCTCTATATCTATTTTTATAATATCTGGAATAAAGTTTTCTCTATCAAGAAATTTTTTAGATTGAATTTGTTTAATCTTTTTTTCTTTAATCTGAACTATTCTTTTTTCATTTTTTTGTTTAAACCATAATGTGTTTTTATAAGTAGATTTTGTTGAATTGTATCCTTTATGATTAAAAATTTTAAATTTAATATTTGCATCATTTTCACCTAGACAATCAGAAAAAAATTTTAAATTTTTATATTTTTTATATTTTTTTTTTAATCTTGCTATCTCTACTTGATCTGCATCAACCATAAAAAAAATACATTCATTTTTAAAATTTTTAAACTGATCGTAAATACCGTATCTACATCCAATATCTAAAATTTTTGGTCTGGATTTCATTATTTATGGATTAATTACAAGTGTTTAGTTTACCTTAATTTTTTGCCAAAAAAACCTTTAAAAAACGATACATCATGAGCTTTACTCTCAAATTCATAAAAATCTATATCAAAGTTTGACAGATGATTTATCCAGAATTCTTTATTTCTTACATAAAATAACTTATTTTTAACTACACTCTTGTAGGACCATATTTCATCAAACAAAAGCATGCTGCCTTTTGGAGAATTATTAATAAATTTAAGAATCTTAAGAGTAGACTTTTCGGTTAGATGGCTGAGGACGTGACCTGTATAAAAAAAACATTTTTGCTGTAATGGCAAATTTTTTAATGCATCTTCTGCAAAATCATTAATTATAATATTGTTTTTTAAATTAGAATAAATTTTTTTTCCTATATCTACGGCTTTTTTGGAAGGTTCAATTGAGTAAACAATATTTGAATAATGTTCACAAAAGTAGTTTGTATGAATTAAGCTTCCAGCGCCAATATCAATAATTAAATGATTGTTTAACAATTTTTGTTTAAGATTATTTTCAATAACAGAATTATATTTTTTAAGGAAATTATCTAAAATTATAACATGTTTATTTTTTTCTAGTTCTAATTCTTGATCATTGTTAACTTTGCTATAATTTTTTAAATCATGCTCTTTCAAAGATGTGTTTTTATTTTGCAGATAAAAAGATCGTTTGAATTTTTTGATTATTTTGAACAAATAACTAAACATTAATTATAATTATATATAATAAAAATTTTTTTCAGTGCATAAATCAAGCCAATTGAGCTATTAGTACTGGTCAGCTGCACGCATTACTGCGCTTCCACATCCAGCCTATCAACGTGGTGGTCTACCACGGCTCTATAGGAAGAACTAGTTTTGAGGTGAGTTTCCCGCTTAGATGCTTTCAGCAGTTATCTCGTCCATACTTAGCTACCCGGCACTGCAGCTGGCGCTACAACCGGTCCACCAGTGGTATGTTCAACCCGGTCCTCTCGTACTAGGGTCAACTCCTCTCAATTCTTCTACACGCATAGCAGATAGGGACCGAACTGTCTCACGACGTTCTGAACCCAGCTCACGTACCACTTTAATTGGCGAACAGCCAAACCCTTGGGACCTGCTCCAGCCCCAGGATGTGATGAGCCGACATCGAGGTGCCAAACACTGCCGTCGATATGAGCTCTTGGGCAGTATCAGCCTGTTATCCCCGGCGTACCTTTTATCCGTTGAGCGATGGCCCTTCCACTCAGAACCACCGGATCACTATGACCGTCTTTCGACTCTGCTCGACTTGTCAGTCTCACAGTCAGGCAAGCTTATGCCATTGCACTCTACGAACGATTTCTGACCGTTCTGAGCTTACCTTCGCACGCCTCCGTTACTATTTGGGAGGCGACCGCCCCAGTCAAACTACCCACCATACAATGTCTTGATGCCGGATAACGGCAATCAGTTAGATACCAAGAAAAACAAAAGAGGTATTTCACTGGTGACTCCACAAAAGCTGACGCCTTTGCTTCAATGTCTCCCTCCTATACTAAATAAGTTTTTCCTAATACCAATGTAAAGTTGCAGTAAAGGTGCACGGGGTCTTTCCGTCTAACTACGCGAACTCCGCATCTTCACGGAGAATTCAATTTCACTGAGTTGATGTTGGAGACAGCGGAGAAATCGTTACGCCATTCATGCAGGTCGGAACTTACCCGACAAGGAATTTCGCTACCTTAGGACCGTTATAGTTACGGCCGCCGTTTACTGGGGCTTCAGAAATGAGCTTGCACCCATCGCATTAACCTTCCAGCACCGGGCAGGCGTCAGACCCTATACATCCACTTACGTGTTAGCAGAGCCCTGTGTTTTTGATAAACAGTCGCTTCTCCCTAGCTTGTGCCACCCTCTTTTAGTTGCCTAAAAAAAGGTCTTCCTTATTCCGAAGTTACGGAAGCATTTTGCCGAGTTCCTTCAACATCATTCTCTCAAGCGCCTAAATATACTCTATTAATCCACCTGTGTCGGTTTAGGGTACGGTCAAATGATGGAGCTATTTCTTGGAACCTTTTCGCGGCAAATTCAATCCATTAAGAATTTACAACTTACAAGATTCGTCACTTCCATCTGGTTAAGGAATATTAACCTTATTTCCATCGACTACGGCTTTCGCCCTCGCCTTAGGTGCCGACTAACTCTGCGCGGATTAACCTTGCGCAGAAACCCTTGGATTTTCGGCGAAGAAGTTTTTCACTTCTTTTATCGTTACTTATGTCAGCATTCGCACTTCTGATATCTCCAGGACTCCTCACGGATATCCCTTCACAGACTTACAGAACGTTCCGCTACCAGTTATAATTTTATAAATAAAATTATAAATCCACAGATTCGGTATATGATTTTAGCCCCGTTACATCTTCGGCGCAGAAACTCTATTAGACCGGTGAGCTGTTACGCTATCTTTAAAGGATGGCTGCTTCTAAGCCAACCTCCCGGCTGTTAAGGAATTTCCACATCCTTTCACACTTAATCATAATTTGGGGACCTTATCTGGTGGTCTGGGCTCTTTCCCTCTCGACCATGGACCTTAGCACCCACAGTCTGTCTGTTGAAGAACAATGTTTAGCATTCGGAGTTTTATTAGGTTTGGTAAGAATCTCTTCCCCCTAGCCCATTTAGTGCTCTACCTCTAAACATCTATTTATTCAACGCACTACCTAAATAGTTTTCGCGGAAAACCAGCTATCTACGAATTTGGTTGGCCTTTCACCCCTTACCACAAGTCATCCAAAGACTTTTCAACGTCAACTGGTTCGGTCCTCCGGTAAGTGTTACCTTACTTTCAACCTGCTCATGGTAAGCTCATTCGTTTTCGGGTCTAATTCATTAAACTAATCGCCCTATTAAGACTTGCTTTCGCTGCGCCTACACCTAGATGGCTTAAGCTTGCTTAATAAATTAAGTCACTGACCCATTATACAAAAGGTACGCCGTCACTCTAAAAAGAGCTTCGACTGATTGTAGGCATGCGGTTTCAGGTTCTATTTCACTCCCCTAATAGGGGTTCTTTTCACCTTTCCCTCACGGTACTAGTTCACTATCGGTCACTGAAGAGTATTTAGGCTTAGAGGGTGGTCCCCCTATATTCGAGCAGGATTTCACGTGTCCCGCTTTACTCTAGAATTTATTTAAACATTACTTATACGGGACTATCACCCTCTGTGGTTAGCTTTTCCAAACTATTCAAATTTTTTTAATTAAACTACTGGCCTAATCCGCTTTCGCTCGCCACTACTAACGGAATCTCAATTGATTTCTTTTCCTCTGGTTACTTAGATGTTTCAGTTCTCCAGGTTATCTCTTTAAATCTATGTATTTAATTTAAAGTACCACAAAAAGTGGTGGGTTTCCCCATTCGGAAATTTTCGGATCAAAACTTACATACAGCTCCCCGAAACTTATCGCAGTATATCACGTCCTTCATCGGCTTTCAGTGCCAAGGCATCCGCCACACGCCCTTAAACGCTTGATTTATGCACAGAAAAAAATTCTGTGTTGAATCAAATTTTTATAAGAACATTAGTTAAAAATATTACTAATGTTCGGATATAGATATTGATATTAATTATTAAATTATTCACAAATTTTATAGCTAAGTGTCTCTGGTGGAGGATAGCGGGATCGAACCGCTGACCTCCTGAATGCAAATCAGGCGCTCTCCCAGCTGAGCTAATCCCCCAAAATTTTAATTGGTGGGCCGAGAAAGACTCGAACTTTCGACCCCACCCTTATCAAGGGTGTGCTCTAACCAACTGAGCTACCGGCCCCCATGCATGAGAAACACTAATTTAAGAAGAGAAATGAGGACGGTCAACATTAACCTGTTTATTATTTAGAATGAAAAAAAATTTCATTCATCCTTAGAAAGGAGGTAATCCAGCCGCAGGTTCCCCTACGGCTACCTTGTTACGACTTCACCCCAGTCGCTGACTATACCGTGGTCAAGGGTTTTAAACCTTGCCTTAAGGTAGAACCAACTCCCATGGTGTGACGGGCGGTGTGTACAAGACCCGGGAACGCATTCACCGTGGCACGCTGATCCACGATTACTAGTAATTCCAGCTTCATGCACTCGAGTTGCAGAGTGCAATCCGAACTAGGGTATTTTTTTAGGATTTGCTAAACGTCGCCGTTTTGCTTCCTTTTGTAAATACCATTGTAGCACGTGTGTAGCCCAACACGTAAGGGCCATGAGGACTTGACGTCATCCCCACCTTCCTCCAGCTTATCACTGGCAGTTCTTTCAGAGTGCCCAACTTAATGATGGCAACTAAAAGTGAGGGTTGCGCTCGTTGCGGGACTTAACCCAACATCTCACGACACGAGCTGACGACAGCCATGCAGCACCTGTGTTTCGTCCGGCCGAACCGAAAACTTTAATCTCTTAAAGTCGCGACGAACATGTCAAGTGTTGGTAAGGTTCTGCGCGTATCTTCGAATTAAACCACATGCTCCACTACTTGTGCGGGTCCCCGTCAATTCATTTGAGTTTTAACCTTGCGGTCGTACTCCCCAGGCGGTGTGTTTATCGCTTTCGCTGCGACACTGAAAAATAAATTTCCAACGTCTAACACACATCGTTTACGGCATGGACTACGAGGGTATCTAATCCTCTTCGCTACCCATGCTTTCGTTCCTCAGCGTCAGTAATGATCCAGAAAGCTGCCTTCGCAATTGGTATTCTTTCTAATATCTACGAATTTCACCTCTACACTAGAAATTCTGCTTTCCTCTATCAAACTCTAGCTGAAAAGTTTTGATGGCAGTTCCAGAGTTAAGCTCTGGGATTTCACCACCAACTTTTTCAACCACCTACGAACTCTTTAAGCCCAGTAATTCCGAACTACGCTAGGTCCCTTCGTATTACCGCGGCTGCTGGCACGAAGTTAGCCGGACCTTCTTATTCGGGTACAGTCATTTTCTTCCCCGACGAAAGAGCTTTACAACCCAAAGGCCTTCTTCACTCACGCGGCATCGCTGCATCAGAGTTTCCTCCATTGTGCAAGATTCCCCACTGCTGCCTCCCGTAGGAGTTTGGGCCGTGTCTCAGTCCCAATGTGGCTGATCATCCTCTCAAATCAGCTATTGATCAAAGTCTTGGTAGGCCATTACCCCACCAACAAACTAATCAAGTGCAGGCTCATCCAATGGTGCATA
Organism: uncultured Pelagibacteraceae bacterium; assembly: GCA_902538495.1. Classification (GTDB taxonomy): domain Bacteria; phylum Pseudomonadota; class Alphaproteobacteria; order Pelagibacterales; family Pelagibacteraceae; genus Pelagibacter. Next base: position 7,737 of record CACBFJ010000005.1, on the reverse strand, counting down.
AAGCTTTCTCCGTAAAGACTTATCCGGTATTAGCACAAGTTTCCTCGTGTTATTCCAGGCCAAAGGGTAGATACCCACATGTTACTCACCCGTCTGCCACTAAGTATTGCTACTTCGTTCGACTTGCATGTGTTAGGCGTGCCGCCAGCGTACGTTCTGAGCCATGATCAAACTCTCAAGTTTAAAAACGGCGCACACTAGCTTCTATATAAATTCTAAGAATAAAATTTATATAAATGTTGAAGTGTGTACGACAAATTTTTGGTAACCTTAACCGTCCACACTTCTCTTCTTAAATATTTACTTTTTAAATAGCTAATTGAGACTAAATAATCTCAATAAATCCAAGAAAATATAGCATAATTTAATATTTTTTTGGAAAAGAGCTTGCTTATAGGCTAAAATTTATGGAAATCAAGCATTTAACTATAAAAATATCAAAAAAAAACCTTATTTTACAGGCTTTTTTTTGTTATTTTTAAAAGCTTAAAACTGTTAATTACATAATCAAAAAATTGTTAGAATGCTTAATAAAATCAAAAAAAAACTAAGAAACAATACTGAAATTTTAGCTTTAGGTTTGTTATTATTAACCACTATTCTTTCAACTACTTATTACAATTTTAGTAAACAGAAGATTTATAATAATTATAAAAATATAATTAACAATGTTTATTTTAAGAAAACAGTTAGTAACGTCTTTGAAAATCTTGAACCAAAATTTAAAACTATAACTCACAAAATAAGAGAGGGAGAAACATTTGACAAAATTTTAAAAAATTATTCGATTAAAGAAGAAGAGATATTAAGTGTTAAAAAAAAATTATTAAAAAAGATTAATCTTAACAAATTAAGTACTAATCAAAAAATACAGTTTACTCTCAATCAATCTGACAATCAATTAAAAGAATTTATTTTTCAAATTTCTAATTCAGAGAAAATATATTTAACTAAAAATAATGAGAAAAGCGATTTCAACCAAGAAATTATTTTAACAAAATTAAACAAGGAAATTATTTATAAAGAAAATACGATTTTAGATAGCTTATATAACTCAGCCTCAAAAAAAAAGGTTCCTATTAATACTATAATTGAATTTGCAAGAATTTATGGTTTCGAAGTTGATTTTCAAAGAGATATAAGAAAACGTGATAGTTTTCAAATAATGTATGAGGTCTTTAAAGATGATAATAAAAAAATAATTGAAACTGGAGAAATTCTTTTTGCTAATTTAAAATTAAGTGGACAAGATAAACCTTTATATTTTTTCGACTCGAAAGATATTAAAGGTCATTTTGACAAGAGTGGAAAAAGTAGTCAGAAAGCTTTAATGAAAACGCCAATTAATGGAGCCAGATTATCTTCTCCATTTGGAATGAGAAAACATCCAATAGATGGATTTAATAAAATGCATCGTGGAACTGATTTTGCAGCTCCAATGGGTACACCCATAATGGCATCTGGGAATGGGGTTATAAAAAAAGCTGGATGGTGTGGAGGTGGTGGTAATTGTGTAGTAATCAAGCACAACTCAACGTATCAAACAGTTTATGCACATATGTCGAAGTTTGCTGGTGGAATTAGAAGTGGAGTGAGAGTTAAACAAGGACAAACTATTGGATTTGTGGGCTCTACTGGAAAATCAACTGGTCCTCATCTTCATTATGAAGTAATTGTGAATGGAAAAAAAATTAATTCCCAAACGCTTAAATTGCCCTCCGGAAAAATATTAAAAGGTAAAGAGAGAGAACTTTTTGAAACCTCAAAAATAAAATTAGATGTCTTAAAGTCAGAAAAAATTATTGGTTTAAATTAGTCTAATTTTTCTCAAATTCTATATTTTTTGTTTCTTTAGTTTGTAAAGATTTCTCATCGTGCTTTTCAACTTTTTTTAAAAAGTTTTTTTCATTTTCTTTAGATGATTTATTATCAAACATTTTTTTTTGAATTTCTTTTTCACTTAATACTCTCGTAAAATGGTCAGCATGTTGAAAATAATTTTCAGATAAAATTTTGTCACCAGTGGATAGTGCTTCCCTTGCTAAATTATTATATTTTTCAATTAATTTTGATGCATTATGATTATTTCTGCCAGATATTTTGCGTTGAAATGTATCATTATTTGAAAAATTGTTATTATATTTATTTCTATCACCGTTAACTTTGAAAGTTCTATCGTTTCTTCTAAAATTATTTCTTCTTAAATTATTATTTCTAAATGTAACCATTATTTTTATGTTTTAATGCTCACTATACATCGATTATTTTTGGCTAAATCTTTAGCAACGTTCTTAATATAATACCCATTCTTCCTTAAAATTTTTTTCACATTATCTGTTTGATTATAAGCAATCTCAAGAATTAAAATGCCATTTTTTTTTATAAGCTTGGACGAATTATAAATAACTTTTCTAATTTTAAATAACCCATCTAAACCACCATCTAAAGCTGATATCGGTTCATAATCATAAACATCTTTTTCCATATACTTCAAGTCGAATTTCTTGATGTATGGGGGATTAGATACAATTAAATCATATTTGCCATAATTAAAATTGTCAACATCTGATTTAAATAACCGTATTCTATCAATTAAATGAAGTTTTTTTGCATTAACTATACAAATATTAAGGGTTTTCTTGCAAATATCAATTCCTGTACCATAAAAACTTTGCCTCTCTTTCAAAATAGACAATAGTATGCAACCTGAGCCTATACCAATATCTAATATTTTAAGCCTTGATTTATTTTTTGTAAATTTTAAGGTTTGCTCAATAATAATCTCTGTATCTGGTCTTGGAATAAGAACATCTTTAGTTACATCAAATTCATATTTCCAAAATTCTTTTTTACCAATCAAATATGCGATTGGTTTCTTTTTTGAACGTTGTTCAATTAAATTATTATAAAGTACGATTTCTTTATCTGATAAATTTTTATTAGAATTTAAAATTATATCTATTCGATTTTTCTGAAAGACTTTTGACATTAAAATTTCACTATCAAGTTTGTAAGATTTGATACCGTTTTTTTTTAAGATATTGTCACCTTTTTTAAGAGCTTCAAAAATATTCATATATTCTTATTAAAGATTACTTAAACTTTCCTCTTGAGCTCTTAATGAAAGTGACTCGATCATTTCGTCAAAAGCTTCCCCCTCTAAAAACTCTTCAAGTTTGTGTAAGGTTAAATTAATTCTATGATCTGTAACCCTTCCTTGGGGGAAATTATATGTTCGTATTCTTTCGGACCTATCACCTGTTCCAATTTTACTTTTCCTATCTTTTGATCTTTCTTGATCAATTCTAGATCTCTCTAACTCGTATAACCTCGCTCTTAAAATTTTTAAACCTTTAGCCTTATTTTTATGCTGTGATTTTTCATCTTGTTGAGAAACAGAAATTCCGCTAGGTATGTGAGTAATTCTCACAGCACTATCTGTTGTGTTTACGGATTGTCCACCAGGCCCACCAGCTCTAAAAACATCTATACGTAAATCAGTGTCATTTATTTTTAAATCAACTTCTTCAGCCTCAGGTAATACAGCAACGGTAGCTGCAGAAGTGTGCACTCTACCCTGAGTTTCAGTATCTGGAACTCTTTGCACTCTGTGGACACCACTTTCATATTTAAGGGTAGAATAAATATTAATCCCTTTTACAGATGCGATAACCTCTTTTAATCCTCCTGCTTCACTTTTTGAAATTGATATTATTTCTAAAAACCACTTTTTTTTACTGCTAACTTTCTCATACATTTTAAAAAGATCTGAAGCAAATAAACTAGCTTCAAGACCTCCGGTTCCTGCTCTTATTTCAATAATTGCATTTTTTTTGTCTGCCTCATCTTTAGGTAATAAAAATAATTTTAATTTTTTTTCATTTTTTTTATACTGTGTCTCTAAATCTTTTAGCTCAATTTCAGCCATTTTTAATAACTCGGAGTCAGAATTTTCATCAATTAAAATTTTCTCTAATTCATTTTTATCCTTTTCAAACGATAAATATTTTTTTGCATCATTAATTATTTCATTTAAATCAGAATATTCTTTTGATTTTTCAGCAAATAATTTTTTGTCGACATCTCCAGAGGATAATTCTCTCTCTAAATTTGCGTGTTTGCTTATCAAATCATTGATAGTTTTATCAGGGATCATCTTAACTTTTTTCCAACTCAGAAGCCTTTTTTTCAACCTCAAATACGACCTTATCAATCATATCATTGGTTAAAACTTTTTCTGATTGTACTCCAGATAAATACAACATGTTGCTTCCTTTTCTACCACCAGTAATGCCAACATCTGTCATCGCAGCTTCTCCAGGACCATTAACAACACAACCAATTATTGAGAGTGTTATAGGTTTTTTAATATGCGCGAGTCTTTTTTCCAGTACTTTTACAGTTTCAATTACTTGAAAACCTTGTCTAGCACATGAGGGACAGGAAATAATTCTTACTCCTCTCTCTCTCAAATTTAATGACTTAAGTATTTCGTTTCCAATTTTAACTTCCTTTACAGGATTATCGGACAGAGATATTCTAATAGTATCTCCAATACCTTCTAAAAGTAATGTTCCTAATCCAATAGAAGATTTTATACTTCCCGACACAAAACCTCCAGCTTCAGTTATTCCTAGGTGCAAAGGGTACTTAATTTTTTTTGATAGTTGACGATAGGCCTCAATTGATAAAAAAATATCTGAAGACTTTACACTTATCTTTAAATTTTCAAAATTTTCATCTTCTAAAATTTTTATATTTCTTAAAGCACTCTCAACTAATGCCTCTGGACAGGGCTCTTTAAATTTTTCTAATATATCTTTTTCTAAAGAACCGGCGTTAACGCCTACTCTAATAGAGCAATTATTTGCGATTGCTGCTTTCACAACTTCTTTAATTTTGTTTACACTTCCTATGTTTCCTGGATTTATTCTTAGACAACTAGCACCATTCTCAGCTGCTTCAATTGCTCTTTTGAAATGAAAATGAATATCTGCAACTATAGGAACATCAACATGTTTTACAATTTCTTTAAGTGCTTTTGTTGATGCCTCATCAGGGCAAGAAACTCTAACTATATCAGCGCCTTCATTATGAATATCATTTATCTGATTAATGGTGGCTTTTATGTCTGTAGTTAAAGTATTTGTCATAGACTGAACTGTGATGGGGTTATCTCCACCCACCATTACTTTGCCGACACTAATAACTTTTGTTTTTCTTCTTTTAATATCTCTAAATGGTCTTATACTCATAATTAATTATCTAATTTAAATTCTTTATGTAAAGCAATTAATGCTTTTTTAGTATTTCTTTTGTCAATCAAAACCGATATTTTAATTTCAGAAGTTGAAATAACTTGAATATTTATATTTTTTTTTGCAAGAGATTGAAACATTCTAAATGTTACCCCAGGTGTTGTCACCATTCCAACTCCTATAATTGAAAGTTTAGATACATTTTTTCTTAATAATATCTTTCTAAATTTAATATTTTTATTAGACTCAATTATCTTTTTAGTTTTATTTAAGTCATCTGTTTTAATGGTAAATGTTAAATCAGTTTCTTTACCATTTGCTGAAATATTTTGAACAACCATATCAACATTAATTAAATTTTTTGATAAAGGTTTAAATATCATTGCAGCAACACCAGGCTTATCTTTAACACCTACTAAAGTAACTTTAGCATCATTTTGAGTTGAAGAAATACCTGCAATAATCTTATTATTAATAATATTCTTTCTTTTTGTGATCAATGTTCCTGGTTTTTTTTTAAATGAAGACTTTACCTCTATATTGACTCTATTCAAACGCGCATCCTGAATTGAAGCTGGCTGCATAACTTTTGCACCTAAAGAAGCCATCTCCAACATTTCTTCGTAAGAAATTACTTTTATTTTTCTTGCTTTTTTTAATTTATTTGGATCTGTTGTATAAATACCCTCAACATCAGTATAAATTATGCATCTCTCTGCCTTAAAAAATTTGGCCAGCATAATTGCACTCGCATCCGACCCACCTCTTCCAATTGTTTTTATTCTCTCATTAGTATCAATACCTTGAAAACCAGTTACAATTGGTATTCCATCTTTTTTGAGATAATCCAAAATTTTTTTTTTATAGATTGACAAAATTCTTGCATTTTTATGACTACCTTCAGTAATAATTGGTATTTGCCAAGATAACCAAGAACGAGATTTTAAGCCAATATGTGACAATCTTGCGGCAATTAAAGAACATGCTACTTGTTCACCAGATGAAACAAGAACATCATACTCAGAGGGTAAGAAATTTTGACTTATCTCTTTTGATTTTCTTATTAAATCGTTTGTAACTCCACTCATAGCTGAAGATACCACAATAAGTTTATATCTTTTTTTATGATATGAATTAATAATATTAGCTACATTTTTAATTCTTTTAATGCTGCCTACAGATGTTCCTCCAAATTTTAAAACTACAATTTTCATGAATAAATATTCTTAAATTAAAATATTGATTAAATTCATCTTGAATATAAAATTTACTTAAATGAAAACTAACACAATTAATAAAAAAGAAATAGAAAAATTTTCTAAAATTGCTGAAGAATGGTGGGATCCCAAAGGAAAATTTAAACCATTGCATAATTTTAATCCTCTAAGGATTTCTTATCTAAAAGACAATATTATTAAAACTTTCAATATTCGAAAAAAAAATAATATTCTCTCTGGAGTCAAAATTTTAGATATAGGTTGTGGTGGAGGATTATTATGCGAGCCCATGTCAAGACTTGGTGCTGAAGTTTTTGGAATGGACGCATCTGAAAAAAATATTGAAGTAGCAAAAATTCATGCAAAAAAAAGTAGCTTAAATATTAAATATTTTTGTTCATCACCTGAAAAATTTGAATCAGATTTAAAATTTGATGTTATACTTAACATGGAAATTATTGAACATGTGGAAGATGTAGACCTCTTTTTAAAATCATGCTCAAAGTTTTTAAAAAAGAATGGTATTATGTTCATTGCAACATTAAATAAAACATTAAAATCTTATCTTTTTGCAATAATAGGTGCTGAATATATTCTTAAGTGGCTTCCAATCGGGACGCACGAGTGGGAAAAATTTGTAAAGCCTGAGGAATTAATCAGCATAACCAAAAAATATGATCTTACTTTAAATGATTTGAAGGGAGTTAAGCTTAATTTATTAACAAATAATTGGGAGTTAAGTGCTGACAAATCAGTTAATTATATTGCAAAATTTATCAAGATATAATCGAATTTAATTATTTTTGTCTTCTATCCAAGGAATAATTTCTGTATCAATTCCCTCCTCTTTCAAGTCTTTAATTTCCTCTCTTGATGCAGTTCCATAAATCCCTTTATCTTTTTTTTTATTTTTATAATGAATTGATCGAGCTTCGTAAGCAAAATTTTCACCAACATATTCGAAGTTCTTTTTTATAAATTTTTGATATTCTTTAATTTTTTCATTAATTTTCTGATATTTATGATCTTTAGTTTTTATATCTTTTTCCCAAGACCTATTTAAAAATTTTGGAGCCATAAGAGTTTTTTCAACTTTTAGTGATCCACATCTATGACAATTTAGATAGTTTTTTTTCCTTAGTTTTTCATATTCTCTTGAAGATGCAAACCAACTATCAAATAGTAGTTTACATTTTTCACATTTTAATTTGTACTTGATCATTATTAATAATTAGTCATGTAATTAAATATTTCAAGATATT
>CACBFJ010000004.1 GCA_902538495.1 uncultured Pelagibacteraceae bacterium | reverse complement strand
CATCCCGATTATTTCCAGTAATCACAAATTTTGCTTCATCATTAGATGTACCAAACATGGAGTTGAAATAAATCGCAGGCACTCCTTCGAATGCAATCATAATTGAATGAGCAGAAATATATCTTTCAAATGCAAACTTGCCATTATCATAATTAGTTTTTTTTAAAGCATCGAATATTGTTATATTTGCCTCGTAAACTAGGTAAAGTTCCATCGGTTGATCTTTAATTTGTCCACCAACTATAAAAGTTGAACCAAGCAAAACTGTATCTGTATTAATACCTTTTGGCATTGAATGTTTTACATTTAGCGATCCAACGTAAGAAGCTATTTGGTCAAAATCTTTACAAGTGTTTAAATTGAGTTTTCCGGATGTGTCCTCTAAATCTTTTTCAATGGATTTATATACTGCTTGTGAAGTGCCTAAATTCCCAGAGGTAACAATAATTATTGTTCTATCACCAACATCATAAGTAAACATCTTGGAGTAAATATTTACATTATCTAATCCTGCATTAGTTCTTGAGTCTGATGCAAAAACTAGACCATCATTTGCTTTTATACCAATACAATAAGTCATTATTTTTAAGCAATATTTTTAAATTTGCATAATGTATAATCTATTTCTTACATAACAGGTATAACAATTATACAATTGAATTAATTAATTTAAAATTTGAAGATATTTTATGGCCTCTAAATTATGGAAAGATTACAACGCCAAAAATGCATATGATGGTTATTTTACAGCGGACAACAAATTAAGAAAACACGCAAAAATAATATCTGGTATTTTAGAAAAGTACGGCAAAAAGAAACTGCAAGAAATTGAAAAAAATTGTCAGAGTACAATAAGCGCCAGGGGAATAAACTTTAGAGTTTACGCTGCAAATAATAGAGCTGAAGAAAAAAAATGGCCTTTAGACATTATTCCAAGAATAATACCAAAACCTGTTTGGAATAAAATTTCCAAAGGTTTAAAACAAAGAGCCAAAGCACTTAATCTTTTTATTGATGATGTCTACAATCAAAAAAAAATTTTCAAAGACAAGATAATACCTGCAGACTTAATTTTAAAATCTCCCTATTATATAAAGCAGTGTGAAGGGTTTTCGCCAAAGTTTAAAGCTTGGTCTAATATATCTGGGATCGATTTAATAAGAAATAAAAACGGAGAATATTTAGTTCTTGAAGATAATTTAAGAGTACCATCAGGTGTCTCTTATATGCTTGAGAATAGGATGGTTATGATGGATGTTTTTCCAGAACTATTTTCTAGATATAAGGTTTCATCAATTCACCAGTACACTAATAAATTATACAATTGTATGGTTGAGTGTATTCCAAAAAAGACAGCTAATCCTCACATGGTTGTTTTAACTCCAGGAATTTATAATTCAGCTTACTTTGAACATTCATTTTTAGCAGAGCAAATGGGAATTGCTTTAGTTGAAGGTAAAGACCTTTTTGTTGAAGATGATAATGTATATATGAAAACTGTTAAAGGACCTCTTAAAGTTGACTGTATTTATAGAAGACTTGATGACAGTTTTCTAGATCCCAAAGTATTTAATAAAGATTCTTTGATTGGAGTTCCGGGTTTATTTAAATGCTGGTTAAAAAAAAATGTTGGTATCTTAAATGCGATAGGAACGGGGGTTGCAGATGACAAAGTTGTCTATTCGTATGTAAATAGAATGATTACTTATTATCTGGGTGAACAACCTTTGTTAAACCAAGTAGAAACATATTTATGTCATGAAGAAGATCAAAAAAAATATGTTTTAGAAAATCTATCCAAGTTAGTTGTAAAACCCGCAAATGCTTCAGGTGGCTATGGTTTAATGATAGGACCCAAAGCGCCAAAAAAAGAGATTGAAGAGGTAAGACAGAAAATTTTAAAAAATCCAAGAGAATTTATTGCTCAACCACTAGAAGTGTTATCAACTGGTCCAACTATAACTAATAATAATATCGAGCCGAGACATGTTGATTTAAGACCATTCGTTTTAACTGGAAAATCAAATTATGTAACTTCAGGCGGACTAACAAGAGTAGCCTTGAGAAAAGGTAGTACTATTGTAAATAGTTCACAAGGTGGCGGATCCAAAGATACTTTAATTGTTGGTTGAAAAATATTTATTTAATAAGAGCTTTTTCCAAAAATTTTAAATCAAGTTTACAATCTTTGTATCCACACTTGACTACATTTAAATACCTTTCTGTTGGAAATCTAAAAGGTGTTTTTTTGGTCATGGTATAAGTCATTATTTTCTTTCCCTCATATAAAAAATAATATTTTTTATATAAAATTGGAAAGTCTTCATAAATATCTAGTTTTTTTTCATCACTTTTTGATATTTCAAATAAACCACCTGGAACAATTGAATTTTTTTTAGGTTCAATATCAGCTGCTCTATATTTACTTCGAAAAGTTAATCTGAAATCTTTTAAATCTATCTTTTTAAGAAAAATGCTATCCTTACATCTTCTTTTCATTTGAATATGATGAAGATTACTACCGTAAGCAAAGTAAAGCATTTATCTCTCTACAATTTCGATATCTTTTTCTTTTATAAATTTTAGAATTTGAGTGTTGCAGTAGTCAATTTTAGATTGATTTTCAGATCTCAAAACGATTGATACTCCTAACTTACCAGCATGAAAAAAAGGATAACTTCCAATTTCAACATCTTGGTTTTGATCTTGAACTTTCATCAAAGAGTTAGCAATTTCACTTTCAACAGTTCTTAAATTAATTGTATGACTTAAAATTGGTTCTCCACCAGCTAATTTATTCTTCAATCCTCCCAACATAGACTTCATTATTGATGGTACACCTGGTAAACAAAATACATTTTCAACACTAAAACCTGGAGCACCACTTGTTGGATTTAAAATTAATTCTGCATTTTCAGGCATCCATGCCATTCTCTGTCTGCCCTCATTGAATTCCCCCTTTTTATAATAAGAATCTAAAATCTTAAAAGCTTCTTTATGTACTTCATATTTTCGATTAAAAGCTTTTGAGACGGACTGTGCAGTAATATCGTCGTGAGTAGGACCTATTCCCCCAGTTGTAAAAACATAATCATTGGATTTTCTTAAAACATTAAGAGTTTCAACAATTGTTTTTTCTATATCGGGAATAACTCTTACTTCATTTACTTTTATGCCTATTGAATTAAGCCAAAGAGCTAATGTGCTTGTATTAGTGTCTTGAGTTCTTCCTGATAAAATTTCATTACCAATTATTAGAATTGCTGCATTAACTGTTTTGTTTTTACTCATTATTATATGTATAATTTGAAAATGGAATTTACCAAGTCTTTAATAAAAGGCAAATTAATCAAAAGATATAAACGTTTTTTTGTTGATGTTAAATTAGATAAACAAGTAGTTACGGCACATTGTCCTAATACAGGATCGATGAAAGGTTTGTTAGATGAAGGGAATGAGGCCTATCTATTAAAAAACGATGATCCAAAAAGAAGATTGAAATACACCCTTCAAATTATAAAAGCTAAGGGAAATCTTGTTGGGGTAAACACTCATTTAGCTAATAAAATTGTTCACCATGGTCTAATGGAAAATCTTATTAGTGAGTTGAGTAATAATGAAAAAATCAAACCAGAAGTTTTCTTTAATAAAGAGACCAGATTCGACTTTTTAGCTGAAAAAAATAATAAAAAAATCTTCATTGAGGTAAAAAACGTAACGCTTTTTCGTGATAAAAAAACTGCTGAATTTCCTGATGCAATTACCTCAAGAGGATCAAAACATTTGCTCACCCTTATTGATGCCATAAAAAAAGGTTATAAAACATACTTAATTTTTCTAGTGCAAATACAAAATATGGAAAACTTTAAAATAGCAAAAGACATCGACCCAGAATATTATAATAATTATCAGGTTGCTAAAAAAGCGGGAGTAAATTTTTTAGCTTATAGGTGTAAAATTAGTTCAAAAAAAATTTTGATCGAAAGAAAATTAAAAATTATAAATGAATAACTACTCTGAGAAGTTTGAGAAAATGAGAATTGCAGGGAACCTTGCTGCAAAAACTTTAGATATGCTTACTGAAAATATCAAAGAAGGTGTTACTACAAATTATATAGATAAACTCGGCTATGAATTTATAAGAGATAACGGAGGTCACTCTGCTCCACTTTTTTACAGAGGTTTTGAAAAATCATTATGTACATCTTTAAATCACGTCGTCTGTCACGGCATACCTTCAGACGATAGAATTTTACAAGATGGCGATGCTTTAAATGTAGATGTTACTGCAATCGTTGATAATCATTATGGGGACACTAGTAGAATGTTTTGTGTTGGCAAAACATCGGTAAAATTAAATAATTTAATTGATGCTACTTATGAAGGAATGATGAAAGCAATTAAAATTCTTAGGCCAGGTATTAAACTTGGTGATATTGGACATGAAATTCAATCCTATGTCGAAGAAAGAGGTTTTTCAGTTGTAAGAGATTTTTGTGGTCATGGAATCGGAACGGTGTTTCATGAAGCACCTAATATTTTACATTATGGAAATAAAAATACTGGAATGGAATTAACACCAGGTATGACTTTTACAATAGAGCCAATGATAAATGCTGGAAAATTTGATACTAAAGTTTTGAACGATGGTTGGACTGCTGTTACAAAAGATAAATCTTTATCAGCACAATTCGAGCATACAATAGGAATAAATGAAAATGGTTATGAAATCTTTACAGAATCTGCTAAAGGATATTCTAAACCACCATACAATTAATGATAAAAAGATACTCTCGTAAAGAATTAACAGACATATGGTCTGAAGAAAATAAGTATAAGATTTGGCTTGATGTAGAAATTGCTGCTGCACAAGCAATGGAAAAATTAAACCAAATTCCAAAGGGAGTTTCCTCAACAGTTAGAAAAAAAGCAAGAATTAATATCAAAAGAATTCATCAAATAGAAAGTCAGGTTAAACATGATGTGATTGCTTTTTTAACGTCTGTAACTGAAAAAGCTGGGCTTAAAGCAAGGTATCTTCACCAAGGGATGACATCGTCTGATGTTTTAGATACAAGTTTTAATATTCAATTAGTCCAATCAGGAAAAATTCTTATTAAAGATTTAGATCAAATTTTAAAAGTACTAAAAAAACAAGCACGTAAATATAAATTTACTCCTTGTATGGGGAGAAGTCACGGTATACATGCTGAACCAATTACATTTGGTCTTAAATTAGCATCTTTTTATGAGGAGTTTAAAAGAAATAAAAAGAGATTAATCGATGCAATTAATGAAGTCTCTACATGCGCAATATCAGGAGCTGTTGGGACTTTTGCGAATATTTCTCCAAAGGTCGAACAACATGTTGCTAAAAAACTTGGATTAAAAGTTGAACCAATTTCAACTCAAATAATTCCTCGTGATCGTCATGCGTTTTATTTTTCAGTCTTAGGAATTATTGCTGGATCAATAGAGAGAGTTGCAACAGAAATAAGGCATCTTCAAAGAACTGAAGTTTATGAATTACAAGAATATTTTTCAAAAAATCAAAAAGGATCCTCAGCAATGCCACATAAAAAAAATCCTATCTTAAGTGAAAATCTCACAGGTTTGTCAAGAATGGTAAGAAGTGCGGTTGTGCCTGCCTTAGAAAATATTGCTTTATGGCACGAAAGAGATATTTCACATTCAAGTGTAGAGAGAAATATAGGGCCAGACGCAAACATCACTCTTGATTTTGCTTTAGTAAGACTGGCCAATATATTAGATAATATGATTGTTTATCCAAAAAAAATGTTACAAAATTTAAATCTAACAAAAGGATTAATTTTTTCTCAAGAATTGATGTTAGAGTTAACTAAAACTGGATTAAGCAGAGAAAAATCTTATAGAATGATACAAAATTATGCAAAAAAATGTTTTGCAGAAAATTTAGACTTATACAGCGTCATTCAAAAAGACAAATATATAATGAGTAAAATTTCACCCAAGAAATTACAATTTATTTTTAGTTACGCTAAACATTTTAAGAATGTGAACTTGATATTTAAAAGAGTATTCAGATAATGAAAAAGGGTAAAAAATTATACGAGGGTAAAGCAAAAATCATTTATGCTTCTTCTGATAAAAATTTAGTTATCCAATATTTCAAAGACGACGCTACTGCTTTTAATAATCAGAAAAAAAGTACAATAGAGGGAAAAGGTGTATTGAATAATCGTATTTCAGAACACATACTTTCTAATCTGTCTCAAATAGGAATTAAAAATCATTTAGTAAAAAGATTAAATATGAGAGAACAATTAATAAAATTAGTAGAAATTATTCCAATTGAGTTTGTTGTGAGAAATGTTGCTACCGGCTCTTTAACGAAAAGACTTGGAATTGAGGACGGAACGGTTCTTAAAGAACCTCTAATTGAGTACTGTTTAAAGGATGACGAACTTGGAGACCCCTTAATAGCAGAAGATCATATCTATGCTTTTGAGTGGGCCTCAAAAAAAGAAATTGAAAAAGTAAAAAAAATGATCTTAAGAATTAACGATTTCATGATTGGTATGTTTAGAGGCGTTGGTATCAAGTTGATAGACTTTAAACTTGAGTTTGGCAGAATAAAATTAAATGGTAAGAGTGAGGTTATTTTAGCTGATGAAATTAGTCCAGATACTTGTCGATTGTGGGACTCTATTACTGAAAAGAAACTAGATAAAGATAGATTTAGGAAAGATTTGGGAGATTTAATTCCTGCATATACTGAAGTTGCAAAAAGACTAGGAATTTTACATGAACAATCTAATGTTTCTGCGGTCAATGTTACAAAATTATCTTCAGTTAAAAAAAAGAGTAAATGAAGGTTTCTGCAATTATCACTTTAAAAAAAGATGTTTTGGATCCGCAAGGAAAAGTTATTCAACAGACCTTAGATGGAATGGGATTTAAAGATGTTAACGAAGTGAGACAAGGTAAATATTTTGAAATTGACGTAAAAGAAAACGATCCCAAGAAAGCTCAAAAAATTGTAGAAGATATGTGCAACAAACTCTTAGCGAATCTTGTAATAGAGAATTATAAAATTATTGAGATACAATAATTGATGAAATCAGCAGTAATTACTTTTCCAGGTTCAAATTGTGACAGAGATATGCATGTCGCACTGAATAAGTTTGGTTTTAAAAATAAAATGGTCTGGCATAATGATAATGAATTACCTAAATCTGATTTGGTAGTACTTCCAGGAGGTTTTTCATATGGAGATTATTTGAGGTGTGGGAGCATGGCTTCTAAGTCAAAGATAATGCAATCAGTAATCAATTTTGCAAAATCAGGTGGTTTAGTGATGGGAATTTGTAATGGTTTTCAGATACTGGTTGAAAGCGGATTAGTTCCAGGAGTTTTGTTAAGAAATAGATATCTAGAATTTATTTGTAAAAATGTTTTTGTAAAAATTGATAATAAAGATAATCCATATTTTAAAAATTTAGACAAAGAGGTATTTGAGTTACATATTGCTCACAATGAGGGAAATTATTTTTGTACCAATGATCAACTTAAAGAAATTCAAGATAATAATCAGGTAGCTATTTATTACTGCAATGATAATGGAAAAACTGAAGAAAAATTTAATCCCAATGGTTCATTAAATAATATTGCAGGTATTTTTAACAAAAAAAAAAACGTTTTAGGTATGATGCCTCATCCTGAGAGAATGATAGATGAAAGTTTATCTGGGGAAGATGGATCAATCTTTTTTAAAAATCTTTTAAATAATATTAAATAATGAAAGTTAACGAACAGATAGCTATAGATCACGGTTTAAAAAAAGAAGAATATAAAAAAATTTGTGATCTACTAAAAAGAGTTCCTAATCTAACTGAACTTGGAATTTTCTCTGCGATGTGGAATGAACACTGTTCCTATAAATCATCGAGACTTCATTTAAAAAAACTACCGACCTCTGGAAAAAAAGTGATTCAAGGGCCAGGAGAAAATGCAGGTGTGATTGATATTGAGGATGGGGATGCAATCGTTTTCAAAATTGAAAGTCATAATCATCCTTCATTTATTGAACCTTATCAAGGGGCAGCCACTGGTGTTGGTGGTATTATGAGAGATGTTTTTACAATGGGTGCAAGACCTATTGCAAATTTAAACTCAATTCATTTTGGATCATCACAACACAAAAAAACAAAAAATCTTTTAAGAGGAGTTGTTCATGGAATTGGGGGTTATGGAAATTGCATGGGTGTTCCAACTATTGCAGGGCAAACTTCTTTTGATAGTTCTTACAATGGCAACATTTTAGTCAATGCGATGACTCTTGGGTTAGTTAAGAAAAATAAAATTTTTTATTCAAAAGCTGCTGGTCTTAACAAACCTGTTATTTATGTTGGTTCAAAAACAGGACGAGATGGTATTCATGGAGCAAGTATGGCATCAGCTAGTTTTGATGAAAAAATAGAGGAAAAAAAACCAACCGTTCAAGTTGGAGATCCTTTTACAGAAAAACTTTTACTTGAAGCTTGTCTAGAATTAATGGCCGGAGACTCAATTATTGCAATACAAGACATGGGGGCAGCAGGTCTTACATCATCAAGTATCGAAATGGCTTCAAAAGGTAATTTAGGAATTGAATTAAATTTAAATAAGGTTCCATGCAGAGAAAGTAAAATGACACCTTATGAAATTATGCTATCTGAAAGCCAAGAAAGAATGTTGATTGTTTTAGAAAATGGAAAAGAAGATATAGCAAAAAAAATATTTGATAAATGGGATTTAGATTTTGCTATCATTGGTAAAACTACTAATTCCAAAAATATCGAATTATTTTATAACGAAAAACAAGTAGCTAGCATTCCAATTAATACTTTAGTTGAAAATTCTCCAATGTATGATCGAAAGTGGAAAAAAACAAAATTACCAAAAAAAAATTTAATCAAAAAGGAAGAATTTAAAAAATTTAAAATCAAAGAAGTTTTAAATAAAATTTTATCAAATCCTAATGTTTGTAGTAAAGAATGGATCTGGCAACAATATGATCACACCGTGATGGGTGATACAATACAAAAACCGGGTGGTGACTCTGGTGTGGTGAGAGTTCATGGAACCGATAAGGCAGTAGCTGCAACAGTTGACTCTTCAGCTATATATTGTTGGGCACATCCTCTTACAGGTGGAAAACAAGTTGTTTGTGAAAGTTGGAGAAATCTCATTTCTGTTGGAGCAACGCCGATTGCTATAACAAATTGTTTAAACTTTGGAAGTCCAGAGAAAGAGGAAAACATGGGGGAATTTGTTGAGTGTGTACAGGGAATAGGTGAAGCTTGTGAATATTTGAAATTTCCAGTCGTCTCTGGAAATGTATCATTTTATAACCAAACAAAAGAAATTGGAATTAAACCAACCCCATCGATTGGTGGTGTAGGTCTAATAAAAAATTACAAACAAATGATTACTATGGACTTTAAAGAAATAAATAATCTTGTTTTAATAATTGGTAAAACTGAAGGTCACTTAGACCAAAGTCTTTTTTCGAGAAATATATTAAATGAGAAGAATGGACCACCGCCTGAAATAAATCTCTTTAATGAAAAAAATAATGGTGAAACAATTCTCCAACTTATCAAAAGTAATCTTGTTAGAAGCGCTCATGATGTATCTATTGGAGGAATAATTACGGCCGTTAGTAAAATGTGTATAAAAGGAAATAAAGGTATTGAATTTAATAAACCTAAATATTTCATAAGTGAAATCGAATACTTGTTTTGTGAAGATCAAGGACGATATGTAATTGAGATAGACCCAAAAAATTTAAAAAAGGTTATAAGTATATTAAACAAAAACTCTGTCCACTTTGATGAATTGGGTAAAATTATCGATAAAAACATGATTATTAATCAAAAGACAAAAGTTACAATTGACGAATTAAAATCATATAATACTAATTGGTTATCAAACTACATGAATTAATTATGGCAATGGATTTAAAAGTAATTGAAAAGCACATAAAAGATGCATTACCCGATGCATTGGTCGAGATTCAAGATTTAGCTGGTGACGGAAACCATTATTCTGCGACCATTACTTCTTCTAAATTTAATGGTAAAAGTAAAATTGAGCAGCATAAAATGGTATATAATTCTTTAAAAGGTAAAATGGGAAATGAACTTCACGCCCTAGCGATAAAAACAAAGGAGCAATAATGGACGATCAAATTAAAAATTTAATACAAAGTCATATTGATAATAATGAAGTTTGTTTATTTATGAAGGGAACGCCTGATGCTCCACAATGTGGATTTTCAATGGCAGTTGCAAATTTACTTAAAATTTTAGAAGTAAATTATAAAGGAGTTAATGTTTTAGAAGATCAATCTTTAAGAGAAGGTATAAAGACCTTTAGTGATTGGCCAACAATACCACAATTATATATTAAAAAAGAATTTGTTGGTGGTTGTGATATTGTTAAAGAAATGTATGAAAATGGTGAATTAAAAAAAGTCTTTGATGATAAAGGCGTAAAATATAAAAAGTAAATCTATCTAGAATAGTATTCGATAACCAAATTTGGTTCCATAACAATTGGATAAGGAACTTCTTCAAACTTAGGCACTCTTATGAATTTAAATTTTTTATTCTTTTCATCCATTTGAATATATTCTGGAGTTTCTCTCTCTTTATTTGCTAAAGCTATATCAACTATTGCTAATTGTTTTGACTTATCTCTAATCTCAATCGTATCCTCTTCCTTAACTGAATAACTTGAAATGTTGACTTTTTTTCCGTTTACTCTCACATGACCATGATTAATGAGTTGACGTGCAGAAAAGATCGTTGTTGCAAATTTTGCTCTATATATAACAGCATCTAATCTTCTTTCTAATAAACCAATTAGGTTTTCACTTGTATCCCCTTTTAACATGCTAGCTTTTTTATAAATATTTCTGAATTGTCTCTCATTGATATTGCCATAATAAGCTTTTAATTTTTGTTTTGCTTGAAGTTGAATACCATAATCTGAGGGTTTAGATGTTTTGGTTTGACCGTGCTGTCCTGGTCCATAAGCTCTGGTATTGAAGGGACTTTTAGGTCTTCCCCAAAGGTTTACTTTTAATCGTCTATCAACTTTGTGTTTAGAGTTTAATCTTTTTGTCATTTAATATTGGGTCTTATAAACTTACACATTATTTTGTCAATCAACGTTTTTTACCCAAACTTGCGAATACGCTTGATAAAATACGTGTTTCTTTATCAGATAATTCCATTTTATAAAAAATGTTTCTTAAATTCTGTAACATCACAGGTTTCTTTTCCTTTGGTTTAAAAAAATTGATGTCTTCTAAATTTCTTAAACATAAGTTTATCATTGATTGAATTTCTTTTTTTGATGCTGGTTTAACTTTTTTTGACTTTTGAAATGGTTTTGTTTTCTTTTTAATTATACTAGAGACTGCTTGAGCTATAATAATTAAACTATGAGAAAGATTTAATGACTTAAATTCTGGATTGGTTGGAATTTGCAAGGTGTAATTAGCATAACTAACCTCTTCATTTGAAAGACCTGAGGCTTCGGATCCAAATAAAAAACCAACTTTTTTTTTAAAATCTATTTTCTTCAAATCGTCTAGACTTATATGTTTTATATTTTTATTTCTAAATCGCGCTGACGTAGCAATTACAATATCACTATCTTTAATTGCCTTTTCAATATTCTCATACACTTTACTTTGATTGATAATATTCTTTGCACCTACTGATGTAGCAAAAATTTTATCATTTGGAAAAATAGGCTTAGGATTTATTAAAATTAACTTTTTAAAGCTAAAATTTTTTATTGCTCTTGCGCATGCGCCAATATTTTCTGACAACTGTGGTTTATGTAAAATAAATAAAATATTATTTTTTGACATATTATTCAGTCAAACCATGGTCTCTATTATAAGATGAAATCTTAGAAATTTTTATACCTTCCAAAAATTTTTTATCTACATCCCAAATAGAAACTTTTAATGGATAACATTTTGCAACATCTGATGAATGTTCAGAACCACAATCACCACCAGGACATGCAGATAAGGCTCCTAATAGATCAGTCTCTGCAAAAAATTCTAAATAGTCGCCAGGTCTTACTGGGCTTGATTTCATAAAGTATTGCTTAGTATCATTGGTAAAACCAGTAAGCATAAACACATTTAATACATCGTGTACGATTTTTTCTGCGTCATCTATTTTGATATTTTTTTCCTTAACTAAAGCTCTGGTTAAATTTGAATGACAACAATGATGATAATCGTTGCTTGATGTTAGCTTGTGAGTATAAGGATCACATCTAGTACCAATAACATCATGAACCGAGCCTCCGTCTTTATCGTAACCGTACCAATCTAATGTATCCCAAGTAATTGTTGCCAATGATCTTAAATATGGGAAACTACTTAACATTTTGTCTCCAACTGAAATATGTGTTCCGTATAGAGCTCTAGTTTTACCAGAATAAAACTTTTCATTTAAATTATCAGCTTGAAATATATTTAAATCTCCTACTTGTGGACCTTCAATACTTTCTATTCTAAAAAAATTACCTGATTTAACATTAAAAGTTCTAGCATCTCTTGGTGGAACTATAACTTCATCAACTTTTTTAATATGTTTTCTCGCTTCATGTAATATTTCAAGATTATTATTTATGCTATCATTTGGGTAACAAATAACAGGTTCTGCTCCAATCCTGCTTTCAATATCAGCAGGTTTCATTGAGAACTTTTTAATTTTCATTTATTTACTTGCAGGAGCTTTATCCTTAAACAATTTGAAATCTAAACTATCAATAAGAGCTTTAAATGATGCATCAATAATGTTTGGTGATACGCCGATAGTAAACCAATTTTTTCCTTGGGAGTCTGTGCTTTCAATAGATACTCTAGTAGTAGCTTCAGTTCCTGTATTTAAAATTCTTACCTTATAGTCAACTAGTTTTAAATCTTTTAAATATTCAGAATATTTTTCTAACTTAGTAATATTTTTTCTTATAGCGTTGTCTAAAGCGTGAACAGGTCCATTACCCTCACCTTCGCAGACTATTTGTTCACCATCAACTTCCAATTTTGCTTTTGCTCTAGAAACTATCTTATCTTGATTGTTTTTTGAGACTGAAACGTCATATTCTTTAATTGAGATATATCTTGGAATTTCTCCCATTACTCTTCTGGCTAGTAATTCAAAAGATGCATCAGCTCCATCATAACTATAACCAATAAACTCTCTATCTTTGACTTCTTCTAATAGTTTTTTAACCTTGGGGTCATTTTCCTTAATATCAATTCCAATTGTTTTAAGTCTAGACAGGATATTTGATTTACCTGACTGATCAGAGACAACTATATTTCTATTATTACCAACATCTTCAGGATTTATATGCTCATAAGTTTTAGGATCTTTTTGAACAGCGGATACATGTAAACCACCCTTGTGTGAAAATGCTGCAGCACCAACATATGGTAAATGTTTATTTGGTTTTCTATTTAATATCTCATCAAGCAACCTTGAACATTGTGTAATATGTTTTATATTTTTTTGTTTTATACTTATTTCAAATTTATCTGATAGATCTTTCTTCAGATGAAAAGTTGGAATAATTGACATTAAATTAGCATTACCACATCTTTCACCTAATCCATTTATAGTACCTTGAATTTGTCTCACACCTGATAAAACAGCTGCTATTGAATTTGCTACTGCATTACCAGTGTCATTATGTGCATGAATACCTAAATTTTCACCAGGTATGTGTTCTGAAACTTCTTTTACAATCTTAGTCACTTCATGAGGAAGTGTACCACCATTAGTATCGCATAGAACTATCCATTTTGCTCCGTTGTCGTAAGCAGCTTTGATACAAGCTAAAGCATATTCTGGGTTTGCTTTGTAGCCATCAAAGAAATGTTCTGCATCAAACATGAACTCTTTATTATTTTTTACAAAATGCTTTGTAGTTTCTTTAATGTTATCTAAATTTTCATCTTTAGATATTCCCAAAGCAACATCAACATGGAAATCCCAAGACTTTCCTACTAAACAAACAGATTTCGTATTAGAATTTAAAATTGCTGACAAACCTGGATCATTTTCAGCGCTTCGTCCTGCTTTTTTTGTCATTCCAAAAGCGGTAAAGGTAGAGTTTTTTAGTTCCAAACCTTTCTGAAAAAATTCTGTATCAGAAGGATTAGCACCTGGCCAACCTCCTTCGATATAATCTACACCAAGGTCATCTAAAGCATGTGCAATTTTTGTTTTTTCATCAATTGAAAAATGTACACCTTGGGTTTGAGCTCCATCTCGAAGAGTTGTATCAAATATGTATAATCTTTCTTTACTCATTTAAATTTCCACAGTGTTTTACCATCTTTGTCCTCTATTAAAACACCTTTGTCTGAAAGTTCATCTCTAATTCGATCAGCCTCTTTATAATCCTTATTTTCTCTAGCTTTATCTCTTAAGTTAATCATTTTTTCGATTTCAGGCTCACTTAATGAAACTCTATTTTTTTTAAAATTATGCCATTGCTCACTCGTTTCATTTAATAAACCAATAAATCTGCATGCTGATATAAATAAATCTTTTTTATCGCCTTTAATTGCTTTTTCATACAAGCCATGGAGATTAGCAATATAACCCGGGGTATTTAAATCTTCATATAGAGGTTTCAATATTTCATCAGGAATTTTTACAGGTTTGAAATTATTTAATTTAATTCGATACCACTTATCTAAAGTATTTTCACAATCAATTAATAATTTATCGTTCCAATCTAAAGGTTGTCTATAATGTGCACTCATCAGTGCTAACCTGATTATTTGACCACTTATTTTTTTTCTAAAATCTTTTATTTTTAAAATATTGCCTTGAGACTTAGCCATTTTTTCATTCGACATTGTTATAAAGGCATTATGAATCCAAAAGTTAGCGAAAACTTCAGTGTCATTAGCACATCTAGATTGTGCTATTTCATTTTCGTGATGTGGAAAAATTAAGTCAATACCACCACCATGTATATCAAATTCATCACCTAGAAGTTTTTTTGACATAGCAGAACATTCTAAATGCCATCCTGGTCTACCTGGTCCCCAAGGAGAATCCCAAGAAGGTTCATCTTTAACTGACGGCTTCCATAAAACAAAATCCTCAGAGTTTCTTTTGTTGTCACTTATTTCAACTCTTGATCCTGCAATTAAATCCTCTAACTTTTTATTTGATAGTTTTCCATACTCAGAAAATTTTTTTACTTCAAAATAGACATGTTTATTGTTTTCATAAGCATAACCTTTTTTAATCAAATTGTTAATCATTTGAATCATTAAATCTATATGCTCAGTCGCTTTTGGCTGGTGAGTGGGTTCTTCACAATTTAAAAATTTACAGTCTTCAAAAAAACTTTTAGTTATTTTTTCAGTTAACTCTTTTGTTGATATTTTAAGTTTTTGTGAAGATAAAATAATCTTATCATCAATATCTGTGATGTTTCTTACATATGTGACTTTTGAAAAATTATTTTTTAAAATCTTAAAAAGAATATCAAAAATAACTAGCGGTCTTGCATTACCTATATGTGGATCATCATAGACTGTTGGTCCACAAACATACATGCCAATATTTTTTTTTTGTATCGGGATGAATTGCTCTTTTTTATTAGTTAAATTGTTTGTTAAAAAAATATCCATTTCACTTGATTAAGAAATATACCTTATTTGATGATTTGTTAATCTAATTGATTAACTAGGAATTTTGCATACTGGAATAGGCTCCATTTTATGCATATTTTGTTTTCTAATTTTTTCGTATTCCGCTTTATGTGGAGAATTAGGATTCTTCATTGCATCTTCTAAGGCTTGATAATCAAAACCTAACTGACCCTCGTCAGTTCTTCCATCATCCCAAAGTCCATCCGTTGGAGCAGCATCGATAATTTCTTGTAATATTCCAAGTTCTTTTCCAATCTCCCATACTTCAGTTTTGTTACAATCTGCTATTGGTGAAATATCAACCCCTCCATCTCCATATTTTGTATAAAATCCAACTCCAAAGTCCTCTACTTTATTACCTGTTCCAACAACTATTCCTTTATTAGCTGCTGCAACCTGATAAAGAGTTGTCATTCTTAATCTTGCTCTTGAATTTGCAAATCCATGTTCATTGTCAAATTTATTTAATGTTGATGAAAATGTTTCAAATAATTTATCTAAACTTATAGTATGAGCCTCTACATTCTTAAAATTTTTAACTAACCATTGTTGATGTTTTAAACTTAAATCATGTTGGTTTTCTATTTGCTTGATAGGCATTGTCAAAACGATAGTTTTTAAGCCTGTCATCGCACTTAATGTACTTGATACAGATGAATCGATTCCTCCTGATATACCAATTACTAAAGCTTGGGCTTTGGATGGCATTTGATCAACGTATGTTTTGATCCAATTTGATATATATTTTACTTTTTCTTTAGGATTCATCAGATCATATTTAGCAATCTTGCAACTTAAAGCAATAGATCAAGATGCCTCTTGAATAGAATTTTTCGAATAGCTGCTATTCTTTTTAATCTCATCTGATATTAAAAATGCTAATTCTAAAGCTTGATCTGCATTAAGCCGAGGATCACAATGGGTGTGATATCTACTTGATAAATCGGCATCAGAAATTTTTCTTGCACCACCAGTGCATTCTGTCACATTTTGACCTGTCATTTCAATATGTAGGCCTCCTGCGTATGAACCCTCACTTTGGTGAACTGCAAATACATCTCTTACTTCTTTTAAGACTCTGTTGAATGGTCTAGTTTTAAACCCAGTTGTAGATTTAATCGTATTTCCATGCATAGGATCACAAGACCAAATGACGTTCAAACCTTCTTTCTTAATGGTTCTTACGAGTTTTGGTAAAAATTTTTCAACTGAGTCGTGTCCAAATCTTGAGATAAGTGTAATTTTGCCTTTTTCATTTTTTGAATTTATTAAATTGCAAATTTTTACTATTTCCTCTGGTTTACTTGTAGGCCCACATTTTATTCCTATTGGATTTTCTATACCTCTGCAAAATTCAACATGACCCCCATCTAACTGTCGAGTTCTATCACCAATCCATACAAAATGAGCAGATGTATCATGGTATTCTCCAGTTGTAGAATCAATTCTTGTCATGCTTTCCTCAAAAGGTAGATGTAATGCCTCATGTGATGTCCAAAAATTAACTGTATATAATCTGTTATTAAAGTCTGAAGTAATTCCGCATGCTGACATAAATGCTAATGCATCAGCAATCTTATCCTCAAGATCTTTAAATTTTTTAGCTTGAGGGCTTTTTTTGATATAGTCTAAATTCCACAAGTGAACTTTATTTAAGTCTGCGAAACCTCCTTTTGAAAATGCCCTTAATAAATTTAAAGTTGATGCAGATTGTGAGTAAGCTCTAAAAAGTCTTTTTGGATCGTGCTCTCTAGCTTTTTTATTAAATTCAATACCATTTACATTATCACCCAAGTAGCTAGGAAGTTCTAAATTTCCCTGTTTTTCAGTTGGTGCACTTCTTGGTTTAGCAAACTGACCTGCAATTCTTCCAAGCTTTATCACTGGTAGTGATGCTGAATAGGTTAAAACCAATGACATTTGCAAAATTAGTTTAAATGTATCTCTAATATTATCTGGATTAAATTCTGCAAAACTCTCTGCACAGTCTCCTCCCTGAAGTAAAAAAGCTTTACCATCTACAACTTCAGCTAGTTGTTGCTTTAAGTGTCTTGTCTCCCCAGCAAAAACGAGTGGTGGAAAGTTTTTAATTTTTCCTAATACTTGTTCTAATTCTTTTTTATCTGAATATTCAGGAATGTGTTTTACCGGAAACTTTCTCCAACTATTTATTTTCCAATTTTTCATGTTCAACCTGCGATTGTTGTATCAGAGTTTAATCAGTAATCAACTCGGAATTAAAGCCCATAAAATGTTGTTAAAAACCTAATTCGTTTAATGTCTCACTAGATACATACCATGCATCAAATCTTGTTAACTCTCTAAAAACCCTCTCATAACCATTTGAACTCATCAATTCATCTATTTTATTTTGTAATTCAGTAAAATTATGCTCTATCGTAAATACTTTTGGCCTATAGGTCTTAAAATTAAAAGTTTCTAAAATTTTAAATTCTGAGCCTTCAGTATCAATTGAAATATATGAAGGAGATGTATTGCCAAAATATTCTTTAATTACATCATTAAGTGAAATTGTTTCTACTGCTATTACTTTACCAGCTTTCTTTCTTGCTTCAGTATTTCCTGGCATAGAATTCTTATCATTATCAACAAAATCATTTAAAGTAGAATAAATACCCTCATCTGACATAAAAAAATCTAAGGTTTTTCCAGTCTCAGACCAAATACATTTGGTAATAATTTTTGTGTTTGCTCTATTTTTTTTTAACAAGTTGTGCCATTGAGAACTTGGTTCAGATAAAACTCCTTTCCAACCTAATAAGTTTTCTAACATGAATGAATTTGAAAATTCCAAGCCATCTGTTGCTCCAAATTCTAAAAATGTTTTTTCAAACTTATTGCTGATTATGAATGAAGCAAAAACATCTTGGTATAATTGGGATTTTATATTTTTACACTCTTTAAAATAATCAATAAATTTTTTAAGAAATCCTTTATTCTTTTCTTTTAGTGCATTTTGATTAAAAGCTTGTTCAAGCAAAATAAAATCATGAATTTTTCTTGTATTAGCAAAACTAGCAATTTGCCAAAAATCTACATTGTTTTTAAATGTAATTTTTTGCACAACTTATTCAACTGTAACCGATTTGGCTAAATTTCTTGGCTTGTCAATATCATAACCTTTTTTTAAAGCTGAATAATAAGCCAATTTTTGTAAAGGTATTGTTAAAAAGAAATGGTAAAAGGTCCTCATTTGTACTTTCAACTTCGATAGTTTCCCAGATATTTTCTGAAAAAACTTCATCTTTACTTTTATTGGTAATCAGTAAAACTTTAGCTCCTCTAGCTATTACCTCCTGCATATTCGATATAGTTTTTTTGTAATAATTATCTCTTGGGGCCAACACAACGACTGGCATACCTTTTTCTATCAATGCTAATGGTCCGTGTTTCATCTCACCAGCTGGGTAACCTTCAGCATGGACATAAGATAATTCTTTTAATTTTAAAGCTCCTTCCAAAGCAATAGGGTATGAAAATCCTCGACCCAAAAACATTGAACCTTTAGCCTCAATAAAAGAACTTGCAGTAGTTTGAATTTTATTGTCAATAAGTAAAGTCTTACTAATTAATTCAGGTAAAAATTTTAAATCTTTTAATTTTTTTGAAAACTTTTTTTTATTAATATCTCCTCTGATTAATCCAAGTTTTAAAGAAAGAATGTATAATATCAGCATCTGACCTAAGAAAGCTTTTGTTGAAGCAACACCTATCTCAGTACCACAGTGTATTGGTAAAACAAATTTAGAATCTCTTGCAATTGAGCTTTCGATTACATTTACAACACCACAAGTTTTCATGCCATTTTTATTACACAAATCTAAAGCAGCATAAGTATCAGCAGTTTCACCTGATTGTGATACAAAAATGTATAAACTATCTTTTTTAAATCTATTTTTCCTGTACCTAAATTCTGAAGCTATATCTACACCTACATCTAAAGAAGTTAATTCCTCAAACCAATATTTGGCCATTAAACACGAATGATATGCGGTACCACATCCTATCAATATTACTGAAGAAATATCTTCAACCTTCCATGGAAAATTAAATATATTAATGTCATCATTTGCAGTATCTAAATATTCTTTAATACCATTCTTTATTGACATTGGTTGTTCGTCTATTTCTTTTGCCATAAAATGTTTGTAGTCACCTTTGTCATATTTTTGATTTTCACTAGATAACTCTAAAACTTTTTTATTTATTTTTTTTCCCTTCTCATCAAAAAATTCCACTAAATCTTTTTTAATCACACAAAATTCACCATCATTTAGATAAGTAATTTTGTTTGTCATTGATTTCAAAGCATAAGAGTCTGAACCTAAATAGTTTTCATTTGGACCATAACCAACAGCTAAAGGTGAGCCCCTTCTAGCACCTATAATTAAATCTGGTTGATCTTTAAAGATAATTCCTAAAGCAAAACTCCCATGAAGTAATTTTAAAGTTTTTTTTATAGAGTTTATTATATTATCTGATTTTAAATGCTCAGTTATTAAATGAACTATAACCTCTGTATCTGTTTGGGATTTAAATTTATGTCCTTTGCCAATTAAAAATTTTTTTAAAATAGTTGAATTTTCGATGATGCCATTATGTACCACTGAAACGTTTTGGGAAGAATGCGGATGAGCATTCAAGCTGCTAGGTATTCCATGAGTTGCCCATCTAACATGACCAATGCCTATAGTTCCCTCCATCTTTTGGACAAGTAAATTTTTTTCTAAATTATCTACTCTGCCTTCAGATTTAATCTCATTAATCGAACCGCTTGATAAAGTGGCAATTCCCGCTGAATCGTAACCCCTATACTCTAATTTTTTTAAAGAATTAATTATCGCTGATGATACTGGCTTGTAACTATTAATTCCAATAATTCCACACATTATTTTTTTCTGGTTTTATAATTTTTGATTTCTTTTTGTTCACTTCTTGTTACAGCCAAAGATTTTTTTTTTACATTGCTTGTTATAACAGATCCAGCTCCGATTGTACTACCTTCGCCAAGAGTTATTGGGGCTACTAGAGATGAATTTGAACCTATAAATACTTTATCTTTTATATTTGTTACGTATTTTTTTTTTCCATCATAATTACACGTGATAGTTCCTGCACCAACATTCACAGATTTACCTATTTTGCTATCACCAATATATGTTAAATGATTTACCTTTGACTTTTTACCGATTACACTTTTCTTAACTTCAACAAAATTTCCGACTTTTGATCCCTCTTTTAAAATTGTATTAGGTCTTATTCTTGCATATGGTCCAATTTCAACTTTATTCTCAATTTGACACGACTCAAGATGGGAAAAAGATTTAATCACAACATTATTTCCAATTTTAACTTTAGAACCAATCACAACATAAGGCTCGATTATTACATTTTTTCCTATTTGTGTATCATTGGAAAAAAAGATTGTTTCAGGACCAATCATTTTCACACCTGATTTTAAAAACTTGTTTCTTAAATTAATTTGAGAATTTTTTAAATTAGACTGTTTCATCTTTTAAATTCTTTATATTATGTATATATGTTTCTTAATTCACAAAATATTTCTTAAAAATACTTTTAAATATGAAGCAAAAATTTACAATTTTATTTGATTTAGATGGAACCTTAGTAGATACAGCGCCAGATCTTATGCGTGCTCATAATCACGTTATGAAAAAATTTGGTTACCCAACAAAATCAACTGAGGAAATTAGAAATCTTGTTGGACAAGGAGCTGGTGCAATGCTTGGACGATCAATTTGGGGGCAAGCTAAAAAAGAATTTGGAAAAGTTCAAGATGATAAAATTAAAAAAGAAATGGTAAAAGATTTTGTAGATTTTTATGGAAAAAACATTGTCAATGAAAGCACATTAATCAACGGAGTAAGAGAATTTTTACTATGGTCAAAAAAAAATGATATTTCTATGGCGGTTTGTACCAATAAACAAGAGCACTTAGCTATCGATCTTTTAAAGAAAATTGGTATTTACAATTTTTTTGAATATGTTGCCGGACACAATACATTTGATTATTGTAAGCCTGATCCAAGACACTTAACATCGGTTATAGAAATTTTAGATGGTGATATTAAAAAAACACTTATGATTGGCGACAGTGAAACAGATGCTAATGCTGCAAAAAGTGCAGGTATCCCAGTTATTTTACTCGAAGATGGATATACAGAAAAAAATATTACTGAAATTTACCACAATCACTTAGTAAAAGACTTTGTGGGTATAGAAAAAATAGTATCTAAATATCTTTAATATTGATTATTTTTTTTTAACTATTACAAACAGTTCCGATACCTAGGAGTTATTTTGATATTACATAAAGTAAAAGTTTATCCATCCAAAATTCACTTACCTAAAAAAAAACAACTTGCTTGGAAAATTGCTGAAATAGCTAGTGATAATGCAAAATTGAATAAAGATGCTATAGAAATGGTGATTAACAGAATTATTGACAATGCATCTGTTGCAATCGCATCACTAAATAGAAAACCTGTTGTCTCATCTAGAGAAATGGCTCTTAAACACTCAAGAAAAAATGGGGCCACGCTCTTTGGTGTTAACAAAAAATTTAAATTTGATTGTGAGTGGGCTGCATGGTCTAATGGAACAGCTGTTAGAGAACTTGATTTCCACGACACTTTTTTAGCAGCAGATTACAGTCATCCTGGTGATAATATTCCTCCATTAATAAGTGTAGCTCAACAAAATAAAAAAAATGGATTAGATCTTCTAAGAGGAATTATTACAGCTTATGAAGTACAAGTTAATTTAGTTAAAGGAATATGTTTGCATAAACACAAGGTTGATCACATTGCTCATTTAGGACCTAGTGTTGCTGCAGGAATAGGATCGATGCTTAAATTAAATACTGAAACAATTTATCAGGCTGTTCAACAAGCTTTACATACAACTATTTCTACAAGGCAATCTAGAAAAGGTGAGATATCCAGTTGGAAAGCTTACGCACCAGCTCATGCTGGTAAACTAGCAATAGAAGCTGTAGACAGAGTTATGCGGGGAGAAGGTGCTCCAAGTCCAATCTATGAAGGTGAAGATAGTGTGATCGCCAGAATCCTAGATGGCAAAAAAGCATTATATAAAGTTCCACTTCCCAAAAAAGGTGAGTCTAAAAAAGCAATACTTGAAACTTACACAAAAGAATATTCAGCTGAATATCAGTCACAAGCATTAATTGATTTAGCAAAAAAGTTAAAAAAGAAAGTGCAAAATTTAAATCAAATAAGAAAAATCGATATTTATACAAGTCATCATACTCATTATGTAATTGGGACCGGTGCAAATGATCCTCAAAAAATGGACCCCAATGCAAGTAGAGAAACTTTAGATCATTCAATAATGTATATTTTTGCTGTTGCTTTAGAGGATGGAAACTGGCACCACATAAAATCTTACACTAAATCCAGGGCTAAGAAAAAAAGTACAATAAAAATTTGGAAATCTATAAAGACCCATGAAGATAAAAAATGGACTAAAAAATATCATAATCCAGATCCTAGGAAGAAAGCTTTTGGAGCAAAGGTAGTAATTACTCTAAAAAACGGTAAAAAAATTTTGGAACAACAAGATATAGCTGATGCTCATCCTTATGGATCACGACCTTTTAAAAGAAAGAATTACATAAATAAATTTTTAACTTTAACCGAAAATTTATTGACTAAAAAAGAAAGCGATAGATTTTTAAAAGTAGTACAGAATTTAAAAAAATTAAAATCAGGTCAATTAGATAAATTGAACATAGAAGTGAAAAAAAATAAGCTTAAGAGAAACTTAAAAAAAGGAATTTTTTAATGCATTTTGTTGAGAAAAAACCAAATCAAAAAAGAGAGGATTTCGATAAGAAATTAAAATCAAATAGAATTTTAAGGGTTCCTGGTGCTTATAATCCTTTAACAGCAAAACTTATCGAGGAAATTGGGTATGATGCAGTTTATGTTTCAGGTGGTGTTATGGCCAATGATCTTGGTTTCCCTGATATTGGATTAACAACCTTGCAAGATGTAAGTACAAGATCATATTTAATATCTAGAGTTACAAATCTTCCGACCATTGTTGATATTGATACAGGTTTTAAATCTTGTAAAGAAACAATTGAAACTTTTGAGGAATTTGGAATTACGGCTGTACATATAGAAGATCAAATTGAAAGGAAAAGATGCGGTCATCTGGATAATAAAGAGCTAATTTCTACTGACGCTATGGTTAAAAAAATCAAAGATTGTGTTTCATCTAGAAAAGACAAAAATTTTAAAATTATAGCTAGGTCAGATGCAAAAAGTGTAGAGGGAATAGATAAGATGATTGATAGATGCAAAGCTTATGTCGATGCTGGAGCTGAAATTGTTTTTCCAGAAGCTTTACATGATGAAAAAGATTTTCAAAAAGTGAGAAAAGAGCTCTCGTGCTATTTATTAGCGAATATGACAGAATTTGGAAAAACCAAATTATTCAATTTTAAAGAATTGGAACAATTTGGTTATAATATAGTTATTTATCCAGTCACTACTCAAAGATTAGCAATGAAAAACGTTGAAGATGGATTGAGAGACATTTATGCAAATGGACACCAAAACAACATTATAGATAAGATGCAAACTAGAAAAAGACTATATGAGCTTGTAGATTATGAAAAATATAATAGTTTAGACGAAACTATTTATAATTTTAATACAGATGGACATGAATAATGAGTGATGACATAAAAAAAGGCTTACTTGGAATAGTTGTTGACGAAACAGAAGTTTCAAAAGTTATGCCTGAGATAAATTCTCTTACCTATAGAGGTTATGCAGCACAAGATTTGTGTGAATATTGTAAATTTGAAGAAGTCGCCTATTTAATTTTGAATAAAGATTTACCGAACTCAATAGAATTAAGAAAATTTGAAAAAGAAGAGAGAAATAATAGAAATCTCTCAAAAGATCTATACTCATTCATTAAAAAAATGCCTAAAAAATCCCATCCAATGGATGTAGCTAGAACTGCAGTCAGCATCATGGGTTTAGAAGATAAAGAGACATCAGACTCTTCACCTGAAGCAAATATGAGAAAAGCAGTTAGAATTTTAGCGAAAACACCAACTGCTTTAGCTGCGTTTTACAGAATAAGAAAAGGTAAAAGTATAATCAAACCTAAAAAAAATTTAAACATGTCTGAGAATTTTTTTCATATGTGCTTTGGAAAAGTTCCTCAAAAAGAAATTGTAAAAGCTTTTGATGTGTCTTTAATTTTATATGCTGAACACAGTTTCAATGTTTCAACATTTACGGCAAGGACTATCACAAGTAGTTTGTCTGATATTCACGGAGCTATAACTGGTGCAATAGCAAGTTTAAAAGGTCCTCTTCATGGTGGAGCTAATGAAGAAGTCATGCATATGATGAATAAAATAAAAAGTCCTAAAAATGCATTAAATTGGATAAACGATGCACTCGCGAAAAAGGAAGTTGTAATGGGTTTTGGTCATAGAGTTTATAAATCTGGTGACTCGAGAGTTCCTACCATGAGGAAATATTTTGCTAAAGTAGCGAAGATCAAAAAAGATAAAAAATTTGAAAAAATTTACGATATTATTGAAAAAGTTATGATTGATAAAAAAAACATACATCCTAATGTAGATTATCCCACTGGACCTACGTATCATTTAATGGGTTTTGACACAGATTTTTTTACACCAATATTTGTGATTTCCAGAATTACAGGATGGTCAGCACATATAATGGAACAACATGCTGCAAATAAACTAATTAGACCATTGGCGAGCTACAAAGGTAATAAACACAGAAAAGTTCTACAATTAAATCAAAGATAGTTTTTTATTTTTGAATTTTAGCAAATCGATTTTCACAAAGTATATCAACATTTAATTGATTTTTATTTACGAATTCGTCTATAGCCTCTCTAACACCTGGTGCTGAGCTTAAATTGTAATCATCGCATAAAACTGTTCCACCTTTTTTTATAACTTCAATGCAGTTATCCAGGTCGTTCTTTACCGTATTATATTCATGACCCCCATCTAAAAAAACATAGTCTATTTTACTCATATCCATCTTGTTCAAAACTTTGTTTGAATTTCCTTGAATTAAATGAACATTTTTTTCAAATTTTTTTAACAAATCTCTTACAGCTTCAAGACTATAAGGATTTTGTTTTTTAATGTATTTAAAATAAATTTTTTTTAATGGGTTATTAAATGTATTGTTAGGTATAACCTCATTTTTATTCTCTTCATTTTCTGCAAATAGATCTAGCCCTATATATTTAAAATCATTATTATGAGTTCGATAAAGTAATTCACAAATATTCCGCGCAGTAACTCCATGAAAAACTCCTATCTCTAAAAAAATTTTAGGTTGTTCTTTTCTGACTTCACTTAAAAGAAAATCTCCATGGCCTTTTTGTTTAAGACTCGTTTTTCTAAAATATTTCTTATATTTCATAAATAAATTTGTTAGTTTTTAAATTGTTTAATTTGATCAAATTTAATTTATTTAAGCATTTCTTTTTTAAAAAGGGAAATACCGTTTTCAACTTTATTTTTATACGACTCCTCAAAGCTTCTTAATTGCCAGCCATTAAGTCTACTTTTGATTTTTATGAGATTTTTTTGCTTCCATTCATCAGTTGTTTCACTGAGTTTCCAATTCTTTTTTTCCTCATCAGTCCTTCCACACCCGTAACAATAACCCGTTACAGGGTCTGTTTTGCAAATACTTATGCAAGGGGACACGATCATCTAACTATATTAGATAATTTATGGCCTTCTATCTAGTAATTTATTAAAAAAATTAACTAAAAGCTTCGACCCAAGTTCCTTGTGTTGATGCTTTAGAATATTCTGTAGCACGACCTTCAAAGAAGTTCATATGCTCAACAGCATTAAGCATTGTATCGAGCCATCCAAGTGGATTTTTTTCTACATCATAAATTGGCTCTAATCCTAATTGGACTAATCTTCTATTTCCAATAAATCTGATGTAATCCTTAACCTCTTGCGCAGTTAAACCTTCCATTGGACCCATTTCAAAAGCTAAATCTATAAAAGCATCTTCATGCTCAACAATTGTTCTGCAAGCTTCGTAAAGTTCTTTTTTAAGTTTTGGTGTCCAAATTTCTGGATTCTCTTTTATAAATTCTTTAAAGATTCTAATCATTGAGTTGCAATGAAGAGTTTCATCTCTAACAGACCAAGTTACTATCTGTCCCATTCCTTTCAATTTATTATGTCTTGGAAAATTTAAAAGAATTGCGAAACTAGCAAATAACTGCAAACCTTCTGTAAAAGCACTAAAAACTGCAACTGTCTTTGCAATGTCTTCTTTCGAATTTACATTAAAACCTTGCATGTAATCATATTTATCTTTCATCTCCTTGTACTTCATAAAAGCTGAATACTCTGACTCAGGCATACCGATTGTATCTAATAAGTGTGAGTACGCAGCTACGTGAACTGTTTCCATCGCTGCAAAAGCAGTCATCATCATTAGTACTTCAGTTGGTTTAAATACTGTTGTGTAGTGTCTTAAATAACAGTTGTTAACCTCGACATCTGCTTGAGTGAAAAATCTAAATATTTGAGTGACCAAATTTTTTTCAGGTTGTGACAAATTTTTTTGCCAATCTCGTACATCGTCACCTAGTGGCACCTCTTCTGGTAACCAGTGAATTCTTTGTTGTGTTAACCATGCATCATAACACCATGGATATCTAAATGGTTTGTATACAGGGTTTTCTACTAATAAACCCATCTTTTTTGGTTGTATAATTTCTTTTTTCTCCGTCTTAGTTTTTTCTGCTACTGACATGATAAACACTCCTCGTATTCTGGTTGTTCGTTAGATTGTTGTTTTTTTGATTTATATACATTGGCTGTAATATCAGTAGAGTTAGCATTATTGATATTTTCAGCTCTTTGAATTGATTTCGATCTACAGTAATAAAGGCTTTTTAGACCTTTTTTCCATGCATCAAAATGAATTCTATGTAATTCTTTTTTATGAACATCTGCTGGCAAAAATAAATTAACTGATTGTGCTTGAGAGATATAAGGAGTTCGATCTCCACTCAATTCAATAATCCATTTTTGATTTAATTCAAATGCAGTTTTAAAGACATCTTTTTCAAGATCAGTTAAAAAGTCTAGGTGAGAAACTGAACCTTGATTTGTGGTAATTGTCGACCAAGTTTCATCATCATTTTTACCGTGACTTTCAAGTATTTCCTCAAGATATCTATTTCTAACATTAAAAGACCCTGACAAAGTTTTATGCGTATAACTATTAGCTGCAATTGGTTCAACCCCTGGTGAGGCACCTCCACAAATAATTGAAATTGATGCAGTTGGAGCTATTGCAGTTTTATTCGAAAATCTTTCCATGTAACCATACTCAGCTGCATCTGGACAAGCGCCTCTTTCCTCTGCCAAATCTTTAGAAGCTTGATTGACTTGTTCATCAATTTGTTTAAATATTTTTTTATTCCAAGATTTTGCCATTACCGACTCAAGTGGAATTCTTTTCTTTTGTAAGAAAGAATGAAAACCCATTACACCAAGACCAACACTTCTTTCTCTTTCTGCAGAATACTTAGCATCTTTAAATTGATCTGGAGCTTTATTAATAAAATCAGATAAAACATTATCTAAAAATCTCATTACATCTGCAATCATATTTGGATCATCTTTCCATTCATCATATTTTTCTAAATTTAATGATGATAAACAACAAACAGCTGTTCTGTCTCTTCCATCTTTATCTATACCTGTTGGTAAAGTTATTTCGCTGCAGAGGTTGGATGTTTTAACTGTTAGGTTTGCAAGTTTATGATGTTGTGGGATTTGTCTATTAACAGTATCAATGTAGATAATATAAGGTTCTCCAGTTTCAATTCGAGCTGTTAATAATCTTATCCATAAATTTCTTGCGGAAATTGTTTGTTGAATGGATCCATCGGCAGGACTTTTCAATGCCCATTCTTCATCATTTTCAACTGCTCTCATAAATGCATCTGTAACTAAAACACCATGATGTAAATTAAGAGCTTTTCTATTTGGATCACCACCAGTTGGTCTTCTCATTTCCATAAATTCTTCTATCTCAGGATGATCAATTGGAAGATAACAAGCTGCGGATCCTCTTCTTAATGAACCTTGACTTATTGCCATAGTTAAAGAGTCCATAACTTTTATGAAAGGAATAATTCCGGAAGTTTTTCCTACTTTACCAATTTTTTCTCCGATAGATCTTAAATTTCCCCAATAACTACCGATACCACCACCTTTTGCAGCTAACCAAACATTTTCGCTCCAAAGGTCAAGTATACCTCCTAAACTATCAGAAGCCTCATTAAGAAAACATGAAATAGGTAAACCTCTTTTTGTTCCACCATTTGATAAAACAGGTGTTGCTGGCATAAACCATAATTTACTTATGTAGTTATAAATTCTTTGAGCATGCAAATTGTCATCTGCATAAGTGCTAGCAACTCTTGCAAATAAATCTTGAAAAGATTCGTTGTGACCAAGGTATCTATCTTTTAAGGTTGCTTTTCCAAAATCAGTTAGATTTACATCTCTAGACCTGTCAATTTTGATTATGATGCCTCTATCATTTTGAAAAAGTTCAGTTTCATTGTTGAGCGAGAATAAATCAGGTCTGTTATCATTTTCGACTTTTTCAACCTTAGGGTTATATTCAGAGACAGCTTTCTTAATTGCTAGCGATACTATTTTGTTCATAAATAATGTATTATATTTGTTATTTTAACGAAAACAACTATATGTTGTGTGCGTTTGGTGTTAATATACTATATAAACAACAAATCAACAGAACATTTATAGAACGTAGCAAAAAAAATATCAATAAAAAAATCTAAAAAAATGTAAGTAATTAACAATAATGTCTGAAAATTTAAAAATAAGTCCGTATGGATTTAGAGAATATGATGCCCGATGGTTGTATGAAAAAGATATAAATTTAGAGGGAATGACGAATCTTGGGAAAGGATTCGGCTCTCAAATTATAAAACATACAAAAAAAATTAATCCGAGAGTAATAGTGGGTCATGATTACAGATCTTACAGCGAAGGAATTAAAAAAGGATTTAAAAAAGGTCTTATTTCAACAGGATGTTATGTCGAAGATGTAGGATTATCATTGTCTCCAATGGTCTATTTTGCTCAATTTAATTTAAACTCGGATGCAGTTGCAATGATAACTGCCAGCCATAATGAAAATGGTTGGACTGGTGTAAAAATGGGTATCAAAAAAGGATTAACCCATGCACCAGATGAGATGAAAGAATTAAAAGAGATTACATTGAATCAAAGCTTTTCAACAGGTAGTGGAAGTGAAAAAAAAATAAGCAATTTTCAACAAATATATAAAGACGATTTAATAAAAAAAAATAAGATTAAAAAAAAAATAAAGGCTGTTGTTGCATGTGGAAACGGTACTGCAGGTATTTTTGCACCTGATATTTTAAGGGGAATAGGTTGTGATGTAATTGAATTAGACTGTAAATTAGACTGGACATTTCCAAAATATAATCCAAATCCAGAAGATCTAGAAATGCTTCACGAAATATCAAAATTTGTAAAAGAAAATAATGCCGATATTGGTTTTGGTTTCGATGGGGATGGTGATAGATTAGGAGTGATAGATGATAAAGGAAATGAAATATTTTCAGATAAAATTGGTCTTTTAATTGCAAGAAATCTTTCTAACACTCATAAAAATTCTAAATTCATTGTAGATGTCAAATCAACAGGCTTATATTCTAACGACAAAATATTAAAAGATAATCAATGCCAAACGATTTATTGGAAGACAGGTCATTCCCATATTAAAAGAAAAGTTCATAATGAGAAAGCGCTAGCCGGTTTTGAGAAAAGTGGGCATTTCTTTTTTAATCAACCTCTAGGGTATGGATATGATGATGGTATCAATTCAGCCATCCAAGTGTGTCACTTACTTGATAACGATAATAGAAAAATTAGTGAAATAATGGATGAGTTACCAAAAACATTTCAATCACCTACAATGGCTCCGTTTTGCAAAGATAATGAAAAGTATGAGGTAGTAAATCAACTTGTAAAGGAAATCGAAAATATAAAAAATAATAAAACTAAAATCGACCAACAAGAAATAACAGAAATTATTACTGTAAATGGAGTAAGATTTTCATTTAATGATGGATCCTGGGGCTTAATTAGAGCTTCATCAAATAAACCTTCGCTAGTGGTTGTTACTGAGAGCCCAACTTCTGATGAAAGAAAAAAAAAGATATTTGAATTTATTGATAAATTATTACAAAAAACTGGTAAAATTGGAGAATACGACCAAAAAATATAATCTTTCTATAATCTATTTATCAACAACCAATAAATTCAATTATTACGAGTTTTATGTTTTTTTAAGAATCAAATACAATTTTATTAAGGGTGGCAGAGGGAGACTGAAACCACCCTTACCCCATCTTTTAAGCAGAATTAAATACTGTTAAATGGCAGACAAAAAAATAAGGTCAGTTGCAAAAACTTTTTCTTGGAGATTTCTTATATTTGTATACTGGATGCTGTTTGGATATATTTTTACAGGTTCTTTTAAAGTCGCAGGGATATTAGGAATTGGATCAATAATACCTCTTTTTTTTTACTATTTTCACGAAAGAATTTGGAACAAAATTAAATGGGGCACCGATCAAGATAAACTTTAACTAATATTTAGATACTCAATAAATGATCTAATAGACACTATAATTAAAAAGGTTCCAAAAATTTTACTTAATAGTTTTTTGTCAATTCGATAAACTGCTTTTGCGCCTATTCGAGCCATAACTGTTGTTACTGGTACAAAAACCAGAAAACCCAATAAATTTATGTAACCAACACTAAAAGGAGTGCTTACATTATCAATTATTTTACCCCCTAAAATCATTGTTATGCTGCCACTCACAGCAATCAAAAAACCTACTGCAGCGGCTGTTCCAATGGATTTTCTAATATCATAACCAAATGTTCTCATAAAAGGCACCATTAATGAACCACCACCAATTCCAAGAGGCACTGAAATGAAGCCTATTACAATCCCAGAAATATTTTTTACTAAATCAGAAATCTCTTTTGGATTTTCAAGAAGTTTTTCTCTCAAAAAAATAAAAAATAAACCTACAATAAAGGCAAATATAGAAAAGAATAAAACTAAAGCTGCAGTTTTTAAGTTCACAGCTAAGAAAGTTCCAGCGATTACTCCAAATAAAATAAAAATACCAAATGATTTAACCATTTTAAAATCTACTGCATCATATTCCATATGTGTTTTTGTAGAAATAATAGAAGTTGGAATTATTATTGCTAAAGAAGTACCAACTGACAAATGCATTCTTGTTACAATATCAAAATCTAAAACTGTGAAAGCATAGTATAAAGCGGGAACCATAATTATTCCTCCACCAACACCTAGTAAGCCAGCCAAAAAACCTGCGACTGCTGCTGCAACACCCAATACTATTAATAAATTTATTAATTCACTTAAATCTATTATTTCCATTACTGACTTGTTTGATTTGCTTTTTCATTATTTTGAACAATGGTCATAATATGTTTTGCTTTTTGAAAATCAGAGTCTCTTGCCATCATATTATCACTTAAATATCTTTTCCATTCTTTAGATCCAACTTGACCATGATATAATCCAACTGTGTGTCTCATTATATGATTAACTTTGGTACCCTCTTTAACTTCTTTATCTAGATACTCCAAAAGTTTTTGTACAACTTCTTCTCTTGTAGGGCTATTGTCGACATTAAAAATTTCTTTTTCTATTTCCACGAGAGAATATGGATTTTGATAAATAGATCTACCAATCATTACACCATCGCAATAATTTAAATGATCTTTTATTTCACTTACTTTTGTTATGCCTCCATTAATTATAATTTCTAAATTTGGATTTTCTTTTTTAATTTTGTAAACCATATCGTAGTTTAATTTTGGAATGTTCAAATTTTGTTTTGGAGATAATCCACTTAACATTGCTTTTCTTGCATGCAAAATAAAAGTCTTCGCTCCTGCATCTCTCATTTGTCTAATAAAATTATTTAGATAATCAAAATCTTCCACATCATCAAAACCAATACGTGTTTTAGCAGTTACCGGAATTTTACAAGCATTTACCATTGCATGTATACACTCAGCTACTAACTCTGGTTCTTTCATTAAACACGCGCCAAATTTATTCTTTTGAACTTTTTTACTAGGACATCCAAGGTTGATATTTATTTCATCATACCCCATGTCTTCTCCAATTTTAGCAACTTCTGCTAATTCATCTTTATTGGAACCACCAAGCTGTAAAGCCAGAGGTTTTTCCTCAGGGCTGAAATACAAAATTTTTTTTCTATCTCCGTGAATTGCTGATTTTGTAGCTACCATTTCAGTATAGAGCATTACATTTTTACTCATCAGTCTTAAGAAGAAACGATCGTGTCTGTCAGTGCAATCCATCATTGGAGCAACTGATATTTTTCTATTTATTTCTTTTTTAGAATCCAAGGTCTTTACCCATTATTTTATCAGGTAACCATGTAACAATCTCAGGAAAAATACATAAAATTACTATAGCTAAAGCCATAATTATCATGAATGGTATAGATCCTTTTAAAATTTCTGACAAACTAACGTCCGGGGTAATTCCTTTTATAATATAAAGATTTAGTCCAACTGGTGGTGTAATTAAGCCAATCTCCATGTTGATTGTAAATACTATTGCAAACCAATATGGATCAAACCCTAATGTGGTAATTACTGGTAATAATATAGCTGAGGTCATTACAATAACTGCGACTGGTGGTAAAAAGAAACCAGCTATTAAAAGAAATATATTTATTAAAATGAACACAACCCATTTGTTTGAACTTAATTCAACCATGCTCTGTGCTAAAGATTGAGTTACATAGAGTTGTGAGAGAGTAAAAGCAAAAAGATAGGATGCAGCAATGATAAACATTATCATCACACTTTCTTTCATTGAAACTTTAACAATGTTCCATATTTTGCTTGGTTGATAAATTTTGTAAACTACCGCAATCAATACAAAAACTAAGAATGCTCCTACTCCAGATGCCTCAGATGGTGTTGCAACCCCTCCATAAAGAACATACAAAACACCGGCAATAATAGCTAAGAAAGGAAGAATTCTAGGTAATACTTCAAGTTTTTCCTTTAAAGTTGGTCTCACTCTATTTCTCAGAGCTTTTGCGGCATCTTTATCAATAAAATAACTATGAATAAGAGCCCAAATTGCAAACATACCTGCTAACATAAAACCTGGTACAAGACCGCATAAAAATAATCTACCTATTGATGTTCCTGTTGCAATTCCATAAACAATTAGAACAATACTGGGAGGAATTAAAACTCCTAAAGTACCTCCAGCTGCAATAGTTCCTGTTGCGATTTGGTCGGAATACCCTCTTTTTCTCATTTCAGGTATTCCCATTGTTCCAATTGCTGCACAAGTTGCAGGGCTAGATCCACTTAAAGCTGCAAAAATTGAACAAGCACCAATATTAGAAATTACTAATCCACCTGGTACTCTCCAAAGCCATCTATCCAAACCTGTATATAAATCTTTTCCTGCAGGAGAATTGGCAACAGCCATTCCCATTAAAATAAACATTGGTATGGAAAGTAAAACAAAAGAATTTAATCCTGCAAAAAATGTTTCAGCAAATACGTCAAGCATTTGAACTCCCTCAAATGTTACTAACAAAGCAATCGAAACAAAACTCAAACCAAAAGCAATTGGAATTCCAGAAAAAAGTACCAATAAAGTAAATACTGCAACAATTAATGCTATAATAAGTGGATCCATTTATTTGAAATCCTTGTCATCAGTTAATTTTATAATTTCTGCGATATACTGTAATATCATTAATAAAGCTCCCAACATCATTGATGAATATGGTATCCACAGTGGTGGATCCCAAACTGTTCCTGTTGAATAATTTTTAGTAAATGCTTCCTCAAACATTAAAAATCCAAAATAAAATAAAATTAAGAAAAAAAGTAAACTTATTGATGATGTAAAAATTTTTAATCTAATTATATTTTTTTTTGATAGAAAGTCATAAATCCATTCCATACTAACATGAGCTTTTTCACTTAAAACGTATACACTTCCTATGAAAGTTGAAGCTACCAATAACATGGTGACAAGTTCTGTCTGCCATGTAATTGCTCTTTGAAAAAAATATCTTTCAAAAACAAGCTCAACGATTACCAAAATTGATAAAAGCAATGCCAATACAGCAAAAGCACCGCATGCCTTAGCTATATGGTCACAAAGTTGTAGATATTTTTTTTTCATAAAAAAACCCCTATTTAATAAGAATAAATAGGGGTTCTTTATATATTATTTTATTTAACTGCTAAAGCCATTTCCATCAGCTTATCGCCACCTGGAACTTTATCAGCAAATGCTTTATGAGAAGATTTTTTCGCAATCTCTACCCATGCAGCATGGTCTTTTGCATCCATGTATACCAATTTTACACCAGCAGCTTTATAAGCATCTTCAAACTTTTTATCTAAGTTTTCTACTTGAGCTGTCATGTATTTCTCAGCAACTTTACCAGCTTTCATTAAAGCTTTTTGTTGCTTAGAACTTAATGCATCATAAGACTTTTTAGACATTAAGATTGGTTCATACATAAACCATAGACCAAATTTTCCTGGAGGAGTTGCACATGAAACTTGTTCATAAATTTTGTAACTTACAAAACTTCCTGAACTAGTGTTAGCACCTGTTAATACACCAGTTTGTAGACCTGTGTAAATTTCAGATGATGGCATACTTTGTATACCCGCTCCTGCTGCTTCTAACATTTGGTTAAATGCTTTACCTGCAGCTCTCATAACTTGACCTTTTGCATCGCTAGGATTTTTGATACATTTTGTTTTTGAAGCAAAACCACCCCCCAACCAAGCATCAGATAAAACTACAACACCAGCATCATTAATGATTTTTTTAATCTCAGTCATCATTGGACCTTTATTAAATCTCAATGCATGGTCATGATTTTTAACTGTTCCTGGCATTAGAGTTGCGTCAAACTCTGGGTGGAATTTAGATGCATACGCTAATGGAAAAGCAGAAATGTCCAACTGACCTGTTGTCATTGGTTTCCACTGTTCTTTTGGTTTGTATAATGATTTAGCTGGATAAATTCTTATATCTATTCCAACATTTGCTTTTTTGACTTCGTCAGCAATGATTTGCACCATTTCATGACGCGGGTCAAAAGATCCATCAGCTCTCGGTGTTCCTGGCCATTGGTGACTTGCTTTTAAAGTTACAGCAAAAGCAGAACCAATAGTTGTGAAAACGAAAACTAATGAAGTTAAGTATAAAGATATTTTTTTAAACATTATTTTTCCCTCTATTGTTATTTTTAATAATTCAATTAAAGTGAACTTATTAATAAGAGTCAAGTCGGTAAAAGCACTTAATATAAAACTATACTTATGGATGGACCTTTAAAAAACCTTTTAGTTGTTGATTTAACAAGAGTATTAGTTGGGCCCTATTGTACAATGATATTGTCAGATTTAGGGGCAAGGGTGATAAAAGTTGAAGCCCCAGAAATCGGTGATGACTCAAGAAATTTCGGACCATTTATAAAAGATTACTCTGCATATTTTATGTCTTTAAATAGAGGTAAAGAAAGTATTGCTCTCAATTTAAAAAATGCTGAGGATAAAAAAATTTTTAATAAAATTTTATCTAAAGCAGATATTTTAGTCGAAAATTTTAAACCAGGAACTTTAGAAAAATGGGGTTATGGTTGGAAGGATGTGTCCAAAAAATATCCCAAACTAATTTATGCTTCAGCTTCAGGTTTTGGTCAAACAGGTCCCCTTAAAGAGTTA
The DNA here is from genome assembly GCA_902538495.1 of uncultured Pelagibacteraceae bacterium. Taxonomy (GTDB): domain Bacteria; phylum Pseudomonadota; class Alphaproteobacteria; order Pelagibacterales; family Pelagibacteraceae; genus Pelagibacter. The sequence goes on along the minus strand of CACBFJ010000004.1, from coordinate 66,056 downwards.
CCAGCTTACGACATGGTAGTCCAAGGTATGGGAGGATTGATGAGTGTTACTGGTCAACCAAATTCTGAACCTACAAGAGTTGGAACCTCTATAGGAGATATAACTGCAGGACTTTTTACTACGATTGGAATTAACGCTGCTCTTTATGATAGACAAAAAACTGGCAAAGGAATGTACATAGATGTATCTATGCTTGATTGTCAAATAGCTATTCTAGAAAATGCTATCGCACGATATCTTTCAAAAAATGAAATTCCAAAACCAATGGGATCACGTCATCCATCAATTGCTCCATTTGAAGCCTTCAAGACAAAAGATAGTTATATAATAATTGCAGCAGGTAATGATAAATTATTTGAAAAACTATGTAATGTTTTAAAAATAAGTGAAGTAAATCAAAATCCAAAATTTTCAAATAATTCATCCAGAGCTAAAAATATGGATGAGCTTAAAAAAATTTTAGAAGATAAATTATCTGCCAAAAAAACTGACGAGTGGGTTAAAGAAATGGAAAAAGATAAAATTCCATGTGGACCAATCTTCAACATAAAAGAGGCTGTCGAAAATCCTCAAATAGAATCAAGAAACATGATTGTAAAAGCTTTTCATAAAGTTGTTGGAGATTTCAAATTAGCTGGAAACCCAATTAAAATGTCATCATATAATGATGAAAAGACTAGAGGTGATATTCCTGATTTGGATGAGCATCGACAAAAAATTTTAGAAGAATTTGATAATTAATTATTTTCTTCAGAAGACTCAGTATCTTGTTGATTTACCTGTTCTTCGGCTTCTGAAACTTCATCAAGAGAAACATCATCAGAATCGCTCTCCATTTCCTCTGATGGTTGAGAGTCTACATCGGGACTAGCTGTTTGAGAAAGTTCGGCTAAATCATCTTTTGAAACTTGAATTTTTTCTGGAGCTTTTCTAGCTCTCTTTGATGGCAATATAGGAGCACCACTTTTTGAAATTTCACCTTTGTATAAGCTCTCAAAATCATCACCTACTTCTTCATCATCTTCCGTTCCATCATCAACTTGCTCTACATGTTTTCTCAATTTATAGATTGCACTTTCACTTAAATCTGAAACTTTAATATTTTCTTCAGCTATTTCTCTGAGTGAAATAACTGTATTTTTGTCATTATCCCTATCTAAAGTTGGCTCAATACCAGAGTTCAATTGAGTTGCTCTTTCCTTTGCAACCAAAACAAGCTCATAGGGACTTTCAACTTTGTCGATACAATCTTCAACGGTAACTCTAGCCATGCGCAGTATCTATACAGTGACTAAAAAAAAATCAAGGAGATTTTTTATATATATTGTGGATTTAGCTTATTTTTTACAAAAAATAATAAGATCAAGGAGATTAAAATATAAACAAATGAAACCATAGCAATTTGCTCAATAGAAAAGCCTCTATCTATCAAAAAACCGAATAAAGCTGTTCCAAAAGCAGTGGAAAAAACCATTAAAGCTGTAGTTAGAGCTTTAATTGAGCCAATAAATTTTACACCATAAATTTCAGCCCATGTTGATGAACCTAGAACATTGGCTAAACCATTAGAAATACCTATTAATCCAAGAAAAATAAAAGATGTTATTGGATTATTAAAATAAAATAAAACTAAAGTAGAAATTAACAAAGGTATATTCATAAAGATTAAAAGTTTTCTGCTAGTAAACTTATCGATTAGAAATCCAGATCCTAGCAAAGTGAGCACAGACAATATTGAATAAACCATGAATGATTGAGCAATAACAAAAGAACCCCATTCCTTAGCTTCAGTAATGAAAGACTGATAAACAAATACACCAGTTGCAATCCACGGCATTGCTAACATATTTAAACATACAATATAAAATCTATAATCTTTTATAACCTCAATTCTTTTCCATTGTTTAATTTCTTTTATTTCAGAGTCAGTTGGGTCTACTTGTTCTCTCGTATCAAAATCCAATTTTTTAATTAAAAAAAATGATGTCAAAGGTAAAAAAATCAAAACTAAAATTGAAATAGATATCCAAATATTCTGCCAAGCTGTAATTGAAAGTAAATAAACAATTAATACAGGTAAAATAAATTCAGCTGTTGAAAGACCAAACCAACCTGCACTTAAGGCTTTCCCTCTAGATTTTGTAAAATACCTTGTAATTGTTGTAGTTGCAGTGTGAGACATTAATCCTTGTCCAGAAAATCTCATCAAAAAAACAGCTATAAATAAAAAAATTATTGAAGATATTTTTGAAAAAAAGAAACATGAAAATGCTAAGAGTAAAGTAACATAAAATGCAAATCGAAAAATATTGATATCATCAATTTTTTTTCCAACCCAAATTAAAAGAAAACTACTTAACAATGTAGCAGATGCATAAATTGAGCCAAATTGTCCATGAGTGATAGAAAGTGTTTCTCTTATGCTCGAATTAAACAAACCTAAAAAAAAACTCTGTCCAAAACTAGAAAAAAATGTAAAAATAAATCCAAATATAATTACTTTTAAACTTAAACTATTAAACATAAAAAATTATGAGTTGTAATGTTGCTTTCATAGGTCTTGGTGTCATGGGGTATCCAATGGCTGGTTATATATCAAAAGGTGGACACAATGTAACTGTTTTTAATCGAACAAAATCAAAAGCAGAAAAATGGATTAGTGAATACAAAGGTAAAATAGCAGAAACTCCAGCTGAAGCAGCTAAAGATGCAGAATATATTTTTACCTGCGTTGGAAATGATAATGATTTAAGAGAAGTAACTTTTGGTGACAACGGTGCTTTCAAAACAATTAAAAAAGGAGCAGTTTACATTGATAATACTACTGCATCTGCAACTATTGCAAGAGAGATTTATGATTACGCAAAAAAAAATAATTTTGGCGCATTAGATGCACCTGTATCTGGAGGACAAGCCGGTGCAGAGAATGGCGCACTAACCGTAATGATTGGTGGTGATCAAGCTGATTTTGATAAAGCAAAAGATAAAATAGATTGTTACAGTAAAAAGATGAAGCTACTGGGTAGTGCTGGCAATGGCCAACTTGCCAAAATGGTTAATCAAATTTGTATTGCTGGTTTAGTTCAGGGTTTATCTGAAGCAATTAACTTTGGTATGAAAGCTGGACTGAATATGGAAGATGTAATTGAAGTTATTTCAAAAGGTGCAGCTCAATCATGGCAAATGGAAAATAGATACAAGACAATGATTGATGATAAGTTTGATTTTGGTTTTGCAGTCGATTGGATGAGGAAAGATTTAAAGATTGCAATGGATGAAGCAAAAAACAATGGATCATTATTACCTGTTACTGAACTTGTTGATAAGTACTATGGAGAAGTTCAAGGCATGGGGGGTAATCGTTGGGATACATCAAGTTTAATTAAAAGATTTAGAAAGTAATGTATGCAACCAGCATACTATGAAGATTTAGCTGAAATTCAAAATAAGTACTGGTCAATGTTAGATGATGCAGTGACTAATAGAGCTTCGCCATTTAGAATTCCAGTTTTTATTTGTGCTCACCAAGATGAAGTAGATGGTAGAATTGTTGTTTTACGTAAATCAGATAGAGCAAGCAATCTATTACAATTTCATACAGACTTAAGATCTCCTAAAGTCGATATTCTAAAAAAAAATAATAAAGCTTCACTAGTATTCTATGATAAAGAAGAAAAGATACAATTAAGAATAAAAGTAGAATGTGAAGTTAATAATCAAAATTCTACAACAAATGAATCTTGGAAAAAAACTCAGCATATAAGTAGAAGATGTTATTTGACCGATAGCCCTCCAGGAACTACATCGGAAAATCCAACTTCTGGAATGATATCTAAATTAGAAGATTTTGATTACACAATGGAACAAAGTGAAGAAGGTTATAAAAATTTCACTGTAATTAAATGTAAAATTAAATCTATTGAATGGCTTTATCTTGCAGCAAAAGGACATCGAAGAGCAAAATTTGATTTAGAAACTAATAAGAATTATTGGTTAGTTCCTTAATAAATCTAAACACCATCTTTAATGATCTCATAAACCATTTTTTTCCAGTTATAGTTATATTTTTTTCTGTTAACGTGAATTGTATTTAAAACTACAATCCTTGAATTTTCCACATCAATCAAAATTTGCTGACCTCCATGTCCTCCCATACCAAGAATTTTTCTATCTTTCATTCCTTTAATATCTAAATGAAATTGACCACCATAACTATATGTAGCTTCCTCAACACGAAATAAACTTCTCTTTGGATTGGTTAATTTTTTTTCAATTCTATTATCGTAAATAGTTTTTAAATATTTTCCGACACATGTATCATTTTGCCAATCATCCATAATTGCCTTAGCTACTCGTAAATAATCATATCTCGTTGCATAAAACATACTTTGAGCGTCACCATTTTCAGCAAATTTATTAGGAACCTTAAAAAAATATACACTATTTTTTACTTTAGCTTTAACCTGAAAAATATTATTTAAAAGTTTTTGCCAATTATCTCCTGATTTAAACATTGCATAATTAAATATTAAGTGTGTATTAATTACATTGTAATTATATTTGCGATCAGATTTTTTTTTATTTTTAAAATAATTACCCATGTAAAAAGCAATAGTATTAGTGTCCGCCTCGCCTTCTACTGTTTGGTATTCTACATCTCCCATTTCTAAAATTACGCTGTCATAAACATACTTTTGATCGCCAGCATTCATATTTAACAAATCTATTAGTTTCTCATCTTGATAAAGTGTATCTTTTACTAAAGGCCAATCACTAATTCTCTGATTTACATCCTTAATGTATCCGGCACAAATTGCGTGGCCCAATACATACGATGCCAAACTTTTTCCCATTGAATTTGATCTTAGTTTTGTATCATTATTTACAAATTCACCAAATCGTTCAAACGGTGATAATTCATCTATTATAATTTGACCATCTTGAAAATAAAGATAACTGAGGATGGCTTGTTTCTTAAATTGTTTTTTTATAAATTCATTTTCTATTTTATTGAATTTAAATTCATAAGGATCTTTGGAAGCTTGAATTAAATATTTCTTCCATTGCATAGTACTACCATCACCCGTTTCATGACTAAATAAATTTTTGTAATTGTAATATACTAATGTATCTCTGTTGGGATTTTTGTTAAAAGGTACGCTCCACCTTCCTTTGTAAGCATTAACTTTCAAATTATTTTCTTTATCTTCCCAGAGTGGATTTCCATTATCATCATAACATAGTGCGTTTCTCGTCTTTTTGTTATCACATCCAACTCTATAGCTATAACCATTATTTTTTAACCAAAGATTAAAACTCAACATGCTATTCGAGTAATCTGATGCAAAAGCAATATTATTTTGAAAAAAGAGTAATATTAAGATCAATGCAAATCTTTTCATATTTTGATGGTAACAAATTTAATAAACAATGACGACTCAAATTTTAAAATAATTTTTAAAACTATTTCTTAGAATAATTAGTAATACTTTTTTTAATTGTTTCAGATATTATTAATACACCTTTTTCATTTGGATGTATTCCATCATTTTGATTAAGACTTGGATTAAGAGCTACCCCTTTTAAAAGAAATGGTATTAATTCTAATTCAAATTTTTTTGATAAATCAGGATAAATTATATCGAATTTTTTTTTATAACTTAATCCGTTTGTAGGTGAGGCAACCATGCCTGCAAGTATAATTTTAATATTATTACTTGTTATTATTTTTATTATATCCTCTAAATTTTGCTTTGTTTGGTCCGGGTTAATTCTTCTTAACATGTCATTTGCTCCAAGACCAACAATTATTAAATCGTAACTCTCATCTGATAACTCACCTTCAATTCTATCCAAACCATCTGAAGATGTATCTCCAGAAATACTGCCATTAAAAATTTGAATTTCATATCCTTCAGATTTTAGTTTTTTTTCTAATACAACAGATAAATGATCATCCTCAGGTAAACCATAACCTGACATTAGGCTGTCACCAAATAATAATACTTTTTCTATTTTAATTTCTGATTTTTTTTCACTGCAACTTATTGATAAAATAGAAATTAAACTTAGGATCATAATCCCTAAAAGTTTTTTCATAGATTATCAAAAAATTGATTTAGAATATTTTTTCCAGTTGTCTTGGTAGTGCTTAGTGTTTTCCCAAACAGCTTTTTTTTCTTCTTCGGTCACTTCTCTTACAACCTTACCTGGTGAACCAACGACTAGTGAATTATCAGGAATTACTTTGTTTTCTGTGATTAAAGCTTTTGCACCTATAATACAATTTTTACCGATCTTAGCATTATTTAGAATCACTGCACCGATGCCTATTAAACTATTATCTCCAACTGTACATCCATGAAGCATAACAAGGTGTCCAACGGTTACATCTTTTCCAACTTTTAAAGGACAACCTGGATCCGTATGTAGAACACATCCATCTTGAACGTTTGATCCCTCACCTATATGAATATTTTCAATATCGCCTCTTAAAGTTGCATTAAACCAAACGCTAGTATTTTTTTCTAAAGTAACGTCGCCAATGACTACTGCATTAGGAGCTACCCAATTTTCGCCAGAGTTTTTTGGTTTTTTATCTTTTAAATCGTAAAACATAATTTATATATTATTACATTATGCCAATACAAACTCCAATATGTGATTTCGGCCAAAAGGCTCATGACTTTCTGTTAAAATCTACAGAAAATAAAATTATTTCTCTAAATGACATTAAAGGTGAAAACGGAACTTTAATAATGTTCATTTGTAACCACTGCCCATACGTCAAAGCAGTGACCAAAGATATTGTTGATGATTGTAATAAATTAAAAGAGTTAGGTATTAATTCAGTAGCTATATGTGCAAATGATGCAGAAAATTATCCAGAGGATTCATTTGATAATATGATCGATTTTGCCAAAAAAAACCAATTTAGTTTTCCGTATTTAAGTGATGAGTCACAAGAGGTCGCTAAAACTTATGATGCAGTATGCACGCCTGACTTTTTTGGCTATAATAAAAACTTGGAGCTTCAATATAGAGGCAGACTAAGAGAATTAAAAAACTTAATTCCTGTAAGAGATGGGGATAGTGACTTATTAAAAGCTATGAGACAAATAGCCGAAACTGGCAAAGGGCCAGAGAGTCAGGTCCCAAGTGCTGGCTGTGGTATTAAGTGGAAAACTAATTAATGTATTTAATTGCTACAAGATCTTTTCCACCAGAAATTGGTGGGATGCAAAGTTTAATGTGGGGTCTTGCACGAGAGATGTCAAAAAACTTTATGATTAAAGTCTTTGCTGATTATCATGAAAATCACAAAGAATTTGATGAAGAAGTAAATTTTTCTATTGAAAGAGTTGGTGGTCTTAAATTTTTGAGAAAAATTAGAAAAGCCCAATTAGTTAATGAGTTTCTCAAAGATAATAAAGTTCAAGGAATTATAGCTGACCATTGGAAAAGTTTAGAATTAATTAAATCTAATAAAAAGAAATATTGTCTGATACACGGTAAAGAAATTAATCATCCAAAAGATAGTTATCAAAATAAAAGGATTGTGAAAGTATTTGATAATGTCGAAAAAATTATTGCTAACTCTGAATATACTAAAAACCTAGCTATTAATATTGGCTTAAATCCTGAAAAAATCGTTGTTATAAATCCTGGAGTAAATCCTCCTAAAGACCTAAATAAGAAATCTCTAGATAAAGTTGAAAGTTTACTCAAAATAAAAACGCCACGCTTAATTACTGTCTCAAGATTTGATAAAAGGAAAAATCATGAAAAAGTATTAATGGCTTTAAGAAACTTAAAACAAATTTATCCAGATATAGTCTATATTTGTATAGGTTATGGGGATGAGGAAAAAAATATTAAAGAATTAGTAAAACAGCTTGATTTAAGTTCTCAAGTAATGTTTTTCAAAGAAATTAGTGAAGATTTAAAAAATGCTTTAATAGCAAAATCAAATATCTTTGTGATGCCATCAATTATTCACAAAAAGTCTGTTGAAGGATTCGGAATAGCATACGTAGAAGCTGCTCAGTATGGTGTTGCTTCTCTTGGTGGTAAAGATGGAGGTGCCTCAGATGCTATCAAGCATGACACAACAGGATTAATTTGTGATGGAAATGAGCTAGAAGATATTTATTCTTCTTTAAATTCCATGTTAGAGAATAAAAAATATTCAGAGTTAGGTAAAAATGCAAAAGAATATTCTTCTAAATTTAATTGGTCTAATACTATAGAAGAATATAAAAAAATCTTACAATAAGTTTAATAACCTTTCAAAAACTTTACCAGCACTTAAATTATTTAAATCAGTTACCTGTATTGCTTTAAAATTTTCTCTTTCGATACTAACTTTATGTGCAGTTGTATGTTTTCCAAATAGAGTTAAACCTTTTGCTGCAACATGAGCAGCTATATGAGCAGGACCAGTATCATTAGCAACAATAAAGGAGCTCTCTTTGATAAGAGATGTTAACTGAGATAAATTCAAGGCTTTATCATTATCAAGAACACTTATTGCATCAAATTTTCTAGCATCATCTATTTCATTAGGTCCAGGTGCTGTTATAACTTTATATTCTGAGCCAAACTTATCTTTAATCAATCCAATCAGTTTATCGTAATAAGGCCATTTTTTAACTGATAGATGTGGTGAACAAAAAGGAAATAATAAAATATATTTTTGTAAGTCATATTTATTTTTTATTTCGTTAATTTCAGAACAAGCCCAACTAAAGTTAGGTTTAAGTGTGTTAATAGTATTTAAACCAGACTCTTTTAGCTGATAATCAAATCTATTTAATACTGAGTCTTTATCAAATTTTTCTTTATTTATTTCTGCTGGTAAAGTTGTTTTAGTGCTAGACCAAGTATCTTTATTAGCTTTTGGAAAAAGTATACTCTTATAAAAAGAAGTTCTTGATGAATTTTGAAGATCAAACACCCTTGAAAAATTATACTTCTTAAGCTCTCTCATTAGAAAATATAGATAAATTAAATTATATTTTGGTAATCTTTTGTCTAAGATCACCTCATTTACAAAAGGATTTTTCTTAAATAATTCAAAATAGGGTTTTGTTGTCAGCATATATATTTGGTCATTTTTATGATTTTCAGATATGTCTTGAATTGCACCACTTGCTTGAGCTATATCTCCTAATGACCCGTGTTTAATAATTAAAATATTAGACATATTTATAACAAGATAGCACAGTATTAAATTTTATGAATAAAATTATAGTCGAAGTTTCAATTGGGGAACTTTTAGACAAAGTTTCAATTTTAGAGATTAAGCAAGAAAAAATTAAAGACACTGAAAAGCTAAAATTTATAAACAACGAACATTCTGTTTTAAAAGATCAATTAGAAAAAAATGTAAAGTCTGATGAAAAACTTGAGAAACTTTATCAATCACTAAAAGAAATAAATTCAAAACTTTGGTTAATTGAAGATGAAAAAAGATTATGTGAAAAAGAAAAGGATTTTGGAGAAAAATTTATTAAACTTTCAAGAAATGTTCACTTCTTAAATGATGATCGTGCAAAAATTAAATTAGAAATTAATAATCATACTGGCTCAAAAATCAAAGAAATTAAAGAATATACAAAATATTAGTAGCTATATTTTTTTTCCAAAAACTTTATTAAATTATGAATTATATAAGTCATAAATAAGTAAATTCCGCCTGCAACTATAAAGACTTCAATTGGTTTAAAAGTAGTAGAAATTATATATTTTGCTACGCCCGTTAAATCCATCAATGTAACTGTGCTTGCTAACGAGGTACCTTTAAGCATTAGTATTATTTCATTCCCATATGCGGGAAGAGATTGTCTAATAGCTATAGGAATTTGAACTTTGTAAAAAATAATCTTATTAGATATACCTAAACTTTTTCCAGCTTCAATAATGCCTGGTTTAATTGTTTGAAAAGCAGACCTTAAAATTTCAGAGGTATAAGCACCAGTATTTAATGCAAAAGCAATAATTGCACACCAGTAAGGCTCTTTAAGTATTACCCACAAAAAAGAGGATCTTAAGGAGTCTATCTGACCTAAGCCGAAATATATAATAAATATTTGTACCAACAATGGAGTCCCCCTAAACACATATGAATATCCATATGCAAATTTATTTATAAAAATATTTTTATTTAATCTTAAAATTGCAAATAGTAATCCAATAAATAATCCTACAATTAAAGAAATTGATAAAAGTTTCAATGTTACTACTGCAGCATTTAATAGCTTTGGAAAACTATTGATCATTAACTCAAAATCCATCAATACCCTCTACTGTACTTAACTTCTAATTTATTTATTAACTTCATGCTTATAAAAGTAACTAATAAATACAAAACTGCAGCGAATGAATAAAAAAATAGTGGGTCTCTTGTGGACCCAGCAGCAATGTAGGATTGTCTCATTATTTCAACTAAACCTGTTACAGATATTAAAGATGTATCTTTTAGAGTAATTTGCCAAACGTTACTTAAATTTGGTATAGCTAACCTTAGCATTTGAGGAAGAACAATTTTATAAAACTGTTTAAATTTACTAAATCCTAAAACCTTTGCAGCCTCAAATTGACCTTTATCAATCGATTGAATTGCCCCTCTAAAAACTTCAGTGGAATAAGCACCAGATATAATACCAATAGCAAATGAGCCTGTTACAAACGCATTAATCTCAATGTATTCGTTGTATCCAAACATTGAAGCAACAAACATAATCGCTCCACTCCCACCAAAAAAGAAAAGATAAATAACTAATAATTCAGGGACACCTCTGATAACTGTTGTGTAAATATTAGCAATTAAATTTAGAAATTTAAATTTAGATAATTTTAAAGGAGTAAAAATTGCTGCGAAACTAAAACCGATTAACATTGCTGTTATTGAAACAGCTATGGTCATTAAGGTTGCACGAAATAACTCATCACCCCAACCGGTATCTCCAAAAGCTAGAAGTTCCATATAGATTGGCGACTATATATGATAGTCGCCAAACCTAAAATTTAATTACATTGAAGCGTCAAAACCGAACCATTTAGTAGCTATTCTACTAATATCTCCGTTCTTTCTTGCTTTATTAATTGCAGCGTTAAACTTTTTTAAAAGTTCAGTATCATCTTTTCTAATACCTACCCCAACGCCATTTCCAAAAGCACCGCCTGAAAATGTTGGTCCAGTTAAAACAACTGGCTTACCAGATTTTTCTGCATAATCACTAAATGCTACTGCTGCAGCTAATGCAGCATCACATCTTCCAGATGCTAAGTCTAAGTTAACTTCATCTTGTGTCTTATAAGTTCTGACATTTACTTTTCCTACATCACCAGAGTCTAAAAAGTTTTGATGAATTGTAGCAGTTTGTACACAAACAGTTTTACCTGCTAATGCAGCAGTAAGTGTTTTAAGATCTTTTTTAGCTGCAGCATTTGGTTTAGTAAGATTTATCCCAGCAGATGTATCTAGACCTTCTAGGCTAGATCCTTTCATGACTGCTAATGATGCAACTTCATCTGCGTATCCTTGTGAAAAGCTAATAGCTTTTTGTCTTTCTGCAGTAATTGACATACCTGCCATTATTGCATCAAACTTTCTCATGATTAAAGCTGGAATCATTCCGTCCCAATCTTGCTCAACTATTACACATTGCTGTCCAATGTATCTACATAGTGTGTAAGCTAATTCAACTTCGAAACCTATTAACTTACCTGCTTCATTTTTTGAGTTCCATGGAGGATAAGCACCCTCTGTTCCAATTCTTATTTTATCAGCATTAACGTTTCCTATTACCAATAGAGAAAGTAAAACTGAAAAAATAGTTTTTTTAAATATATTCATCATTATCTCCTTTAATAAAAAAATATTATTTCACAGATTATGGATATTAAAAAGAAAAAATTAATGATTTATTGATGAAGAAAAATTCCAAGAACAATCAAAACTAGGTATATAAACTCTGGATAAATTAGTATTTCCAAAATGATGATTAAATACATTCAACCAATTTTCAACTTGAAGAGGTTTTTTATCCTGACTTCCAACTTGTGCAGTAATAACGCCTTTAGGCTTGAGAATTCTTACTAAAGAGTCCATATTTTTAGCAGCGAGATCTATACAAAACTGGTCATCATTTAAATCAACAAAAATATGATCATATGTATCTTCGTTCAGTGTCTTTATACTTTTAAAGGCATCTCCCCAAACACATTTTACAGAATTTTTTTCTGTAGCTTTTTTTCCAATATCACCAAGATGTTTATTACAAACTTCTACAACTTCTGGATCTAATTCATACCAATCTATAAAGTTAAATTTTTTTGAAATACATTCTCTTGCAACACCCCCATCACCGCCACCAATAATTGCTGCTCTTTCATTTTTTTTATTTAACTTAAGACCAGCTCCAACAAAAGTTGAGCTATATAAATATTCATCCGATGCCGCCACTTGTATTTCACCATCAATGAATAAAGATTTTCCGAATTGCTCCAATTCTAAAATTTCTATATGTTGACCCACTTTTGATTTAAAATCCTCCAAGACTTCATTTACAACATATGATTTTTGTAAACCAGGTGAGCTATAAATATCATGATATAAAGATCGGGTATCTCTATTAAACTCTTTTTTAACAATTCTTTTGTGTTCAAATTCCTTCTTAATAATATCAATTGCCACTGATGGGCTTATTTTTCCACAGGTAAAAAAATCAAAACTAATTATTCCTTTTTCTGGAAATGTATGAAAACTGATGTGACTTTCGGCTAACAAAGCTAAAATGGTAAAGCCCTGTGGTTCAAATTTATATTTTGAAATATTCAAAATAGTTACATTAGCTGCTTTAGCTATTTTATATATAACTTTCTCATAAACTGAAGGATCGTACTCTTTTGTAGTACCTATAATATCTAAAGTAATATGCTCCCCAACTTTAATCATCTTACCCTTTTTTATAGTTTTTAGCCTTATCTAAAACTTTTTTCATTTCTTCAAATGAAAGTATCTTAGGTTGTCCTAGTTTTAAAGCAATAGTGTATTGATGACAAATATTTTCTATCTCTTGTGCAAGTTCAAATGCTTGCTCTAAATTTTTTCCAAAAGCAACCTGGCCGTGATTAGACATTAAACAAGCAGATCTATTTTCTAAAGCCTTTATTACATTATTTGATAGCTCTTTGGTTCCAAAAGTAGCGTAATCAGCACATTTAATATCTTCTCCTCCAGCAAGTGCAATCATGTAATGGAATGGTGGTATTGATTTTCCATGTGAAGATACAGCTGTTGCGTGTAGAGAATGAGCATGAACAATGGCATGTGCATCTTTTTTATTTTTATAAATATCTCGATGAAATCTCCACTCGGATGATGGTTTGTTAGTTAAATCATTTTTTTCTTCCTCATTTAAACCCATAAAAACAATATCTTCAGGTTTTAATGTTTCATATTTTTTTCCTGATGGAGTAATTAAATATCCTTCTTTATCATCTTCTCTTCCTCTTAATGATATATTGCCTGATCTAAGAGGTGAAAGGTTCGTAGAATTTAATTTTAACGAATATTCAATAATTTGATTTCTTTGGTCTAAATTCTTCATTGTAATAAATCTTTAAGTCCTTTTTCAGATGCTTCACATACTCCTTTTTCAGTAATTAAGCCTGTTACATATTTTGCTGGGGTTACATCAAAAGCTAAGTTCATAGCTTTACTTTTTTTTGGATAAATTTGTATTTTTTTTATATCTCCTTTTTCATCTAAACCTTCAATATGAGATAATTCATCTGAATTTCTCTCCTCTATTGGGATATCTTTATGATTTTTTATATTCCAATCAATTGTTGAACTTGGTAGTGCAACATAAAAAGGAATCTTGTTATCATGAGCTGCTAAAGCTTTAAGATAAGTTCCAACTTTATTACAAACATCTCCATTAGCTAGAGTTCTGTCTGTTCCAACAATACACATGTCAACTTCACCTCTTTGCATTAATATGCCACCTGTATTATCTGCAATGATTGTGTTTTTAATTCCTTCTTCATTTAATTCATAAGATGTAAGATTTGCTCCTTGATTTCTTGGTCTAGTTTCATCTGCCCACACATGAATGGGAATCCCTTTTTTATGCGCATGATAAATTGGAGAGGTTGCTGTCCCCCAATTTATTGTTGCAAGCCAACCTGCATTACAATGAGTTAATATATTAACTGTATCTTTTTTTTTATTATAGATTTCCTCAATAATCTTTAGTCCATTTAATCCTATATTTTCACAAAATTTTACATCCTCTTCACATATATCTTTTGCTTCATTCAAGGCTATTTCTAAGATTTTATTGCTATTAACTCCTGATAATTTATTCATCATTCTATCAACAGCCCACTTTAAATTTATTGCTGTTGGTCTTGAACTAATTAAATTTTCTGCAGATTTCTTTAAAAATGATTGGTCATTATTTTCAATTATAGCTAAAACCATTCCATAAGCTGCTGTAGCTCCTATAAGGGGTGCACCTCTTACTTCCATCACCTTAATCGCATTTATTGTATCCTTAACTGTTTTAAGGTCTTTAATAATAAATTGGTGTGGAAGTTTGGTTTGATCAATAATTTTTACAACATTATTTTCAAACCAAATAGTACGATATTCTTTTCCTTCTATTCTCATTGATTTAAAACTCTACCAGCAACAGTTTTAAGTTTTTCTATTGTTTTTTTTGTTCTTTTTTCAGGTGCTGTAATAATTGCAACATCTAAACAATTATTGGTTGGATCATTAGGATCAATGTGATCTTCAAAATTTTCTATCAAGTTTTTTATCATGTTTTTTGCTTTTGCTGCATTGCCTAACAAAACTTTTATTACTTGTTGAACATCAACATTCTCATGATCTGGATGCCAACAATCATAGTCTGTGACCATTGACACCGAGGCATATCTGATCTCAGCCTCTCTAGCTAATTTCGCTTCAGGCATATTTGTCATTCCAATTACATCAGCTTTCCATGATCTATATAAATTTGATTCTGCCAAAGTAGAAAATTGAGGGCCTTCCATAACAACGTATGTTCCATTTCTTTGATATTGAATTTTCTCTTTTTTTATCGCCTCTTCACATGCGTTCATCAAACCATTAGATGTTGGATGAGCCATAGAAACATGTGCAACTATTTCATTATCAAAAAATGTTTTTACCCTAGAGAAAGTTCTATCTATAAATTGATCTACTATTACAAACTTTCCGGGAGGTAAATCCTCTTTTAATGATCCGACAGCTGAAACAGATACGATGTCTGTAACCCCTAATTGTTTCAGTGCATCAATATTGGCTCTAAAGTTAATATTTGAGGGTGAAATGAAATGACCTCTTCCATGTCTTGGTAAAAAATAAACTTCCTTATTTTTATATATTGTTTTTAAAATTTGATCAGATGGCTTACCCCAGGGAGTATTTAAATCTATTAATTCCCTGTCAGTAAATTCCTCTACATCATATAGACCGCTTCCACCAATTATTGCTAATTTATTTCTTGTCATGTTTAAAATATAAATTATTTATACTTCAATAATTACTTATTATGAATTTAAAAGATTTTATAAGATCTATTCAAGACTATCCAAAAAAGGGAATTCTTTTTAGAGATATTACTACACTAATTAAAGATAAAGATGCATTTGCTGAAGCAATTAGTCAAATAGTTGAAAGGTCTAAAAAATATGATTTTGATAAGATCGCTGCAATTGAGTCTCGAGGATTTGTTTTTGCTTCAGCAGTCTCATTTGTTTTGAAAAAACCTTTTATTATGCTTAGGAAAAAAAATAAACTTCCTGCAGAAGTTCACTCAGTTGATTTCGAGTTAGAATATGGAACAGCTACAATTGAAGTTCATAAGGACTCTTTTGAGAAAAATGATAATGTTTTAATCATTGACGATTTAATTGCTACTGGGGGAACAGCTGAAGCTGCTGCTAAGTTAATTAAAATGTCGGATGCTAATGTTGCAGCATTTATTTTTGTTATAAATTTATTTGATTTGGATGGATGCAAAAAGCTTGAAGATAAAGGTTTTAAAGTTGAAAATTTAATAGAATTTCCTGGACATTAATTTTTGAAGGTTCTTACAAAATTTTTAAATATTTTTTCATTACCTAAAGAATTAAAATGTACATCACCTTCAATATAATACTTAGAAATAATTTTTTCTTTTTCAGTAAAAGTAATTTCATTAAAGAAATCAGTAAAATTGTTAAAGAAAAACTCACATTTGTTTACACAAAAATTATTCATTAATTTAACAATCTTCGATTGACTATTATCGTACAAAATTTGAGCTGGCCAAGGATAAATTCCAACTGACATTTTAATATCATTTTTCTGTAAAAGTTCATATGTCATTTCCATAAATTCTAATGATTTACTAATTTCTTTATCTCCAAAAAACTTATTGTTAAAAGTCCACGAACTTTTTTCATGACAGAAATCTAGATAAGTACATTTATCTATTACATCTGTTTTTTTAAATACATCATTCTTCAATACTTTTAACGAATATGCCAAAAATGGAAAAGTTGATTTCAGGGTTCTTTGGATATTAGATAAAATTACTGATTTTTTTCTACTTATTTTGTTATCTATTAATCTGTATTTTCTATTGTCGTCATATATATCGCTAATATCAAAATAAATGATTACTCTTTTGAATTTGTAACCATTTTCTAATAAATATCTTAACTTAGTGAAATAGATTGATGGCGAATAAGATACAACACCTAAATTAGCAATCTTTAACTTGTCAAATTTATTTTCAATTCTTCCAACAAAAGTATCTTCATAATTAACCCCAACACCTTCTGTAAAACTATCTCCTATGAATGCTATATCAAATTCTTTTGACTCAAAATCCATTTTATCACAAAAAGTCCTAAATGAATTTTTATTAGAACAAAAAAGATATGTTTCGTTGGGAGACCATTCTAAATTTCCTTTGAAACTTTTTTTTAGATCATGATCATAAACATTGTGAATAGTTGTATAATCGATTTTTTTGGGGGTAAATTTTAATAAATAAGCCCCAAATAAGAAGTCAATCAACAAAACAAATACTAAGCATATACCAATTACAGAAAGAATTTTTTTCATTTAAATGGTAGCGGGAAGTGGGATCGAACCACTGACCTCAGGCTTATGAGTCCTGCGCTCTAACCAACTGAGCTACCCCGCCATTAAATTATTTTTGATATATACTACTTTTATTTTTTCTTTCAAACACTAAAGAAATATTAAAAGCTATTGCTTATTGAAATATTTGCATTGTAATTAGGTGTAACACTTAAAAAATCATAATTTGTAACAATCTTTAAATCTAAATCATTCACTTCTCTGGTAAATTCTAATCCAGCATTTTTAAAATCATTTATTTTAAATGCATATTTAATTTCATCAATTGGTACATATCCTACAGATAAATAGAGTTCATTACTATGACCTTTGCCTCTAGCACCAAATCTTTCAAAATTTACCACTGTTGACCAGCCAGAAATCGAAGTTGTATCAATACCATAACCAACCCTGTAATTATGTTCTGATTTATTATTTGATGTGTAATTATATAATGTGCTCGGATTATTGATAAAATAAAAGTCTGAGTCAGAAGATGAGCTTAGATCCCCAACATATTCTAACCTTCCATGATGATTTATAATTGTGTCACCTTGTTTGTCTGTAGTATCAAAAAGAATTCCAATTGTTGCAATCGCGGTTTTAATTTCTTGTTCTTTATAAATTAATGAGTCTGCAAGACTATTACCTATTGTAGTTTGTTCCCTCAATATTTTAAGTTTAGTGTATCCAAGATCTAATTTAATTCCTGGATTTAAATTAAATTTTTCATCTATAATTCTTTTTCCAAAATTAATTGAGCCAAATATTTGTTGTCCTTCTCTGTCACCTCTTAACGTATTTCCATTAATTACTCTTTTATGGTCAATATCAAGATGACTGATACCAATAATACCATCCGTGAAAAATTGATTGTCTCTAAGTTTTGTTTCATATAGAGCTAAGCTGTAAGCATCAGTATTTATTTTTGTACCATTACCACCAATGTGAATAACATCTGTTCCATACTGAAAAACATAACCATACATTTTATCTCTATCTTCTTTTTTAATTCTATCAGCACCTATTGAAACACCCAGATTATGAAAATCTCTAGAGGACGTATTTCGAGCATGTTTGTTTCCTAAAACAATTCTTCCTTCACTCCATTCAAACCAATCATCACTATTGTAAGAACGATCCTTTTCTTTTTTTAAAGACTTAAGAGCGCTAGCAAATTTTGCAACAGTTTGATTTGTAAAATCAATTTCTGCATTCAAATTAGAAAGGTTATCTTTATTTTTATGTCTTCTTAACCATTCCATTCTATGAAATATTGGAAGGGTGTTGCTTTGAATAATACGCTTAGCTGACTCTACATTAGCTTCAATGATAGCTTTTACATCAGCATTAGTTGAAGCATCAAGACAAGTTATAGTTTCAGCACAAGCCACACTATATTCATATACAGTATTTACACCTGTCTGACTTTGTCTAGAGTCTGTATCTTGAGTAATATATAATTTTGTAAAATTGGCTGTAAAAATAAAACCTGCCATAATTGAATTACCAGATGATGAAACTTGAGCACTAAATGAATATGACTGAGAAAATTCTAATGTGCTTACGTCCCAAGGAGTTGATAGAGTGTATTTATGAATAGAGTCTGTTCCTTCGCCACCTATATAAAATATGGTTCCATCTGAATTAAATTGAATACTTCTTGGTTTGGCTTCTTTTCCCGTTAAAGCTGGAGACTCTGTTGAGTCTTTTGTTGCGCTAGTTACATCCCAGGGAGTAGACAATGTAAATTGTTGTACTACCTCAGTCTCATTACCAGTTACGTACATTCTGGTTCCATCATATTTAAAAGCTAATGATCTTAATTGATTTTCATCCGATATAGTAAAATTATCGTCGTGAACTAAAGTAGAACTATCCCAAGCAGTAGTTAAATTGTATTGTTCTATTGTAAGAGATCCATTATCCACGACATACATTACTTTTCCATCTGGCTTAAAATGTATTGCATGAGGTTTATCTATATTTGTTAATGTAGTAGAAGAGGTTAGATTCGCCGTGCTAATATCAAATGGAGTGCTTAAAGAATATTGTATTACACTATCAACCTCAGATACGGTATTTTTTTCACGATTGGTGACATACATAATTGTTCCATCGGGTTTAAAATTTATTTGTCTAAGACCTGTTGCGTCTGATGAAATATCTTTTGATTGTTTAAATGTTATAAAACCAAATGAATTTGAGCTAAAAACAAAAAAGAAAAATATAAATAAAACGTACCTAATCATTTACCTAAAATAAGTGTTAATTATCCACTAAAAGTATTTTTTTCAACTAATAATATAATTGATATTTCAAATATCAAAGTTATCTTTCACTTAAATGAGAATAGAAGAAGAGCTTAAATTAGACTACTCAGATGTCTTATTTAGACCCAAAAGAAGCACATTAAAAAGTCGTAAGGATGTAAATCTATTAAGAACTTATCGATTTAAATACAGTAAAAATGAATGGTCAGGAATTCCAATAATAGCTGCCAATATGGATGGCGTTGGAGAACTTAGTGTAGCAGAAAAGTTAAACGAGCATGGCATGATAACATGTCTTACAAAACAACACGATGTTAAAAAAATTAAACAAAATAAAAATATTAAAAAAATTTATCAAAATATAGCTTTAAGTGTTGGTATTAAAAAAGAAGATTTTCAAACTTTAGATAAAGTATTAAAAGAGTTTAGTTTTTTTAAATTTATATGTATAGATGTAGCTAATGGATATACAGAACATTTTACTAATTTCATAAAATCTGTAAGAGATAAATATCCAACAAAAACTATCATTGCAGGAAACGTTGTTACCGCAGATATGACACAAGAATTAGTTTTAAGTGGAGCTGATATTGTAAAAGTTGGTATCGGACCTGGAAGTGTATGTACTACAAGAATACAAACAGGAGTTGGTTATCCTCAATTAAGTGCTGTAATTGAGTGCGCAGATGCAGCTCATGGTTTAGGAGCACACATTATTGCTGATGGAGGTTGTACTTGTCCTGGTGATGTTGCAAAAGGTTTTGGTGGAGGTGCTGATTTTGTTATGTTGGGTGGAATGTTAGCAGGACATGACGAAGGAGGTGGAAAAATAATCAAAAAAAATGGCTCAAAATATATCGAATTTTATGGCTCTAGTTCTGAAGTTGCTAATAAAAAACATTATGGAGGTCTTTCCAATTACAGGAGCAGTGAGGGAAGATCTGTGAAGATTAATTACCGAGGAAAAATTAATGATACTATTTTAAATATTCTTGGTGGTGTAAGAAGCAGCTGTACTTACGTTGGTGCACCATCTTTAAAACAACTAAGTAAGTGTACGACTTTTGTAAGAGTTAGCAATCAGTTTAATGAAACTTTTACGAAATAAATTTTAGAAAATTAGAAGTCCAAATAATACCAAACCAGTAGAAGCTGCTGCAGAAAAATATAATTTTTTCATACTTTCATTTTTCTTTTCACTCTTAACTCTGTTAAGTAAAACATTAATATTTGTACTTTTTGTTTGGTTTTTTATATTGTCTTTAAAAAGATATTTTTCAATTAATTTTTCTTTAACGTTAAAACCAGAATTTTTCATTAAACTATTAAACCATGAAAAACATATATTTGCAAATTTCATTATAATGAGAGGTTTATCCCTAAAACTCCTAACATTGTAAATAACAATATTAAAATGATAAGATTTTTTTTGAACTCTCTACTCTCAGTCTCTTGAAGTTTTGATTTTAAAAGGTTGATATCAACTCTTCTTTTTAAAGGCTTTCCAGCTTCACTGAAATCATTTGGGGTCTCGATTTCGGTATTTAAATCTGTAAAGCCTTTATTTTTCATACAATCTATAAATCATAGAGTGTAAATTTTTTCAATTTACAAAAAAGTCCAATATGGGTCTGTATTTAGTTGACATGTGTTCAATTTGGGTCATTAATATCTAATTTTAATTTATGGAAGTTAAACAAATAGATTTTTCAAAAACACTCTCTGAGGATCAAGTTTATAATTGTATTCTACAAAATTATGAAGCCCTAGGTACGGATTGGATAACACATCAGTGGAATTGGATTAATGGAATCTACAAGTCTTTTCAAGATCATATAAAATTTTTGATAATAATTTCTCTAGTTGAAAAAACTTTAAATTTCTATCATCAAGTTAATATTACACAAAATTATGACCAATATTATGCAAAAGATAATTTAAAAATAGATAAGTTTAGTATCTCAGAATTATGTGAAAAACTTAATTTACCTAAAGAAACTTTAAGACGTAAAGTTTTAGAACTAGAAAAATTAGGTGTTATCAAGAGAAAAAAAAAACAAGTTGAAATTGATGGATCTGCTTATGTATATGTTAAACCACAAAATCAAATACCACTAACTGCTAAATATCTTGCTAGAGTAGGAGAGCTTTTAAATAAAGAAAAAATATATGATAAAAAAATTGACAAGAATAGTTTAGAAAAATTAATAAAAAGAAATTTTACGTTATGTTGGAGATGGTATTATAGAATGCAAATTCCATGGATTATTGGTTATCAAAAAATGTTTAATGACTTAACGACTGTTCATGTCATAGGAACAATTATGATGCATCAAGCATTAAATACAAAAACATTTCCAAGAGACTTTTCTATGAATAGAGATAACAGACATTTTGTTGATAATACATTTTCTAATCCTCTTCAGTTAACCAAACCAGGTTTGAGTGCCATGTCTATTTCAGAAATGACAAATATTCCAAGAGCAACAGTTATAAGAAAATGTAAATTTTTAATTAAGAAAGGAAATTTGAAAGTTAATGATAAAAAACAATATTTTCTAACAGGAAATAACAGAGATCAGATAATTAATTATCAGTTGGATTTTTTCAGAGAAAAATCAAAATTTATAACAAGAATTTTGAATTTGATTGCAATTTCATAAATCTTAAATAAATTATAGATGAGTACTATTACACAGAGGGGTCATGGAGATAGTAACAAAAATAGCACCTATCATACTCGCATTAATAATGTTGGGTTTAGGTTTGGGATTAAAGATTGACGATTTTACGAAGATATTAAAAACTCCAAAGGATTTTTTTGTTGGTTTTTTTTCTCAATTAATTATTCTTCCATTAGTTGCTTACTTATTAATTATTATTTTAAAAGTACCACCTGAAATAGCAATTGGAGTTATGATTATCGCTGCTGCACCAGGTGGAGTTACATCTAATATATTAACAAAATTTGCTAATGGAGATGTTGCTTTATCTATTTCTTTAACAGCTGTAATCAGTTTAATTTCTATTATTACCGTTCCTCTTATAATTTTTACAT
Organism: uncultured Pelagibacteraceae bacterium; assembly: GCA_902538495.1. Classification (GTDB taxonomy): domain Bacteria; phylum Pseudomonadota; class Alphaproteobacteria; order Pelagibacterales; family Pelagibacteraceae; genus Pelagibacter. The sequence continues at coordinate 43,552 of CACBFJ010000004.1, read as the reverse complement.
CTGCAGATTTACTTGAAATTACAAATATTTCTCAAAATATTTCAATGACTGTTATAGCGCTAAAAATGTTTTTGGTTGTAACAGTTCCAGTTATCTTGGGAATGATTATAAGAAAATTTGCTGAAAATTTTGTAAATTCAAAAATTCAAATATTTGAAAAACTCAATATACTATTATTTGTCATTTTCTTTATTGCTGCATTTTATGAAGAAAGAGAGAGTTTTATAGATTTTCTAATGCAAGCAGGTTTCATTACTTTAACTCTAAATATAACAATGATGATTGTGGCTTATTACCTTAGTAAAACTTTTGCTTCAGGAGTGAAACAACAAAAATGTATTGCTTTAGAGTGTGGTTTACAAAATGGTACTTTAGCAATATTTGTTTCTACACAAATATTCGGTACAGATTTAATCTACATAACTCCAACAGCTGCATATGCTTTAATTATGTACATCACTGGTTTTATATTTGTTTTTCTTCTAAAAAATAAAGCTTAATTACTTTTAAAATTGGTCTGTTTTAATGGTTTATCAATCAATTCAATTTCGTATTTTTTTTTCTCAACCTCAATGAATAATTTACTATCTCTCAATTTTTGATTGGAAAAATTGTTTTTAATGTAACCAAAAGTTAGATTTTTCTTAAAGTTAAAAGAGTAATTCCCTGAAGTTGATCTGCCTATTATCCTATCCTCTAAATAAATAGGCTCATCATGAAGTAATAGTGGTTCTCCAGGTTTACTATCTTTTAAGGTAAACATAGCAAATCTTGTTTTGATCTTCTTATTATTAATTTTTTCAAGAGCTGACTTACCAATAAAATCTATATTTTTTTTATTACTGATTGTAAAAGATAATCCTGCTTGATATTGATTTTCCTCAGGTGAAATATCGTGTCCCCAATGTAGAAAGCCACTCTCCATTCGCATAATATCCATTGCGTGCATACCACAATTTGAAAGATTAAAATTTTTACCTTTTTCTATAATTAATTCATAAATATTTTTCGCATCTTTGGCTTCAACGTAAAGTTCATATCCTAACTCCCCAACATAAGACAATCTCTGTATCCAAATTTTAATATCCTCGATTGAAATAAATTTTGCTGTTCCAAATTTGAAATTTTCATTATCAAAATTATCTTTACTTAATGAACTTAATAGATTTCTGCTTTTGGGTCCAAATAAACCAAAAACACAATAATCATCAGTTACATCTTTCAATTCAATATCTTTATTTAAATGTTTTTTGATGTGATGTTTGTCTCTTTCTCTTGTTGCAGCAGAACTAATTATTCTAAAATGGTTTTCATCTATCGTTACTATGGTTAAATCAGTCTCAATACCTCCATCTGAGTTTAACATATGAGTATAGGTACATTTACCAACTTCTTTTTTAATATTTGCAGTACAAATTCTTTGTAATTCTTGATGGGCTTTATCAGATTTTATTTCGAACTTTGAAAAAGGAGTTAGATCAAATAAACCAACATTTTTTATTGTATTACTTGTTTCATACTCAGCTGAAGGATACCAACTTTGATAGTTATAACTATATTCATACTCTGCCTTTTCACCATCTAGTGCAAACCACATTGGTCTTTCATATCCACCAGAGACACCAAAACAGGCTCCAAAACTTTTCAAATTATCATGATGTGGAAGTTTTTTTATATCTCGAGAAGTTTTGTGTTGTTTGAAGGGCCAATGCATTCCATACAAATCTCCCAATGACTCTGTAATCCTTTTTTTGATAAAACCTAATTCTGAATGAAACTTTTGAAATCTTTTTATATCATAACTAAAAATATCTTCATTAATATGACCAGTCATCAACCACTCCGCTGTAACTTTACCAACGCCACCACCACTGCCAATTCCAATACTATTTAACCCACAACATACAAAAAAATTTTCAATTTCAGGTACCTCTCCTAATAATGTGTTGGTGTCAGGAGTAAAAGACTCTGGTCCAGAAAAAAATTTTCTAATTCCTGCGGTTTCTAGAATTGGAAATCTTTTAATTGCTGAAGCTAAATAAGGTTCAAAATGTTCAAAATTTTCTTGAAACTCGCCAAAGGAAAAATCTTCTGGAACTTTATTGGTTTTATTCCAAGCAGGAATTGAATTGCCCTCAAAAATTCCAACTAGTATTTTTCCTGCATCTTCTTTTATATAAGTTCGATTATCAAAATCTCTAACAACTGGTAATGTTTTAGATAAATTTTTAATTGGTTCAGTAATAATGTAAAAATGTTCTGCTGGATACAAGGGAATACTAACACCAGCTTTTTCTCCTATTTGCCTTGACCACATACCTGAGGCTAAAACAATATATTCACATTCAATTTTTTGACCTTTTACTTTAACTCCAGAAATTTTTCCATCTTTAGTTAAAATTTCTTCAACAGGTGACTTTTCGAAAATTTGTGCACCTTCCATTCTTGCTGCTTTAGCCAATATATGGGTAACACCTGAAGGATCAGCAGCACCATCGCCTGGCATTAAAATTCCTCCTATAACTTCATCAGTATTGATTATGGGATAATCTTTTTTAATTTGATCTTTATCTAAAATTCTTACATCAACATCGTAAAGTTGTGCGGTCGTTGCTTGTCTTTGAAGTTCTTGCCATCTTCCTTTATGTTGAGCGATTGAAAGTGCTCCGTTTAATCTTAAACCTGCAGAATGGTCAACTTTTTTTTCAAGCTCTTTATATAAATCTAAAGTATATTTTCTAATTTTTGTAACTGCTGCAGTTGGACCCAACTGACTTACTAAACCTGCTGCATGCCAAGTTGTTCCTGACGTTAATTGATCTCTTTCTAAAAGAATTGTGTCTTTCCAACCTAATTTAGCTAAATGATAAGCAACAGAGCAACCTACTACCCCACCTCCTATCACAACAACTTTTGTGCTACTTGGAAGTTTTTTTTCCATCTAATTAGTTATTGATTGCATCTCCTGGGTTAACATATTCATGTCCAAAAACATCTGCAACCGCTTTATAAGTCACATGACCTTTGTAAACATTTAATCCCGCTAGAAAGTTTTTATCTTCACCAAGAGCTTTTTGATAACCTTTGTTAGCTAATTTTACCAAATATGGAAGTGTCGCTTTATTTAATGCGATAGTGGACGTTCTTGGAACTCCACCTGGCATGTTAGCTACACAATAATGAACAACATTATCTACTATAAAAGTTGGATCATTAAAAGTTGTAGGTTTGCTCGTTTCTACGCACCCACCCTGATCGATTGCAACATCAACAATTACAGAACCTCTTTTCATCAATTTAAGCATATCTTTAGTAACTAATTTTGGTGCCTCTGCTCCAGGTATTAAAACTCCACCGACTATTAAGTCTGCTTCAGCTACTAACTTTTTTAAGTCTATTTTATCACTTTGTTCTGGAATTATTTTATCTCCAAACATTTCAGCTAATTGTTTTAATCTTGCTTCTGATTTATCTACAACATGAACTTTTGCTTTCATACCAGTTGCTATTATTGCAGCATTTTCTCCAACAACTCCTCCACCTAAAATTAAAACATTTGCAGGCTCACCACCAGGAGCTCCTCCCAATAAAACTCCCCTGCCTTTTTGATTTTTTTCTAGACAATGTGCTCCTGCTTGGACTGACATACGTCCAGCTACCGCACTCATAGGTGCCAACAAAGGAAGTCGTCCATTGTCATCTGTAATGGTTTCGTAAGCAATATTAATACTTTTTGATTTTACCAAACCCTCGGTTAATTCTTTTGCAGCAGCCAAATGCAAATAGGTATAAACAATTTGATTTTCCCTAATCATTTCAACCTCAACTTTTTGAGGCTCTTTAACTTTAACAATTATCTCAGCGTCATTAAAAATATCAGCAGCTTTTTCTATAATTTTTGCCCCAGCATTTTTATACTGATCATTATCGAAACCTGCTTCAAAGCCTCCATTATTTTCAACTAAAACTTCATGACCCTCTGAAACCAAAGTTTTAACACTATCCGGTGTCAGGCCAATTCTATTTTCTTGAGGTTTTATTTCTTTAGGTACGCCAATTCTCATTAACGAAATTTAATTCTTTTTACTCTTTGCGTAATTAGTAATTCCAGTTCTTAGTTTTTCTATGATTTCATCAATGTGTTTTTTTTCACAAATAAACATTGGTGCTATAATTAAGCAATCACCAGTCGCTTTGAAATTTACTCCTGCATCGTAACAATGTTTGAAAGTAGCTAAACCTGCTTTGCCAGGTCTACCATCAGTTTTAATATCTATACCACCCATCATTCCATAACCTCTTATGTTGTCGACAACATCAATGTCTTTAAGAGAAAATAGACCTTCTTGAAAGTAAGGAGCAAGTTCTTTAGCTCTATTAAAAATATCTTCCTTTTCGAAAATATCTTGAACTGCTAATGCTGCGGCAACTGAAACTGGAATTCCAGAGTATGTATAGCCATGAAATAATTCTATTGCACCTTTTGGAGAATTATCCATCACTGCATCATAAATTTCCTCTTTACATGCGACCACACCAAAAGGAACTATTCCATTAGTTGTTGCTTTTGCCATAGTCATTATGTCAGGTGTTACTCCAAACTCTTGGGCTCCAAAAGCCGAACCAGTTCTTCCCCAACCCGTGATAACTTCATCAAAAATTAAAAGTATTTTATGTTTGTCACAAAGTTCTCTTAGTCTTTGTAAATATCCAACTGGTGGAACTAAAGTTCCTGTTGAACCAGCAATAGGTTCTACAATACAAGCTGCAATATTTTCAGAGCCAAAATTAGTACAAATTCTCTCTAAGTCATCAGCAATCTCAGCTCCTGTTTCTGGTTGACCTGAGATAAATTTATGTTCATCTAAATGTGTATGTCTCATATGAACAACACCTGGCATCAATACACTTGCATACGCTTTAACGTTATTGATCATACCACCTACTGAAGTTGCTCCAATATTCATACCATGATAAGCACGTTCTCTACCTACAAATCTAAATCTTTGTCCCTCACCTCTTGCTTTGTGATATGCAATACTAATCTTTATTGCAGTTTCTACTGCAGTAGATCCACATATCGTATAAAAAATTTTATTTAAGTTTCCTGGTGTGTGTTTTGAAATTCTTGTTGCTAATTCAAATGAACCACCAAATCCTTGTTGAAACGGCTGACAATAATCAAGAGTGTTTAATTGATTTGTTATTGCTTCGATAATTTCTTTTCTTCCATGTCCCAATGGATTACAGAATAATCCTGAGCTTGCATCAATTTGTGTTTTGCCATGATGATTTTTTAAATAAACACCTTTTGCCTCAACAATCAATTTTGGATTTTCTTTAAAATCCTTATTAGATGTAAATGGCATCCAGTGTTCATTGAGTGAATTAGGCACTGACGTTCTTTTTTCTGAGCTCATAAATAAATTTAAAATGTTTAATAGTTAAATCCTTAGACTAATTAATAGAAATTAACCACCAAAATAATGTCACAACTTAAAGTTGTGTAACTATAATGATCATTTTTTTGTTTTACATATAGGTCAAATTAATCTTAAAATTGAAACATATAAATAAACAAAGAAGAGGCATAAATGAAAAAAATAATTAGTTTTATTCTTGGATGTTTTGTAGCTCTAAATCTTTCTATATCAGTTGCTAATTCAGCAGCTAATGAAGTTAGAGTTGCTTACTTCTTAGAGTGGCCAAGTCCAAATCTAGAGGACATGATGAAGAAAAACTTCGCAAAAGCTCTAGGGGTTCCTGTAAAGTGGACTAACTTTACTAATGGTGGTGCTATGACTGATGCGATGTTAGCAGGAGATATAGATATTTCTTATTCTCAAGGTTTAGTTCCATTCATTAACGCTGTAAAATCTAAAGCACCTATCAAATTAGTTGATATTGCTATGGAATACGGAATGGGAGGAACAACTTGTGTTACATCTAATGCATCTGGAATTACAAAAGCCAATGCAACTGAATTAGAGGGTAAAAAAGTTGCTGTTCCACTTGGGACAATGGCTGAATACGTTTTTGATGAAAGTATGAAAGTTGTTGGAGCGGATAGAAAAAAAATGGATATCATTCAAATGGACCCTGAAGAAGGTGCTGCTGCTTTAGTAAGTGGTGATGTTGTAATGGCATGTTTATTTGGTGGTAATTCTATTAAAGCTGCTGTTGCAGTTGGATCTAGATTGTTAACAGTTCAAGAAGCTAGAGATGCAGGTATTCTAGGGATTGATATTACTTCTGTAACTACAAAGTTTATGAAGGAAAATCCAGGAATGTTGAGAACTTTCATCGAAGTAACTCATGAAGCTAATGCAAGATATAGAGCTGGTAAAAGCGATATGAATGCAATGTCAAAAGCTTCAGAGATGAAAATTCCTGACATGAAAGAAACTTTAAGTGGTTTCAAATTTCTAACTCCAGAGGAAACAAAAAGTTCTATGGAAAGTGGAAATCTTGATGCATTCCTAAAAGGAATGGGAACACCAAGAGGAAACGTAGATACGAGTTTCTTACCTTTGTAATTTTAAGGTAATTAAAATTTAAATAGGCGCCAATTTTTTATTAAATTGGTGCCTATTTTTTTACTATAAATTCTAATATAAAGTGAACAGATGAGTGATCTAGTTTCTCAAAATCTTAATATGATTTTTAAAACTCCGAAAGGAGAAACTGTTCACGCTTTAAAAGATTTAAATTTTACTCTTAAAAAAGGAGAGCTTTTAACAGTTCTTGGACCATCAGGTTGTGGAAAAACAACCTTATTAAATATTACCGCAGGATTTATTCGACCAACTTCCGGAAGTATTACTTTAAATAGTAAAGAGATTGATGGACCAGGTGTAGAGAGAGGTATGGTTTTTCAGCAAGGTGCATTGTTCGAATGGTTAACAGTTGCTGAAAATGTCAACTTTGGATTAAGGATGAAAAAAAAAGATCCAATTGAAACTCAAAAAAAAGTTGATGAATGGTTAGAAATAGTTGGCTTAAAAGGTTTTGGTAATACTCCAACCTATCAACTTTCTGGTGGTATGCAGCAAAGAGTTGCTCTTGCAAGATGTTTGATTAATGATCCTGACCTAATTTTAATGGATGAACCTTTAGGAGCCCTTGATGCGTTAACAAGAGAAAAAATGCAGTCTCTAGTTTTAAAAATTTGGAAAGAGACAGGGAAAACAATTATTTTAATCACCCACTCAGTTGAAGAAGCTCTTTTACTTGGTGAAAGATTATATGTTATGGCGCCTCGACCAGGGCGAATTCATAAAGAATACAATCTTCCATTTGCCTCAATGGGACTGAAAGAAGATCTAAGAGAGATTAAAAAGAACAAAGATTTTTCTGCGAAACGTGAAGAAATATTAGAGATGATTTGGAATATGGAAGAAGAAATTATGGGAAAAGACAATTAAATGTTAACTCAAATAGTCACCTTTTTAATTTTTTTTGCAGTCATTGGCTGTATTCTCTATGGAAGAAGATTAATCAAAACTGAAAAAGTTGATGCTGTTTTTGGAAATCCTGAAAGGGCAAGAGGTGGTACTCATTGGATTATAGTCGGAAGTAGCTTTCTATTATTGGTATGGCTTTACTATTCTTGGGATATTGCAAAAGGTTTTTACCCAAAATCAGCTAATGAACTTTGCCAAGTAGCAAAAGTTAACGATTCTTTATTAGGTTTAAAATATCAATTTCCAATAGAGCAACGAGAATTCAAAAGTACTGCTCAAATTAAGAAAGAAAATAAAAATCTTAAAGCAACTTTAAATGAAATCAAACTTTCTGAAGATCTTAACTTGCAACAAAAAACAGATCTTACAGAATTTATCAACAAAACTATTCAGTTAATTCCTTTATTGACTAATGAGGATTTAATTGAAAATGAGACAAAATTCAAAATAGATGACATCACTGGAAAAATTAACCTATTAACAGAAAATTTTAGAAAACCTGAATATCCTTTTGAAACAGAACAAGAAGCCAATGAGAGACTTAAAGCAGTAAGTGAGCAAGGAGATTGGGGAATTATAAAGGTTCAGTCTGGAACGGGGTCTATAGAAAATACTATCGAAGTACCTTTGGTTCCAGAGACTAAAAGAGGTTTAAAATTTGATGCTGCCGCAAAAGAATTACAAATTATTAGTGATGAATTCTTTAAGTTAAGAAATCATAATCCTCAATTTAAAGATAAAATAAAAGAGCTCAAAGATGAGATCAAAGCTTATCGAAAAAATTTAGATGATACTCAAGAAGTAGCTTCAACTTACGCTAAAGATATTGTTAAAATTGCACGACGAATAGAATTTGCAAGCATATATCCACCCAATGCGTTAAACGAAATGCAAAATGCAATTATCAATTTTGATGTTGCCCAAAAAGAAGCTCAAGGGGGATTGAGATTTGTAGATATATTTTTATTTCCAGCTGGTACTATTGTTGCAAGTGGGCCAAGCTGTTCAGAACAAGGATCTGGTAGATGGCTACCAAAGCCGTCAGATACATTTGATAAGTTTATGCTTATGCTTAAACCGAGTGTAGGTTATAAAGAAATTCCTCTTCTATGGGTAGAACTGGTTGATGTTAGTAAAATGATTGGTTTTATTTTACCAGATTGGATAGCTGATATTTTACCTGGTGAATACCCAGTTCACACTCAAGATGGAATTGTTAAACAAAATTTTAAAGGCCAAGTTTTAAAATTAGTAACAGGAGACTTTAAGTTATTTAAAGTACCAGTGCCTTATGGTCATATTTGGGATTCATTTTTAAGAGTATTTTTAGGATTAGTGTTTGGAATATTAATTGGTGTACCGCTTGGATTATTTATGGGATTAAATAGATTTGCCAAAGGTTTCTTTGATCCGTTAATTGAGCTTTACAGACCTGTTCCCCCTCTGGCTTGGGCTCCTTTAATCATTTCGGTTTTAGGAATAGATAATACTGGCAAGGTTTTCTTGTTATTTATGGTCTCATTATCAATCATGATTATTTCTGCGAGAGCTGGTGCCTCTGGTACTCAGTTATCAAAAATCCATGCAGCTCACTCACTTGGTGCATCAAAAAAACAAATCTTGAGGTATGTAATTTTTCCCAACTCTTTACCAGAAATACTTACTGGAATAAGAGTTGCAGTAGGAATGTGTTGGGGAACTCTGGTTGCTGCCGAATTTTTAGCTGGAACAACTGGAATTGGTTTCGTTGAAAACGTTGCTAAAAAATATTTTCAATATGAAGTTATTTGGATCACTATATTTATAATGGGAATGCTTGGTTTATTATTTGATGTCACCTTGAGAAAAATAATAGACAAAACAATTCCATGGCGTGGAAAAGGCTAATTTGAAAACAGAAAATCTTAAAAAAGAAGTTATCAAAATTTTTAAAAATTACGGATTAAGTAATCCACATGCTGTTATTTCAGCTAATGCTTTGATTAATGCCGAGTTAGTTGGTGCTTATGGTCATGGTCTTTCTAGATTAAGAATGTATTGTGAAAGAATATCTAAAAAAGTTATTAATCCAAAACCTAGAATAAAAGTTAAAAAAATATCTCAATCGATAGCTCACATTGATGCTGATAATAGTATTGGCTTCGTTGCAGCTGATCTTGCGATTAGAAAAGCAATCGAATGTGCCAAAAAAACAGGTATCGGTTTAGTGGCAGTAAAAAATAGTGGTCACTATGGATTGTCTGGATATTACGCTGAGCAAGCAGTCAAAAAAAATTTAATCACTATGATTTATACTAACGCTCCACCAGCAATCGCTCCTTATGGTGCAAAAAAAAGTTTGTTTGGAACTAATCCCATATGTTTTGGCTCTCCAACTGGAGCAAAGGTACCTTTTATATTAGATACAGCTATTGCAAAAATTAATAGAGGAAAAATTAGATTTGCAGCTAGAAATAATCAAAAAATACCAAAAGGTGTTGCATTAGATAAATTTGGTAAACCTACAACGGATGCAAAAAAGGCTCTTTACGGAGTTCAATTACCTATTGCAGGTTTTAGAGGTTCAGGTTTAGCGTGGATGGTAGATATTCTAAGTGGTGTTTTAACTGGTGGAAATCATGCAGGTAAGGTTAAGGATCCTTTTGATGATTTTTCAGGTCCACAAAATATTGGACATTTGTTTATCACATTTAAAACAAACTTATTTGTCAAAAATTATACCTCAAGAATTAAGAATAATATTAAAACGATTAAAAGATTGCCTAAAATAAAAGGAGTAAAAGAGATAATGTATCCTGGTCAAAATAAAGATAAAAGGTTTAGAATGAACGTAAAAAAAGAAATCAAATTGTCAAAAATTATCAAAAAAGATTTAGTAGATTTAAAAAAATAGTCATGCTGTCCAAAAAAGAAATTATTTGTCCTGATAACTTGCTCAACGTTGCTCATAAAAAGAAAGGTGTTAAAGCAGGGATTGTTAATGCAGGAAAACCTCTTCCTATGCAGTCGGTGCAAGATGCTGTTAAAGAAAATCTAATTGAGCCAATTTTTATAGGTGATGAAAAAGAAATAAATAAGTGCGCACAAGATTTAAAATGGGATATCTCAAATTATGAGATAATTCATGAACCTATTGAAAACAATACAGCCGTCATTGCTGCAAAACTTGCGAGCGAACAAAAGATCAAAATTATTGTTAAAGGCCATATTCATACTGACGTTCTAATGAAAGAAGTTTTGAAAAGAGAATATGGTTTACTTGGAAAAACCAGATTAAGTCATATTTGGCATATGACTTTAGGAAAAGAGGATAAACCTTTAATAATTACTGATGGAGCATTGAATGTTTTGCCTAATGTAAAAACAAAATTACATATTCTTAAAAATGTTATTAATTTTTCCAATAGAATTGGTATTGAAAAACCTAAGGTCGCAATATTATCTGCTACTGAAGAAATTTTAGATAGTGTTCCAAGTTCGAAAGAGGCTGAAGAATTAACTAAATTAGCAAAAAAAGAAAATTTAAATGCCGATGTTTTTGGTCCGTTAGCATTTGATAATAGTATCTCAAAAAAATCTGCTGCTATTAAAGGAATACAAAATAGTGTAGCTGGTATGGCTGACGTATTACTGGTTCCAAGTGTTGAAACGGGAAATGGATTAGTAAAAATGCTTATATATTTTTGTGGAGCGTGTGCAGCAGGTGTGGTTGTTGGTGGTAAAGTTCCAGTAGTAATAACTAGTCGTTCTGATGATGCTCCAGCAAGATTAGCTTCTATTGCTGCAGCTGTTGTTGCTTTAGATTAATTGTTTGATTGCAATAAAATTGAAATTGTCTTAAATAATTCAACTATAGTAAATAATTAATATGGCTATCACATATCTAAAAAAATCTCCAAAAACATCATCAACAGATGACAATAAGACAACAGGAATAGTTCAAGATTTATTAAAAGACATTGAAACTACAAAAGAACAAGGTTGTATTGATTTAACAAAAAAGTTTGACAAATACGATGGGGAAATAATTGTTTCAAAAGAAAGAATTGATGAAATAAAAAAAACTTTAGATCAAAAAACTAAAGATGATATCCAATTTTCTTTTGATCGAGTAAGAAAATTTGCTGAAGCTCAACTTAAAAATTACGGTCAAGATTTTGAAGTTGAATTATCTGATGGTTTATATGCAGGTCAAAAATTAGTTCCTGTTAATACTGCTGGTTGTTACATACCAGGTGGAAGATATGCTCATATCGCTTCTGCTGTTATGAGTGTTACTACAGCTAAAGTTGCCGGTGTTAAAAATATAATCGCATGTAGCCCTCCAAAAGAAAATGTTGGTGCCCACCCTGCTATTGTCTACACTGCCGATCTCTGTGGAGCAGATGTAATATTGAACTTAGGTGGTGTTCCAGCGATTGCTGCGATGACTAATGGATTATTTAAGAACCCTCCAGCAGATATCATTGTTGGTCCGGGAAACCAGTTTGTAGCTGAAGCGAAAAGAATTTTATATGGCAAAGTGGGAATAGATTTATTTGCGGGTCCAACTGAAATTGGAATAATTGCTGATGCAAAAGCTGATTCAGAGATAGTTGCTGTAGACTTAGTGGGTCAAGCGGAACACGGCTATAATTCTCCATGTTGGTTATACACAACAAGTAAAGAGTTAGCTGAGAAAGTATTAAAGAGAGTTCCAGAATTAATTTCAGAATTACCCGAAGTTCCTAGAAAAAGTGCAGAAGCAGCTTGGAGAGATTATGGTGAGGTAATCCTTTGCGATACTGATGAAGAAATTGTTAAGATTAGTGACGAATACGCTCCAGAACATTTAGAAGTTCAAACAGAAAATTTAAAATGGTTTTATGAACGATTAACAAATTATGGATCGTTATTTGTAGGAGAAGAAACTACAGTTGCTTATGGAGATAAATGTTCGGGTACAAATCATATTTTACCAACTAAAGGAGCTGGTAAATATACCGGTGGTTTATTTGTTGGTAAATTTATTAAAACTTTAAGTTTTCAACGAATGACAAAAGAATCTACTGAACTAGTTGGTGCTGCTGCAGCAAGAATATCAAGATATGAAGGAATGGAAGCTCATGCAAGAACTGGTGATGTAAGATTAAAAAAATATGGATATTCTAATAAATAGTTTCCATTATAACAAAAATTGTAAGTAGACTCATAAAACTAATAATAAAAATATTTATTGTTTTCCATACTTTAGAACTTTGAGCATATTGTGAGAGGTATTTAAACAAATAACCAATTGTAAAAAAGAATAGGAAGGATGCTATTGAAGCTCCAGCTCCGAATAATATTTTTTGATTTAAAATAAAACTTTTAGAAAAATTTCCTAAAAAAAATACAGTGTCAGAGTAAACATGTGGATTTAAATAAGTAAAACCAAGTGTTTTTATGAAAACATTTAATTTTGAGATTTCAGGAACTCTATCGTTAAAACTTACTATTGAATTTAAGGATTTTAGTTTTGAATATATAAAATGAATTAAAAAAATAATTAATAAAATGTTAAAGATTAACTCTACTGTTGTAGTAAAGTATTGTGTAAAATAATGAAAAAGAAATATTCCTAAAAATATTAAAATAAAATCAGATATAGAACAAATAAAACAAACTAAAAAGATGTGTTGTTTTTTTAGACCTTGTTCTATAACAAAAACATTTTGAGCTCCAATAGCTAATATAAGACTTAAACCTGTTAAAAAACCCAATAAAGTAAATTCCATAACATAGATATTTGAATGTTCTGAACTTACTTTAAATCTTTAAAAAATAAAAATGATTATCAAGTTTCAGGGATAAATAGTAAACACAACCCATTATTACAAAATCTTTTACCAGTTGAGCTTGGGCCATCGTCAAAAACGTGTCCATGATGGACCCCGCACTTTGCACAATGATACTCGATCCTTTTCATACCAAATGAATAATCCACTTTTGTTTTAAAAGCCCCTGGTAAAGCTTCACTAAATGACGGCCAACCAGTGCCGCTATCGAATTTAGCCTCTGAGGAAAATAATTTGTTTCCACAATTGGCACAATGGTAAAAACCTTTCCTTTTTTCTTTTAATAATTCGCTAGTAAAGGGTCTTTCAGTGCCTTCATTAAACATAATTTCTTTTTGTTTACTGGTAAGGTTCTGATTTATTATTTTTTTTGTCTCTGAAAGTACCAACTTATATGGATACAGAATCAATGACACAAAAGATAAACCAATAATTTTTAATAAATTTCTTCTGAAAGTCATTTCACACCTTGGTGTAATTTGATTAAGATTATTCAGGATTTGCTGTTAATGTTTTTATTTCCAAAATATTATCGTTTGGATCTTTAACAAAAAATGTTTCTTGCTCGTACTTTGTGCCTTTAAATCTAAGATAAGGCTCATCATAGTATTTTGCCCCTTTATCTTTTAATCTTTGTTTCAAAGCATCAAAATCTTTTCTTGATAAATGAACACCGAAGTGAGGAACTGAGACATTACCCATATCAACATCGTGTCTTTCATTACTAAGTTTGTGATCACTAGCATGAAGGGTTAATTCATTTCCCCAAAAATCTACATCAGCCCATTCTTTTTCAGAATTACTTAAGCTACATCCAAGAGTCTCGCTATAAAATTTTTTAGCAGTTTCTAAATCACCACATGGTATAGCTAAATGAAAACAATTAGTATTTTTGTACATAATAAATCCTTTAAATATCCTTTAAAATAACTATATAAACTAAATCTACTGACACAATAAATACAACATGAATGATTTTTTACAATCTATAATCGACCGTGACCCTGCGGCAAAATCTAAATTAAGTTTAATATTAACTTATCCAGGAGTAAAGGCGATATTTTTTCACAGAATTGCAAATTTTTTTGCAATTGCAAAGTTTGATTTAGTAGCAAGAATTATTTCACAATTATCAAGATTTTTTACTGGGATTGAAATTCACCCAAAGGCAAAAATTGGAAAAAATTTATTTATTGATCATGGTATGGGTGTAGTCATTGGCGAAACATCTGAAATAAGCGATAACGTAACAATCTATCATAATGTTACTCTTGGGGGTACATCTCCAAGCATTAATACAAATGAACAAAGAAATTCAAAAAGGCATCCTACCTTAGAAGAAAATGTAGTGGTAGGTTCAGGTGCTCAAATCCTAGGACCTGTTGTTATTGGAAAAAATTCTTTGATTGGTGCTAACGCAGTTGTAACCAAAGATGTTCCAGAAAAATCTATAATGGCTGGTAATCCTGCAAAAAAAATTGGGGATGCTACACGAGGATTTAAACCTTACGCTGTTACTGATAATAAAGAAGATTAATGGTTCATATTAGAAATACATTTATTGATTCAATTGGTAATACTCCATTAATCAAACTTAAAGCTGCCTCTGAATTAACAGGATGTAACATTTATGGTAAAGCAGAATTTATGAATCCTGGTGGGTCTGTCAAAGATAGAGCTGCGCTCTCATTACTTAAAGACGCACAAGAAAAAAAATTAATTTCTAAAGGTGGTATTGTTGTTGAAGGTACTGCGGGTAATACCGGAATTGGATTAGGTTTGATAGGGAATTCACTTGGTTATAAAACAATAATTGTAATGAATGATAATCAAACTCAAGAAAAAAAAGATACAATAAAAAATCTAGGGGCAGAATTAAGATTAGTCCCTGCAAAGCCGTATAAAGATGAAAATAATTTTGTTAAGATTGCTGGACGTCTAGCAGATGAGTTAAGACCAACTAATAACAATGGTGTTGTCTGGGCCAATCAATTCGATAATGTTGCTAATGCTAAAGGACATTATGAAGGAACAGGAAAAGAAATATGGGAACAAACTGAAGGTAAAGTTGATGGTTTTGTTTGTTCATCTGGAACAGGTGGTACAATTTCTGGTGTAAGTAATGCTTTAAAAGAAAAGAATAAAAATGTTAAAATTTATCTTTCCGATCCTAAAGGATCAGCACTTTATAATTATATAAAAAACGGTGAATTAAAATCTGAAGGTGGATCAATTACTGAAGGGATTGGCTCAAGTAGAATAACAAAAAATTTTGAAAACGCCAAAATTGATGATGCATATTCCATTGACGATCACGAAGCATTGCCCATACTTTATGACCTAATTCAAAATGAAGGGCTAAGTTTAGGAACAAGTTGTGGAATAAATATCGCTGGTGCAATTAGACTTGGAAAAGAGCTTGGGCCAGGAAAAACAATCGTAACTATTCTTTGTGATAAATCAGATAAATACAACTCTAAGATGTTTAATAAATCATTTTTAAAGGAAAAAAACTTACCTGTACCTAGCTGGTTATAATATCGCATATCAGGCATGTAACAAAACAGTTACATTTTTAGGTTAAAATAATTAACTTTGAGGTTCTATGAAGAAAATAATTTTGATCTTGTCTTTTTTTGCTTTTACTTCTGCTTACGCAGATATGAGTAATGAAGATAAATCTAAAGCTTGGGATTGTGTTGGAATTTATATGGCAAATTACTTTTTACCATCTGGTGAAAAATTTGAATATGGCATGAAAGAAAAATCTATTTCAACAGTAAAAGTTTTAAAAACGTATGCTCTTGAAATTGGTATTCCAGAAAAAGAATGGGATGAAGGAGTAAATAAAGCTGTAGATAAACATTACGGTTCAAAATACGACAAAACTAAAACTGAAAAATGTCATACATTTGTTGAAGCTTTAGTTCCGAATGGAGCTGAAAGAGTTAAAAAAGTAGTTCAGACTTTGTATTAATTTAAAAGGAGAAAAAATGGAAAAAGAAATGTTAGTATTCCTTAAACTTAAAGAGGGTAAATTAGAAACTTTCATGGGATGGATGCAATCAGATGAAGGGATGGGTGTTAGAAAAAGTGTTGCCTATCCAGAAAAAACTGTTGGAGCCATGATTCCAGATAAAAGTGGGATGTTATTTAAAGTGAATGTTCATAATGAAGCTGGAATGAAAGAATTTGTAACTGGGAATAATCCTACTGCGAAGGCTATTTACGCAGAATGTGTAGAGAGCGCTAAATTATATGAACTATCTGAAGTAAATTTATAAGGAGAAAAAATGAAAAAAATAATGTTAACGCTTTGTTTGGTCTTATTTGTTAGCTCAGCATATGCAGGTTCATGTCCGATGTTAGCTAAAAATATTGATGAAAAGATTAAAAAAGCTCAAGAACTTAAAGATCAAGGTATGGATGCCCATAATAATGGTGATCATGCTAAGTCTGAAAAACTTTTGAATGAAGCTCTTGCTTTATTTAAAAGCTAAACACAAAGGAGAAAAATGAAAAACTATATGGTAACTCACACTTTCAAATCTAAAGAAATGAAAGATAAATTTAGCGAAACAGTAGCCTCAATGAAAATGGAGGATATTATTAAATCAATGACCAGTGATAAAGCTGCATGTCAAATGACCTGGAATACACCTGGTGATACAATGCAAATGTTTTGCTGGTGGAAAGCAAACAGTGAAGCAGATATTAATAATCAATTAGGTCAAATGAATGATTTCTTTGAGCCTCATAAATTTACTGAGTGCACTGATCAAGTGATGGACTATAACGCTTAAGAGGAAGATTTATGAAAGCAATCTACACAAGAACCATCGGTGTTTATGATGATAAACTTGGTGAGGCAATGGAAATTTCTAAAGGTTTAGCAGAAGTAAGAAAAAAACATTATCCTGATCATCAAGTTTATTTTTCTTTTCAAATTGGCGGTAACCCCAGAACAGTAAGAGAAACACTTGTTGGAGAACAGTTTACAGACAAAGCTTTTGAAAATGATCAAAACATGTCAGCTGATCCTAAATTTATTGATCTTCAAAAAAAAATGAAGGGTGTTTTTAAAGAAGGTACAATTCAAGATGAAATGAGAATGGTTTTTAACGATTAGGAGACAAAATGTTAGAAAAATTTAATGGGATATTTTATTTAATAATTTATTTAGTTCATTTTATTGGCGTTGGTGTTTATGCTTTTCAAACCATTTTTGGTACTAAAAACTTTATGGAAAAATTTGGCATAGATCCCAGTGGAGCAATAATGATTAGAATGGCTGGGGCGTTTATGCTTGCTGTCTTTTTGATGTCCATATATGTGGGTTTTATAAGACCTGGTGGTTTAGAAAATACATGGGGATTCTTAAATTTAGTTTTCATAAATAATTTATGTATTTTTTTATGTAATTTTTATTCAATTAAAATAAATAAAACTGGAGTAAACGAGAAAACTACAAACGAAGGTATTATTGCACCATTTGTATTCACATTAATGAGTGCAATTTTATGTTACGGTTTAGCTGATAAAATATATACCTAATGTCTGGGTTTGCGATATTCAATATAGAAATAAAAAAACCCGAGCAGTACAAAGAATACATAGAAAAAGTAAAACCGATTGTTGAGATGTATGGTGGAGAATATGTTGTCAAAGCTGGCGAAACTACGCTAGTTGAAGGCACTTGGACTTATCCTAGAACCGTTGTTATTAAATTTCCAAGTTACGAAAAAGCTTTAGAGTGGTATAACTCTGAGAAATATAAACCAATAAAACAAATCCGTTTAGAGAACTCAATAGGCAACGGAATAATTATTAAAGGAGTTTAAGATGTCGATATTAAAAAAATATACTGATGCAATAGACAAAAAAGATGAAACTACCATGAATGAACTTTTGCATGATGATTTCAAATTTACAATGCATAAATCAGGAAACACCATAGGTAAAGCCGATGTGATAAAATGGGCAATGAGTGGTGATATAAACCAAGATAAAACAAGAGTGGTCTATGAAAATGATGAAATTGGAGTTCACCATTCAATAGTAAGATTTAATGACGGAAATGTAGAAGCAGTAATGGCAGTTTATAAATACAAAGATGGAAAAATTATAAGTTTAGAGACTGGCGCCACTCCAATGTCAAAATAAGAGTAAATGATTGACTTTTATTTTTCAATTGGAAGCACTTATACTTATTTAGCTGTAACTAGAATACTTGATGTCGAAAAAAAACATCATGTCCAGTTTAATTGGAAACCATTTAGTGTTCGGGCAATCATGAAGGAAATGAATAATATTCCATTTCCAAAGGATAAGCTTAATAAGGTAAATTACATGTGGAGAGATATTGAAAGACGAGCTGAAGGTTATGGTTTTTTTGCAAAAACACCTGTGCCCTACCCATTATCTGAATTTGACTTAGCAAATCAAATTGCAATTCTTGGATTGGATAAGGGATGGGGTATAGATTATGTTAGACTGACTTATAAAAAATGGTTTCAAGAAGGAAAAGAACCAGCTATAGAACCAAGTATTTCTGAGATATGTAAAGAATTAAAAATGAACAAAGATGATATAATTTCTGAGGCAAAAACAAAATTGATTGAAGATAAATACCTAGCAAATACAAATTCTGCAAGAGAGAATAAAATCTTTGGTAGTCCAACTTTTGTTATTAACAATGAAATATTTTGGGGTGATGATAGAATGGAAGATGCAATTAAATTCTTTAAAAAATAATGTTACCTAAAAAATACTTTGATTTTATTTTTATTTTAATTATGGGTTTTGGAATGAGTTTATTAATGACTCTAATTATCACATATATCAACACTGGTATGGATAAAGATTATATCAATAGATTCTTAAAAGCATGGGTAGTCAGTTTACCTATAGCTATAATTGCAGCATTAATACTTGGTCCACCGATTAAGAAATTGGTAGATAAAATTACTAAATAGTCATAGGTTTAATTGTGAGTAATTTATCGGGATATATATTTCTTATATTGGCTATTGTTCTTGGAATAACCTCTAATGGTTTTTTAAAATCTACAAATGGTTTTACTAATATTGGTCCAACTATTTTTTGTATAGTTTCTATAATTGCTTGTATTTTTTGTTTATCTAAAGCAATGAATATTATTCCAGTTGGTTTCACTTATGCAACTTATGGCGGATTAACTATCACTGCAGTAACTTTATTTGGCGTGTTTAAATACAATCAAATCCCAAATCTATATGGAATTATAGGAATAATATTAATTATTATTGGTGTAATTTTACTAAATACACTTGGCAAGGCTACTTAGCCACAGGTTTTAATATTTTCACTATTTTTTTATGAAGTTTTTTGTTTGGCGCACAAATAATGTTTCCTGCTTTTTTTGGATCCTCATTTTTCCACGTGGTAACTATTCCTTCGGCTGCTCTTATTATGGGAATTAAAGCATGGATATCCCAAATTTTATTTCCACATTGAATTACAATATCTATTTTTCCCTCTGCAAAATGTGAATAACTTAAAGCATCAGCACACGGAAATTGCATTCGTTTTAATATTTGTGGTATCTTTTTTTGTTGGTTTAAAGATAAGCTACCATGAAATGCAGCCGACAATTTCATATTTTTGAAAGTTACTTTTTTATTCACTTTTAATCTTTTTTTAATTCCATTTTCACACACAAAAGCAACTTTATCTGTTTCGTTAAAATAATATTTTTTTAAAATTGGAAAATTAGCAAGACCTAAAATTGGTATTCCTTTAAAATTTAGCGAAATGAGGTTACTCCAGGTTGGGTTACCTATAACGAAAGATCTTGTACCATCAATTGGGTCAATAACCCAAGAAAAATCACTTTTGGTTTTTTTATTTTTAAATTCCTCACCTATAATTTGATGAGTGGGAAATTTATTACTAATCTCTTTTCTTATAAATTTTTCAAAAGCAATATCTGCGTTAGTAACAGGGTCATAACCTGTGCCCTTTAACTTATTTGAAACTTTAAATGGCTTGTTTAATTTTAAGAAATAAAATCTAGTAAGTTTATTTGCTAAATTATTAAGAAATTTAGAGTATTTTTTATATTCTGAAGATTTTAATTTAATCACAAGAGACTATTACAATTTAATTTGTATTGATTAAAGTAAAATTTTAAATAATCATAAGAATCATTATGAAAATTGAACTTTCAGACAATAAAGTTTTTTTTGAAAATCAAGGATCAAAAAAAGAAATACACCCATTCTGGTTGAGAGAAAGAGTGAACGGTGTAGATTTTGTTGATAAAGGTACCAAACAAAGATTGTTTGATCCAACAACGCTCAATCAAAATATTAAAATAAATAAAGTAAATTTGACTGATAATTTTTTAGAGATTTCTTTTAATGACGGAGTTGAAACAAAAATATCAATTCAAAGTATCTTTGAAGAATATTCTGGTATTAATGATATAAAATTTATCAAAAAAACTAAATGGGACTCTTCTTTAAAAAATCTAAATAATTTTCAGTTCAGTGAAAATATATTTGAAGAAAAAATAATGTATGAAGCTTTAATAAGTTTCTATAAATATGGTTTCATTATTTTCAAAAATGTGCCGACAGATAACAATTTTCTAGTAAAATTCGCAAATTCTATAGGTAGTATAAGGAGAACGAATTTTGGTGAATTCTTTAATGTAAAATCAAAACCCAATCCTAATGATCTAGCTTATACATCTTTACCTTTAGCACCTCATACTGATAATCCTTATAGAAATCCAGTTCCATGTATTCAAATATTGCATTGTATTGAAAATGCAGTTGAAGGTGGATACTCTACTTTGGTAGATGGCTTTACAGTTACAGAGGAATTAAAAGAAAAATATCCTGAATATTATAAAATTTTAACTGAGGTGAAGGTAAAATATCAATTTATAGATAAGGATGTAATATTAGAGAATTGGGCTGAGATGATTGAATTAGATGAAAATAAAAATTTTAAACAGGTTAGATTTAGCCCAAGGTTAGATTTTGTTCCATTAATTGATAAAAATAAATTAGATGTTTACTATAAGGCAAGAAATAAAATTTCTGAATTGTATAATTCAAGCAAATATAGAATTGAATTTAAACTTCTTCCGGGAGATCTATTAATGATGGATAATTATCGACTTCTTCATGGAAGGACATCCTTTAATGCTAATGAGGGTAATAGATTTCTTCAAGGTTGTTATATAGATTATGATAGTACTGAAGGAAAAATTAAGCATCTAAAAAGAAAATTTAATATATAAATTATTTATTAAAACAATTATTCACTAATATTGCCATTAATATCCAAATGACAAAAGTTTCACCATGGGTGAAAGAATAATCCGCTCCAGCGAATCCAGCAACTATATTGATTGCATAAATAATTATGGTAGAGACTAATAAACTTAAAAATAATTTTACTATTCCATTAATATATTTCACATTAAAATTTTAACTATTCTCAATATTTATGCAAATGAAAATTTTCTATTAATAAGTGAAATTATTTTAGATGCGGGAATATTATTAAATACTTAGGTTGTATTCAAGAAATATATTTTCAGAAAATTTAAATAAATTTATTGATTACAACCTGATCAAAATTTAATCTTTAATTAAGGAGGTAGCTTTAATGAATCAAACACCACCTGATACTTAGCTGGGTATTTTCATACTTCATAAAAACGTAAATAAAAAATATAAAGTCCATTCGGACTTAAATGCCAGAACGGCAAATTAGGGGCTGCTCTTTTGGTTAATTAACTAGAGAGCAAACCCCTAAATTATTTTGTTAATTTATCTATTCAAAACTAGACAAATCAATTTATCTTGAAAAGATATTTGTTTTTTATACTTTTTCTTTATTTCATTTAAACCACTAGATATTATCTTATGGCTCATACCCAACAACACCGATATATATTTGCTATTTACCATTTCCATATATTTTATCCTTGAAATTTTAACTTTATAACTAAACCCTCTAACGAGTTTTCCTTTGAATGAATATGAAATTGATTTAATAATTTTCTTGTCTCTTATTAAGGCTTTTTTCAGCTTTTTTTTCATAATCGAAAATGTTGGAATTTCATTATTAATGGGGTCTAGAGTAAAAATAATAATTTTACCGTTTGGATTTAGCAATGTCTTTGACAATTTAAGTATAGTCTTAATATCTTTAATTTTAAAAAGATGAATAGTTTGTTTTAATAAAATTAGATCAAATGTTTTTTTATTCTTTTTTAAAAATTTAAGTGCATCAATTTTTTTAAAAATTATTCTTTTATCCCTATCTTTGTGATTTTCTATATCTATACCTATAGATTTTCTCTTTAAGCTTAACTTTGATGACAAGCTTCCTAGTATCTTACCCCTGCCACAACCAATATCTAAAATCTGACTGTTTTTATTTAATTTAACTTGTTTTAATAAAAAATTATTAAAAGATTTAATATAAGACGATGATGAAAGCCAAGTTTTGTTGTCCCAATTTTTTAATGACACGCAATATTAAATTTTTTTAGTCTCCAATAATTATAAGGCCAAGGTGTTAAGAACCCAACTAAGAGCATAATTGGAACTACCCACCAAGTAAGAATTGCGCCACCTGTTAAAAAGTAATCAGTCAAATTCATCATGATCTCCATACTTATCATTGATATAAAACTCATTCCCATTGCTGTTTTTAATGCTTTAGAAAAATCAAAACTTTGTCGCATTAAGATTATTGTCTCTAAAATAATACTTGTAATTAGTCCGTTGATGATAGCTAAAGTCATTATTCCCATAACTGGGAATGGAATCTTAGTTAGTTGGAAAAATAAAATAGTACCAAAATCACCAATTGCACAACCTAATAAACACCAACCAGTGTTTTTAGCACTTCTTTTCCATGTAAATTTACACGACCAATTAAAATTGGCGTTGACTGCATTGTCCATTGAATTAGTTTATATCAACTTTAGCAATCATTCCAACTTGATAATGACCTGGCACGTTGCATGCAATTTCAATATTTACGGCATTATCAAATTTCCAAATAATATCTTCCTTTTCTTTTGGTGCTAACAAAACACTATTGCTATGTGAATGACCCATGGCTTTATCCATTTTTGCCATTTTTTTCATTTTCTCTTTATCAATTGAGTCAGCTAAAAGTATTTCATTTTCAACCATTTTTTCCATTTCAGGCTGATGCTTCATGTGCATCATTTTATTTGCTATATTAAATTCGTGGACTAACTCACCCACATTTTCAACTTCAAACTTTATTGTTTCACCTGCTTTAATTTGAAAAGAACTAGGTTCATAATAATTATCATACATCTTTACTTTTATGATTCGGTTAATATCACCTTCTTTTCCTTTCGAACCAATTTTCATATTTTTGTCAGCAAAAGATGGTAAGCAATAAAGTACTAAAATGAATAATGTTATAATCTGTTTCATGGTGAATAAATATTAATTTTCACAATTTTAACAATGGGTCAAATTATACATGTATGATAGTGTAAATTAATGATTTTTAGACAATTATTTGACAATAGATCATCAACATACACATATCTTATTTCTTCTGGGGAAGGTAGAGAGGCTTTAATTATTGATCCTGTAATAGAAAATGTAAATAAATACGTAAATTTATTAAAAGAACTTAATTTAAAACTTGTCAAAGTTATTGATACCCATATACATGCAGATCACGTAACTGGTGCCTCAAAATTAAAGGACATTACAAAATGCTCGAGAATAATGGGCGATCATACTCCGGCTGATACGGTTGAAATCAGAGTTAAAGATGATGAGTATATTAATTTAGATAACATCAAATTAAGAGCTATGTATACACCTGGACATACTTCAGATAGCTATAGTTTTCTGATGGATAACTATCTATTTTCTGGTGACACTTTGTTGATAAATGGGACAGGTAGAACAGATTTTCAAAATGGAAATGCTATAGATTCTTATAACTCCATATTTAATAAACTCCTAAAATTACCAGACGAAACTCTTCTTTACCCCGCTCATGACTATAAAGGAGAAAAATTTAGCACAATTGGAAAAGAAAGAAAAAATAACCCTAGGTTACAAGTTGATAGCAAAGATCAGTATATTGAAATTATGAATAATTTAGGTTTAAAAAAACCAGATCAACTTGAGGCAAATGTTTCAAGAAATATTAAATTGGGTGCTTAAATTAAATTGAGGATTTAAGAGCTTTGTAGATTGCTTCTTTTTTAATTTCTCCAATACTTCTATAAACCTCTTTATTATTTTTGAAAATTAGAAGAGTTGTTTGATATTGCACATTAAACATGTCAGAAATTTCTCTATTTGTTACATCAAATGCAAAATATTCAATGTTATCAAAATCATTTTTTGCTTTTTGCAAAACTTTCATTTGACTTGCGCATGAGGGACAATACTTAATCCAAGAGCTCACTACTACAACCTTGCCCTCAGATTGTGCTTTGTCAAATAAGTCTTTTTTAAAAGTTGTTTCTTTTTCCATGGCATTAACATTGAATGCTAACAAAAGAAAACAAAAAGTTAAAATTTTTTTCATAATTGTTTATACAACAAATATTAAAAACCAATAAGATGCTAATCCTGAAAATATTGTCGCAATTATACTTCTGGAGAAAATACCAATAAACATTGCAATTATTGCAGCCAATATCTTTGGATTATCATCTATTTTAATTAATCCTATGTCATTAATAAAAATAGCTGGAAAGATTATCGCAGGAAATATTGCAGATGGCACAAATGATAATATCTCTCTAATTCTATCATTGAACATTTCCTTTTTAATTAAAGCTATCATAGAAAACCTTGTTAAATAAGTAATCAATCCACAATATAAAATTAATGCCCAGTTGCTCATGCTTTTTTATTTTTCCTTGTTAATATCATTGCAGTGAATAATCCTGCTAGAGCCGCAACAATAACGTAAGCTTTAAAAGGAATATAATTATATCCCAAAGTCGCTACCAAACCTGAAATAATTATTACAATCACATTTATAAATTTTCTAAAGTCATTAACCAATAAAGCTAAAAATGTTAAAGGAACTGCAAAACTTAGTCCAAGTTTTTCTGGAATTGCTGCTCCAAGTATAATTCCTAAAAATGTGGTCGATTGCCAAATTACCCAACAAGTAGCTCCTCCGCCTACTAAGTGAAAGTATCTATTATGGTCCTTATTCTTTTTTAAATATTCATTTGAAATTGCAAATGCCTGATCGATTAAAAAATAGGATATAATAATCTTCCAAATCAACTTCAAATCTGACAAATGCTCTGATACGACAGCTCCGTAAAGTAAATGTCTGGAGTTCACTGCACCAACTGAGCTAATTATTACTAAAGAAGATGCACCACCAGAAAATAATTGCAATAAAACTATCTGAGAAGCGCCACCAAAAATAATTAAAGACATTGCCATTGTTTCAATTGGAGTAAATCCAACATCAATAGCAAGAACTCCAAAAATTAAACCAAAGGGAACAACCGGAATCATCAGTGGGCTTACATCAATAATTCCCTTTAAAAAAACTTTTAAGTTACTTTTCATTTTTCTAAAAGGTTTTTATTAGAAGCAAACTATATGATCAATATGAATTGGTCTTTTAATCCCAAATTTTTCACTAACTTCATGTTGATGAATATGATGAGAGTGAACAAACACCGGAATTAATCTATTGCTGGGTGTCTTTAAAGTATAAATAAAGTTTGTTCCTCTAAATTTTCTATCAACAACCTCTAATTTTAAATTACTTTGGTCATCATGTTGCAAGTCTTCTGGTTGAACTAATAACTGAACATTTGAACCAATTGGAAAAGGCTTAATAAAATTTCCTGTAATAGTTCCAAGGTCTTTATTTTCTAAACTTTTGGGACTTGTTACTTCTGCTGGTATCAAAACACCTCTATTTAAAAAATTCACCACATCTATTGAATTTGGAAGATGATAAAGTTTGTAAGGATCATCAAACTGTCTAAGCTCTTGATCAAAAATAATTCCACATTTTGAGCCTAAATAAAAAGCTTCGTAGGAATCATGAGTCACAATTATAGTTGAGATTTTTAAATTTTTTAGAATTTTTTTTAACCTAATTTGAATTTCCTCTTTAAAACTTTGATCAACATTAGACAAAGGTTCATCAAGCAATAGTAGATCAGGTTGAGTAAGCAAAGTTCTTGCTAAAGATGTTCTCTGGGCTTCGCCAGCACTTATTTGGTGAGGGTACTGTTTTAATATATTAGAAAGATCTAATAAATCTAAAATTTCCTTTAAATCAATTTGTTTTTCTTTTTTTCCTTTATTTTTTTCTAAACCCAATAAAATATTTTTTTCTACTGTATAATGTGGAAACAAACTATTCTCTTGGAAAGCTAAAGAAATATTTCTATCCTCAGGCTCAACATTCACATCGCTAGAGGATATTATTTTACCTTTAAGCTCAATAGATCCATTTTTAATTTTTTGTAACCCAGCAATTGTTCTTAATATAGTTGTTTTGCCTATTCCCGAGGGACCAAGTAGACATATAACATCACCCTCGTTTTCAATTGCAAAAGACATGTTTCTTACTTTTGTTTTACCTCCAGCAACAAAGTCAACATTTTTTACCTCAAAGAAATTATTCATTGTTTTCTCTCAAAATATATTTGGATGCAATTATAATAAAAAAGGATGCAATTAAAATTAAAAATAATGATGGCACAGCTGCAGCTTCAAGTAAATCTTCTGATGCAGAAATATAAGCAGTTGTCGCAAAAGTTTCAAAATTAAAGGGTCTTAGAATCAATGTTATTGGTAATTCTCTTATGATTTCAAGTGAAACTAAAATAATAATGAATAACAAAGAATTTCTCAAAAAAGGAACGTGAATATTCATAAATGTTTTTCTTTTTGAGTAACCCAGTAAGTACGCACTTTCATCAACTGCAATATTAATTTTTTCATACCCTGACTTTATCCCATTGTATGCAAGTGAATAAAATCTAACAAAGTAAACTAGCACTAATCCAATTATTGATCCTATGAATATTTTTTTTATTGAAAAAAAACCAAGACTTTTAATTACATTTTCATCAAACCAAGCAATGAAAGTAATGTATGCAACTGCTAATATTACACCTGGTATTGCATAACCTGAAATAGATAAAGTAGACAAGACATTTAAAACTTTATTTTTAGTTACTCTATTTCCATAATTAGAAATTAGTGCGAAGATTATCAAAACTAAACTAGATAAAGAAACCAAATATAAGGTATTTTTTAACAGATCTAAAACTTGAAGTTCAAATAAATTTTCAGGGAATTTTAGTGTCCAATACATCATCTGACTTAAAGGGAATAAAAAACTTAAGAAGAATACAGAAAAACAAAATAAGAAAGCCAGAAAGGATTTTTTTCCCTCGAGTTTTATTTTATGCTTTTGCTTAAATCCACCCCTCGAATTGAAGTGGTATTTTGCCTTTTTTCTCGAAAAATTTTCTATAATGAAGAGTGCAAAGATAAAAAGTAGCAAAAAAAATGATAATCTATTTGCAAAAGCTAAATCATCGAAGGCTATCCAAGAATTATATATTCCTGTCGTTAGTGTATTTATTGAAAAAAAATCAACTGCACCAAATTCTGCTAGAGTTTCCATTGCTACCAATGATAAGCCTGTAATTATAGCCGGTCGTGCTGATGGTAAAATAATTGAATATAATGTTTTTAATTTTGTAAATCCTAGGTTTTTACCTAATTCTATTAAATTTTGTGATTGATACAAAAAGGATGCTCTGGCTAAAATGTAAACATAAGCATATAAAGAAAAAGAAATAGATAAGATAACACCTAATAAACCATCAAATTTAGGTATATTTTGATTGTAATTACCATCACCAAATAAATTTTTTAAAATAGTATATGCAGTTCCATAATTTTCAAAAAAAGCTGTTAAAGAATAGGCGTAGATATACGGGGGGACTGCAAAAGATAATATTAAACTCCATTTAAAAAAATTACTTAGTGGAAATTCGTAAAAAGAAACTAAATAAGCTGACCCAGTGCCAATTAAAAAAGTTAATAATAAAACAGAAAATAATAAAAAAATTGAGTTAAATATATATTCTATTAAAAAAGTGTCTTTTAAAATTTGATAATAATTTGAAGTATCCTCAAAAAAACTCGAAAAGACGGTAAGTATTGGGATTATTACAAAAAGTGAAATTAAAAAAGAAGATATATGCCAAAAACTAATTCTCATAATTCATAATCCGCCTTATAAACATGAAAGTATTTGTGCCCGTACTGAGCATCTTCTCAGTCAAAGTACGAGCACTCCAGAAAATTTAAAGATCAAATACTTTTAGGATATGCGGAACCTCCTTAGCACTTAATTCTGAAAGTTTTCTATTATTTACTCTTTTATCGATTTTTTTACACTCTAAATTACATGGTGAACATGCCTTAGAAGATTTATTGTAATCAATATCTGATATAAATTTCTTTCTTTCTCTCATTGTTACTTCCAACCAGCAGCCGTCATTACTTCCACTGCATCAGCTTGATTTTTTCCATAAGAAGCGAGATTAGTTTTCATGTCTTGTTTGAAATCTAACCCTAAGTTATTAACTACTAATGGACTTGGCGAAACACCGTCAATCATTGGAAACTCAAAAGTATTATTTGTAAAATGCTCTTGAGACACTGGAGTTAATAAAAACTCTACGAGTTTAACAGCGTTGCTTTTGTTAGGAGCACCTTTTACTAGAGCTGCGCAACTTACGTTCATGTGTGTTCCTCTATCATTTTGATTAGGAAAGAACGCTTTAACTTTTTTTGCAGCCTCTTGTTGTTCTGTACCCTTTTTACCTGATAACATCAAAGCTAAGTAGTATGTGTTAGCTACAGCAATATCAGCCTCACCAGCTGCTACTGCCATTATTTGTGCTCTATCATTGCCTGTCGGTGTTCTTGCCATATTAGCAACAACTCCTTCCGCCCATGCGGCTGTTGCAGCTTTTCCATTATTTTTAATTAATGAAGCAACAAGAGATTTATTATAAATGTTACTTGATTTTCTTATTACCAGCCTACCTCTCCACTTGGGATCAGCTAAACCCTCATAAGTCATTCCAGATAATTCTGCACCAGTAACTCTTTCAGGTGAATAATAAATTATCCTAGCTCTTTTTGCGATTCCAACCCACTTGTTTGTTCTAAAACTTTTTGGAACTGCATCTTTAATAGCTTTAGACTTTAGACCACCTTGAAGTGTACCTTTTGCATCCATGGCACCACATCTACCTGCATCTGCCGTAATGTATAGATCAGCAGAAGAGTCTGCACCCTCACTTATTATTCTTTTTTCTAAAGCACCCGATTTTCCGTTTATCAAATTGACTTTAATTCCAGTCTTATTTGTAAATTTTGAATAAAGTTCAGAGTCTGCTTTATAGTGTCTTGCGTTAAAAACATTAACCTCTTCTGCAATTGCGAATGATGATGCAATTATCGAGAGGACTAACGTAAATGTTGATATTACATTCCTCATATATTCTCCGTTTTTTTATGTTCTTCCGCATGATTCTTAATGAGAATGAGAACTATTCTCATTGATAATGATTATCAATCGCAATAGTGTCGCAGGCTATGACGATTTCCAGTCGCCTATTTTGCTAAATAAAAAATTTCTAAAAGCTTGAACTCTTGCGGTATTTTTTAGTGATTGAGGATATACGAAATGAGCTTCTGTTATTGGTCCCTCAGATTTAGGTAAAACTTTAATTACTTTATTTGAGTCATTTACTAAATATTCAGGTAGAGCGGCTAATCCAACACCCGTTTCAACAGCAAGTAATAGACCCATTACACTATTTACCTTCATAATTGGTTTTCTTTTTTTGCCCTCAGGCATCCCTAATTTTAATACCCAATCTGGATTATAAACTGGAGAAGGAGCTCCTCTCCCAAAAGAAATAAATTTATGTTTGTTTAAGTCATTTATTGACTTAGGCATGCCGTTTTTCTCTAAATACCTGTTAGAACCATAAATATAATATTTCAAATCTACCAATTTTTTTTGAATATAGTTTAATTGTTTTGGTCTTCGCATAAAAATGCCAATATCTGCTTGTCTGGTACTTAAATCTAGCTCTTTATCCTCAAAAATAAGCTCAATCTCTATATCAGGATTTAATCTCATAAATTCTTGAATTCTTGGTGTTAACCAATGAGTACCAAAACTTCTTACCGTCGTAATGGTTAATTTTCCACTTGGCTTGTTTTTTTGATCCCCTAAGGTGGTTTCTACCTCTTTTAATTTACTTATGACTTCATGAGCTGTTTTAAAAACGTACTCACCATTTTCTGTAAGGGTAAGGCCTCTCGCATGTCTTTCGAATAATTGAACTTGTAAATCTTGCTCTAATGATTGAATTTGCCGACTAATAGCCGATTGACTTAAATTTAAATTAACTGTTGCATTTGTAAAACTTCCAGCTTCAGCCACTGCATGAAATATTTTTAATTTGTCCCAATCCATTATTTATTCAAATCTACTAAAACTCTTCCTGAAATTTCACCTTTCAATATCTTCGGATAAGTTTCAATTAACTCCTCCAAGTTTACCTTTTGAATAGATTTTTCTAATAAATCAAAATCAATTAATTTTGAAGCTTCCCCCCAAATGAATTCTCTTCTTCGTATGCTACAATTAGCAGAGTCCATACCCCAAAGTTTTATTCCTCTTAACATAAATGGGATTACATTTGTATTAAGTTCATTCGTGCTTGCATTACCACATACCGCAATAATACCATTAGAATTTGTTTGGACAATCGCATTGGCTAAAATTTTTCCGCCAACTGTATCAACTACTCCATCCCATAAACCTTTATCAATTAATTTTGGATCTTTATCAAATTCTGCCCTATTTATAACGTTTTTAGCACCCAATGATTTCAAGTAGTCAGCTTTAGATTCTTTTCCAGATACAGCAGTAACCTCGTATCCCATCTTGTTTAATATCATTACAGCAATACTACCCACTCCTCCAGATGCTCCTGTTACCAAAACATTTTTTACTTTTTCACCTAGTAGAATTTCTTCTCTCGCCTTTATTGCAAATGCTGCCATTAGAGATGTAAAACCTGCCGTGCCCAATATCATTGCTTGCTTTGTCGTTAAATTATTTGGTTTTTTTATCAAAAAATCTCCATTAACTTTTGCAATTTGAGAATAACCACCGTAAAAAATTTCCCCAACTCTAAAACCAGTCAAAATTACTTCGTCACCTGATTTAAATTTTGAGTTTTCACTTTCTAAAACTGTACCTGAAAAATCAATTCCAGGAATATGAGGAAATTCTTTAACTAATCTTCCTCCATTTTTAAGGATCATTCCATCTTTAAAATTTAAGTCTGAGTAATCTACTTTGATAGTAACATCGCCATGTTTTAAAAAACTTTTATCAATTAATTTTACTTCCCTTGTGAACTTATCACCTTCTTGATTTATTATTATTGCTTTAAATTGATCAGACACTTTACTCTTTTTGGGTGCTAATAAATCTTAAATACCTATTTTGATAACTTAGATCCTCTTTGAACTGACCCAAGTAATAATTCGTTACTGTTGAAGCTTGCTCTTTTTTTATACCCCTCATGGTCATACACTGATGAGTTGAATCGATAGTAACAGCCACACCTTTTGCATCTAAAGATTTCATAAGTGTATTCGCAATCTGCATAGTTAATCTTTCTTGTGTTTGCAATCTTTTAGAAAAAACTTCTACAACTCTTGCTAATTTGCTTAGTCCTACCACCCTGTCTCTTGGAATATAAGCTACATGAGCTTTTCCAATTATTGGTGCCATATGATGCTCGCAATGACTTTGAACTGATATATTTTTTTGAACGACCATATCATCATAGCCTTCGACATCTCCGAAAGTTTTATCCAATACTAAATTTGGATCCTCTTTATATCCTTTGAAATATTCCTTAAAAGCTTTAACAACTCTTTTAGGTGTTTCCAATAAGCCTTCTCTTTGAGGATCCTCACCTATCCATTTTAAAATTGTTTTAAATGCTTCTTCAGCGTCCTTATCGGATACAATTTTAGTTTTTTGTTCTTCGTTATTATTTTTAACAAGTTTCATTGCAAGTTTTATACCTATTAATCTATATTTTTAAAATATTTAATATATCTAAATTTATGCTACATAATTACCTTATATGTTCAAAAAAAGAGAAAATGTCCTTGAAATTGAAGAAGGTAATCTTCTTTCTCCAAAATTTGATAATGATGGTTTAATTCCTGTAATTACAATGTGCGATAAAACTAAGGATATTCTTATGCATGGCTATATGAATGTTGAAGCTTTAAAAAAAACTATTGAAACTAAAGAGGCGCATTATTTTAGCAGATCAAGAAAAGCTATTTGGCACAAAGGTAAAACTAGTGGATTTGTTCAAAAAGTAAAAGAAATTAGAATTGATGATGATCAAGATTCAATTTGGTTGACTGTTGATATTGGTAAGGGAGCAAGCTGTCATGTTGGATATAGATCTTGTTTTTATAGATCTATACCTTTAGGGATAATTCATAATGGAAGAGAAGTAAAAATGAAATTTTTAGAAAAAGAAAAAAAATTTGACCCTGAAGAAGTATATAAAGGACAGCCTAATCCTACAAAAATTTAATTAATGGATAATAATATTCAAATTCAAATTGCTAAGCCTTTTGGACCATCCATAGCTAAAGCAATTATTCCAGATGAAATGATCATAAAACTAAATGATTATGTTGACAATATAATAAAAGACGAAAAAAAATCTATCGCTCTAGATCATGGAAACAATTTGGCTGGTGAAGTTACTCAAGAATTTAAATTAGACAGACCATTTTGTGAGGCCTCAGGTTGGATGAAATTTTTAGGTAATTGTGTTTCAACTTGGGTAGAAAAAAGCAGCGGTAAACCTGTAAAGAATTTTACTTTGAGAGACTCTTGGGTTGTTAGACAGTTTAAAAATGAATATAATCCCACCCATTGGCACTCTGGTCATATTTCTGGTGTAGGTTATTTAAAGGTTCCTGAAAATTTTGGGAGTTCACCTCAATCAAATAAAAAATCAAATTCAAATGGCAGATTAGAATTAATTCATGGTTCTAGGCAGTTTTTAAGTAATTCATGTTTTAAAGTTACACCTAAAATTGGTGAATTTTATTTTTTTCCTAATTACTTAATGCATACAGTTTACCCTTTTAAAGACTCAGATGAGGAGAGAAGGTCTATATCGTTCAATGCTGACATAGATGAAGATGTTTATAATGTTTATGGAAAATAGTAAAATATTTTTTTTAATAATTAGATAATTATGAATTATGACTATGGATTAATTAGAATTTTCGGCCCTTCAATTTTTAAGGTAAAAATTCCAGATGATCTTTTAAATCATCTAAACAAATTTATTGATAATACTATAGAAGACAAAGAACAATCAAAAAATCTAGATGTTGGTAAGGGTCTTGTTGGCGACGTTAAACAAGAATTTAGATTAGACAAAAAGACTGTTGAAGAAAGTGGGTGGTTAAAATTTCTAGGAGACTCAGTCGCACAATGGATTTATAAGGATACAGGAAAAAAAATCTCTGAATTTAAATTAATTGAAACCTGGGTTGTCAGACAATTTGAAAATGAATATAATCCGGTACACTGGCATTCAGGTCATATATCGGGTGCTGGTTTTTTAAAATTACCAGAAACTTTTGGTAAACATTTCCAAGACAATAAAAAAGATTACAGAGGTGGGAACTTAGAGTTAATTCATGGAAATAGAATGTTTTTGTCCCAGTGCAGGTTTCCTATAGAACCAAAGGTTGGAGACTTTTACTTTTTTCCACATTATTTGATGCACACTGTTTATCCTTTTAAAGGAACAAAAGAGGAAAGACGCTCAATTTCATTCAATGGACTTATAGATAATAAAATTTTTAATATATTTGGGTAAATCAATGCAAAAAAATGTTTTAGGCGAAAATTTAGAAAATTGTTCATTGGATCCCCTAACTGGATGGTATAGAGATGGCTGTTGTAACACTGATGAAAATGATATGGGTTTACATACTGTTTGTGCAAAAGTAACAACTGAATTTTTAGAATGGTGTAAAGAAGCTGGTAATGATTTAATTACGCCACATCCCGAATACGGTTTTCCTGGTCTAAAAGATGGAGATGGATGGTGTGTATGCGCCACCTGGTATGCTAGAGCTGTCGAAGCTGGTAAAGGTTGTCCAATTTATCTAAAAAGCACACATGAGAATACTCTAAAAATTTTATCTATCGAAACTTTAAAAAAATTTGCAATAGATTTGTCTTAATTACATATTCCCATATTTAGGGCCGCCTCCACCTTCAGGTGTTACCCAAGTGATATTTTGAGAGGGTTCTTTTATGTCACAAGTTTTACAATGAATACAATTTTGAGAATTAATAACAAATCTGTTGGATCCATTCTCCTTTTGAACTTCATATACCCCTGCTGGACAATACCTTTGCGCCGGTTCATCATACTCATCTAATGTATAGTTAATTGGTAATGATGGATCTTTAAGTTTTAAATGAACAGGTTGATTGTCTACATGGTTTGTGCCGGTTAGATAAACTGAACTCGTTTTATCAAAAGTAATAACGTTATCTGGCTTAGGATAGTCAATTTTAGGCATTTTATTTGCTGGTTTTAATGTTTGATGGTCAGCATGTTTGTGTTTAAGTGTAAACGGCAATTTACCCCTAAACAAAATTTGATCAATTCCAGTAAAAATAATTCCCAAAATTAAGCCCCAACTAAAACTAGGCTTAACATTTCTTGCTTCATATAGTTCTTTGTATAACCAACTTTTTTTTAATTTTTCCTCAAAAATTGATAGCTCTTTATTATCTTTCAAATGGTCATTAATTGCTTCTGCTGCAATTATTCCACTTTTCATTGCAGTATGCGATCCTTTTATCTTAGGCATATTTAAAGTACCTGCATCACACCCAATCAATAATGCACCAGGCATGAACATTTTTGGCAAACTTTGGAAACCACCTTCTATCAAAGCTCTAGCACCATAAGAAATTCTTTTTCCACCCTCAATTATTTTTCTTATCGCAGGATGTGTTTTGAATCTTTGAAATTCATCAAATGGAGATAAGTGTGGATTTTGATAATCTAAACCAATTACATAACCTAAAAATATTTGTTTTTTTTCTGCGTGATAAATAAAGCTTCCTCCGTAAGTACTGTTATCTAATGGCCATCCAGCAGTATGCATTACCAAACCTTCTTGGTGATTTTTTTCATCCACTTCCCATATCTCTTTAAATCCTATTCCATATTGTTGCGGGTCTTTATCCTTATCAAGTTCAAATCTTTTAATTAATTGTTTTCCTAAATGACCTCTACAACCCTCTGCAAAAACAGTAACCTTTCCCAATAAATCGATACCTGGCTCAAAACTATCTTTTTTGTTTCCTTCTTTATCAATACCCATATCTTGAGTTGCTACACCTTTTACAGAACCATCTTCATTAAATAAAATTTCGCTTGCTGGAAATCCAGGAAAAATTTCAACGCCAAGGGTTTCTGCTTGTTCTGCAAGCCATCTACATAAGTTTGCAAGACTAATAATATAATTTTTGTGATTTTTTTGAACTGCTGGTAATAACCATGTTGGCCAACTTAATGATTTGTTTTTACCTAAAAATAAAAATTTTTCTTTAGTAACTTTAGTTTTAATGGGTGAATTTAATTCTCTCCAGTTAGGAATCAATTCATCTAAAGCTCTTGTTTCAAATACATTTCCACTTAAAATATGGGCACCAATTTCTGATGCTTTTTCTAACAAGCAAATATTTAATTCTGAGTTTAATTGTTTTAACTTTATAGCTGTAGCTAAGCCTGATGGACCGCCACCTACAATCACTACATCATATTCCATTGTCTCTCTGGACATAATTTAATTTTTTACAGATTATATTATTTTTGTATAGTGTTTAATTTGTTCAATTCCTCTAAGAATTGAGGAACTGCTTCAAAAAGATCGGCTTCAAGACCATAGTCCGCAACACTAAAAATTGGTGCTTCTCCGTCTTTGTTTATTGCCACTATTACTTTACTTTCTTTCATTCCTGCTAAATGCTGAATAGCGCCTGAGATACCAACAGCAATATATAGATCTGGGACAACAACTTTACCTGTTTGACCAACTTGGTGATCGTTACTTATATATCCAGCATCAACTGCCGCTCTAGATGCTCCTATTGCTGCATTTAATTTATCAGCTAAAGAAGTAATAAGTTTAAAATTATCTCCACTCTGCATTCCTCTTCCACCTGATACAACAACTCTAGCAGTACCAAGCTCTGGTCTATCCGATTTTACTTCTTCTCTTTTGACAAACTTTGTTTTTGAAAATTCCTCACTTGCTTCAGCTTTTTCTATTGATGCTGATCCACCAGTACTTTCACATGCATCAAAAGATGTGGGTCTTATTGTTACACATTTTTTTGTATCTTTACTTTTTACTGTTGCAAAAGCATTTCCTGCATAAATTGGACGCAAAAAGGTGTCGGGAGCAATAACTTTAGTTATATCACTGATTTGAGAAGTATCTAAAGCAGCAGCTATTCTAGGCATTAAATTTTTACCAAAAGTGTTTGCTGAACTTATTATATGTGAATAGTTACCAGCTAATTTTACAATTACTGGTGCAAAATTTTCAGCAACAAAATTCTCGTAGTAAGCTGCTTCGACTTGAATAACTTTCTTAACAAATTCTAATTTTGATAATGCTATAGCAGCTTCTTCACAATTATGTCCAATAATTACAGCATGAACATCATTATCTATATGTGATGCTGCAGTTGCTGCATTAAGTGTAAATGGCCTCAATTCTTTATTGTTATGTTCTGCAATTAATAAAACTGACATTTAAATTACCTTAGCCTCATTTTTTAATTTCTGAACCAGCTCAGATACACTTGATACCTTTATACCAGCTTTTCTTTTAGGAGGCTCTTCAACTTTAATTTGTTCGACTCTTGGGCTTATATCCACTCCTAAATCTGACGCATTTAATTGTTCAATAGGTTTTTTTTTAGCTTTCATTATATTTGGTAGCGAAGCATACCTCGGTTCGTTTAATCTTAGATCACAAGTTACTATTGCTGGAAAACTAATTTCTATTGTTTCTAAACCTTCATCTATTTCTCTTGTCACCTCTAACTTACCATCTTTAATCTCAATTTTAGATGCAAAGGTAGCTTGAGGCCAATTAAGCAGCGCACTTAACATTTGACCTGTCTGATTACAATCATCATCGATTGCCTGTTTACCCATAAAGACTAAATCTGGTTTTTCTTTTTCTACAATTTTTTGTAATAATTTTGAAACAGAAAGAGGTTCAACAACACCCTCTGTTTTAACGAGTATTCCTCTATCAGCTCCAACCGCCAATGCTTTACGAACTGTTTCTTGTGCTTTCTCTTCTCCAATACTTACTGCCACTACTTCTGTGGCTTTACCAGCTTCTTTAATCTTTACCGCTTCTTCAATTGCATTATCATCTGGTGGATTAGTCGACATTTTAACATTGTCAGTTACTACACCCGAGTTATCTTCTTTCACTCTGATTTGAACGTTGTAATCAATCACTCTTTTTACTGCTACTAAAATTTTCATTATGCTCTCAACAATTTATTTTCAGAATCATAAGGACTTTCATCAAGAATTGTAGCCTCATACATCTTTCCAAGAATATCAACTTTTAGTTTCTCTCCAACATTAGCTAGATCAGGTTTTACCATTGCTAAAGCTATCGATTTATCAATTCTAAATCCATATTCACCACCAGTTGCTCTTCCAACAACTTTATTATCTTTATAAATTGGATTATTTCCTAATACATCAGAGTCAGTAGTATCGTGAACTTCAAGAGTAACTAATTTATTGTCAAAACCTTTTTGTCTCCATTTATTTAAAGCCTCTAGGCCAATAAAGTTTCCTTTATTTGGATGAACAAATCTATCTAAACCAGATTCATACGGAGAATACTCAATTGATAATTCAGTTCCTACTAGCTTATAAGATTTTTCAATTCTTAAACTATTCATTGCTCTAATACCAAATGGCTTTATTCCCAAATCTTTACCTGCTTCCATCAATTTATCAAAAATATGGTTTTGATACTCAATTGGGTGATGTAACTCCCATCCTAATTCTCCAACAAAATTTACTCTCATAGCATTAACTGGTGCGTATCCAACATTAACATTTTTTGCAGTTAACCATTTAAAATTTTCATTTGAAAAATCGTCTGTTGAAACTTTTTTCATTAATTCTCTTGCTTTAGGACCTGCAACAACAAGTACTCCTGTGCTGTTAGTTAAATCCTCAAAAATTACAGAACCATCTGTTGGCATCCATTTTTGTATCCAGTCATGGTCTAATCGTAAATTTGCTCCAGCAGAAACGAGATAATAACTATTTTCTGCCTCTTTCATAATTGTAAATTCTGAATGAACACCACCCTTGGTATTAAGTGCATGGCATAAATTTATTCTACCAATTTTTTTTGGAAGTTTATTTGCAACTAAGTAATCAAGAAATTCTTCAGCTTTTGGTCCTTTAATTCTACATTTTGCAAATGCAGTCATATCTAAAAGTCCAACATTTTTTTTCACATTCTCACAT
This sequence comes from uncultured Pelagibacteraceae bacterium, assembly GCA_902538495.1. Lineage (GTDB taxonomy): Bacteria > Pseudomonadota > Alphaproteobacteria > Pelagibacterales > Pelagibacteraceae > Pelagibacter. The sequence continues at coordinate 4,499 of CACBFJ010000004.1, read as the reverse complement.
TCTTTTTTTATTGCATCAAACCATTTTGATCTTCTAAAAGACCAGTCGTCTTTTTGTTCCATGCCATCCGTTGCAAAAAAATTAGGACGTTCCCATCCAAATTTTTGTCCAAATACAGCTCCTAAAGCTTTCATTCTCTCATAACACGGTGCAGTTCTTAAAGGTCTTGCTGCTGGTCTTTCTTCATCAGGATAATGAACTATAAAAACATGGCTATAAGCCTCCTCATTTTTAGCTTTCAAATATGACTTAGTGGCATAATTCCCATATCGTCTTGGTTCAACACCTAGCATATCTATTGTAGGCTCTCCATCTATAATCCACTCAGCTAATTGCCAACCGGCACCACCTGCAGCGGTTATTCCAAAGCTATGTCCTTCGTTAATCCAAAAATTTTTTAATCCCCACGCAGGACCAACTATTGGATTACCATCAGGAGTATAGCAGATTGCACCATTATAAACTTTTTTAACTCCTACTTCTCCAAAAGCAGGTACACGATGTATTGCACCCTCAATATGTGGAGCAAGTCTATCTAAATCTTCCTGAAACAATTCATACTCTGAATTTTTTGAAGGTCCTTCTACATAACAAGCAGGGGCACCATCTTCATAAGGACCTAGAATTAATCCACCAGCTTCTTCTCTCATGTACCATCTGCTGTCACTATCTCTTAAAACTCCCATCTCTGGAAGGCCTTCTTTTTTTCTTTTTTGAATTTCTGGATGTGGCTCTGTTACAATGTATTGATGTTCGACTGGTATAACAGGAATATCTAATCCAACCATTTCTCCTGTTTGTCGTGCAAAATTTCCTGAGCAAGAAATCACGTGCTCACATTCAATTGAACCTTTGTCAGTTTCAACTATCCATCCATTTTTAGTCTGTTTCATAGATAAAACAGTTGTGTTTCGATAAATTTCAGCTCCTCTATTTCTTGCACCTGTTGCAAGAGCTTGAGTTAAATCTGCTGGCTGAATATATCCATCCTCAGGGTGTTGTATTGCTCCGACTAAATCATCTGTATGACATAAAGGCCAAATTTCTTTTACCTGTTGAGGTGTTAAAAATTTTACATCTACACCAATTGTTTTAGCTACACCTGCATATTGATGATACTCATCCATTCTATCTTTTGTACTAGCTAAACGAATGTTTGAAACTACACTGAAGCCAACATTTTTTCCGGTTTCCTCCTCTAATGTTTTGTATAAATTCACAGCATATTTATGAAGCTGGCCAACCGAATAACTCATGTTAAATAAAGGCAGCAAACCAGCAGCATGCCAAGTTGAACCTGAAGTGAGTTCTTTTCTCTCTACTAAAACAACATCTGACCAACCTTTTTTTGCTAGGTGGTATAGTGCACTTACACCTACGACACCTCCACCAACTACAACTACTTTCGTTTTGCTTTTCATAGTCTGATTACTACTAAATTTTCATTCATTCCGAAACAAAATTGTATCAAGAGCGTTATATTGAGCTACCCAATGACACAGGGCTTGAAACCATAGTTGTCAACCAGCAGTTTTTTAAAGGTCCATCCTCGGTATATTTTTCTACTTGCCAATTAAATTTATGATAAATTTTTTCTTTATCCAATATTATGACCTCAAATTGAGCCCAGCTAGCTCCACTTCTTAACTGAGTAATTGTATGGCTTAAGTGATTTATCATCATTTGGTAATTATCACTTTTTATCATTCTTTTAAATTTATCTAGAGGCCCAGTGACCTCTTTGTTGCTAGGATGGGCAAAATTCCAGGTCTGTTCTATCCCGCTATCCTTAAATCCATCATTATTATTTTGTAAACCAAGTAATTGTATTTTCACAACTTCGGAAGGACTAATTTTGCTATTTGGTTTAATTAACTCTGCGTTTGAAACAGAAATAGAGATAAAAAAAATTGTTATAATTTTTAATAAAAAAAATTTTTTTTGCACATAGTTTACAATTTCCATTTAATTTAGATATTTTTCTACTTCAAGTTTAGTACATTTATCTTCGATATAAATTATATTATTTGCCTCAGCAATTTTCTTAGCTTGGGAATTCTTTATATTTAACTGAAGCCACAAAACTTTTGCGTTAATCTTTATAGCTTCATTAACAATTTCAATAGCCTCATCTGACGGTCTAAAAACATCAACTATATCCACAGGCCCATCAATTTCTGAAACTTTTCCATACACTCTCTCACCTAGTATTAACTGACCTGCAATAGTTGGATTAACAGGATAAACTTTATATCCATAATTTTGAAGGTGTTTCATTACTATTGTTGAAGTTTTATTCAAATCTTTACTAGCTCCAACCAAAGCAATATTTTTATAATTTGTGAGAATATCTTTAATATTGACCATATTATTTATTTTTCCAAACAGGTCTTCTTTTTTCGAGAAATGCTGCAATACCCTCTTTTGCATCCATTGCCATCATGTTTTTTGTCATCATTCTACTAGTGTATGCATAAGCTTTTCTTAATGGCATTTCTAATTGCTTGTAAAATGTTTGTTTACCTATTTTAATTGTCAGATTTGATTTTGATGCGATTTTTTTTGCAATCTTTAAAACTTCATTATCAAGTTTTGATTTTGGATAAAAGTCATTAATTAATCCAATTTCCTTTGCATATTTTGCTGAAATCGGTTCACCAGTTAATAACATTTTCATCATTGATTTTCTTTTTATTTTTCTGCTTACTGCAACCATTGGAGTACTACAAAACAAACCAATGTTTACCCCTGGTGTTGAGAACAATGCATCTTTAGAACTAAAAGCTAAATCACAACTTGCAACTAACTGACATCCAGCAGCATATGCGGCCCCATGAACTTTAGCGATAACAGGTTTTCTTCCCTCAACAATCAATAGCATGAGTTTCGAGCACAAGTTAAATAATCTCTGATACTTTACCTTTTTATTTAAACCTTGAACTTCTTTTAAGTTATGTCCTGCACTAAAACCTTTACCTGCTCCCTCAATTATTATCACTTTAGTATTATTATCTTTATCTAATTTTTTAATTATTTTTATCAAGTCTGTTAAATTTTTGAATGACAGTGAATTATAAGTTTTAGGCTCATCCATTATTATTCTTGAAATATCTTTTTGAGTGATAACTTTAATAGTCATACGATTTTATTTAAGTTTACCTTCTTTTCTCATTTGAGCTCGAATTTTTGTTGCTGAGATTTCCTGAATTTCTTTTGATAATTCAATTTCTTCAATTTTATAACCTACGCCTCTACCGTAACAAATATTAGTTATATTGGGTACTATCATAATTTTAAAACGTCCCTCAAATTCTGGATTAAGTCTGTCCTCAATACTTTTTTTGACTGTTTCAAAATCAAAGGGGTTATCGTCCACTCCTTGAACGTCTCTTATTTGAATACAAACTTGACCAGTTTTTTTAATTATTTCTTTAAATAAATTATAATGTCCATCATGAAATGGTTGCCATCTTCCAAGCATTTGTGCAGTAGGTTTTTTATTATCCCATTGATAAGACATTATTTTAATTTCTCAAATATTTTTAATGACCAATTTTTAGCATCTTGTGTTGTCACATGAAAGTCATACTTGTCAGGTTTTACAAACATCTTATTTGTATCATCAAATCTACCTGCATTTATTGTGTCTACCCAAATTATATAATCTGCAGGAAACAAACTTCTTGCTTCAGGTGTCGGACAAACAAAATCTGCAACTACATGATATCCATGTCTTTTGTATTCCTCAGCTTTACTCCACATTCTCTTTGCTTGCCTAGTTCTCCCCTCTGCAGAAAAATCCCAATCATTTGCTTCTTTCCTTACTTCATCTGCATTAAGCCATTTGGCTTTTAACAAAGGCACTAGATGAGAAGCTAAAGTTGTTTTGCCCGCACCAGGCAAACCCATTATTAATATAATTTTCATTATTTTACTTTATACAAACCTAACCAAGCATTGACATCTTTGCTTGCGATGTAATCAGATTTAAAAAACTCTATTTCACTCCAAAGATTTGTTTTATTTAATATCTGTATTTTTTTATCAAATCCATAATCTTTGTATATACCCTCATTAATAGTAAAACAAATTAAACCACCTTTTTTAGTTATTCTTATAAATTCATCCAAGGCATTTGGTTTTACATGGCCAAAAGTAAAAGTGCCAACACAAAAAATTGCATCGTAAGTGTTATCTTCTAAATTTATTGATTGGTTTAAATCGGACTTGAACAGCTTTTTATATAAATTTGATGGAATGGTGCTCAATAATTTTTGAGATAGATCTGCCCCATGAAAGTTTTTGAAACCAAATTTTTTTAATTCCAAGCCTACTAAACCAGTTCCACAGCCAGCGTCAAAAATCAAAGCATCTTTATTTTTCTCATATTTTAAGAAAGTATTAACGGTTTCTTTTGGTCCTGTATAATTCCAATCAACCATATCTTTGTTATATTTGTCATTTTCTCAAAATAGCCAGTCTCTAAAAGTTGGAAAGAG